>CAYOTW010000244.1:0-1506 GCA_964407005.1 Candidatus Woesearchaeota archaeon | reverse complement strand
GCTGGATGCGCTTGAAAACTCAAAATATGCTGGTAACACCATAATCGTTTTATGGTCTGACCATGGTTACCACCTGGGTGAAAAAAACAGGTTTGCCAAACAGGCACTATGGGAAAGGGATACCCGTTCGGTTATGATATTTAAAACACCTGGTGCAAATGCTAATAAGTGTAATAAACCGGTGCAACTGGTTGATGTTTATCCAACTTTGCTTGACTTGTGCAATTTGCCGGCCTATGCTTTGGCTGACGGACATTCCCTGGTAGAGCTGATCAATAACCCCGGACAACAATGGAATTATCCTGCCCTTACGTTTTACGGGGAAGGCAACATTGCTGTCAGGGGTGAGAAATACAGGCTTATACAGTATGAGGACGGCTCCAAAGAGTTTTATGATATGGAAAAAGATCCGAACGAATGGGATAACCTGGCACGATCACAAGGTTTTCAAAATAAAATAAATGAATTAACCAATTTTATACCGGAAAATTGGGCGCCTTTGTCACCCTATTCACATTATAATATTAATGAATATTTTGAAAAGAAAACCAAAGCGGCTCAACAAAAGTAAAGCAAATTCACGAATTTGCTCAACCATATAATAAATAAAAATATGCCAACACTGAAATACAAAAACACCAGTCCGGATGTCATTGCAAAGGGCATTGAAAGACGAATGATCCACACGGACAACCTGATGATGGTTGTTATTGATTTTGATAACGGGCCACAGGATAAACCTGACGAAACCCATTCACATCCACATGAACAAACAGCATACGTGGTAGAAGGAGAGATACTGCTTTTTATTGAGGATGAAGAAAAGCAACATTTGAAACCAGGCGACATGTATGCGGTGTCACCAAACAAAATGCACGGCATACAACGCCTGACAAAAAAATGTAGGTTGGTGGATTGTTTTACACCTTTACGGGAAGATTTTTTACGCGTACAATCAAAATAATACGATGTTAATCTGTATTAATAAATAAAAAAAGCTAAATATGAGAAAAACAATAACATTCTTTTTGCTTTCGCTCTGTATATGCATGGTTGCACAACCTCCTTATGAGCGTGATTTGCTCGAAAAAGAATTAGAAAAAGTGGACTTGAATGATGTGCTTATACCACGCGAGGCGTGGCATCCTTACCCAACTTATGCCGATTCGGCAGAATGGGATGCAATACCCGGAAATATTAAACAGGCCTTTATTGATTCTGCCACTACATTTCTTGATTTTGACTGGGGACAACTGTCTGCTACGCTTTATCTTGATTATCACAGAACAGGATCGCGGGCAAAATATGCCAGGGTCTCTTATAAAAGAAGAGCTGTGTTAAACTATTTGGTCTATGCTGAACTGATTGAACGGGATGGCCGTTTTACCGATAAAATCATTGATGGTATCTGGGTTATTTGTGAAGAATCGTGCTGGGATGTCCCGGCGCATTTGAGTAATCACCAGCAAAAAATGTTTCCTGATCCTGAAAAACCGCTGGTCGCAC
>CAYOTW010000243.1:0-1507 GCA_964407005.1 Candidatus Woesearchaeota archaeon | reverse complement strand
AAAAAAGTAAAAAAGGCAAGAAAGAGAAATCTAGAATTATTAAATCCGGGAATAGATATAAATTCACTTTCTGATGATTTTGAAGCAAGAGAGATATACGAACAAGTAGGATTAGATAATGATCGATTTAAACAAATAAAAGATTATAAACCAGATCTTGGAGCCTCAATTATAAGAGACAATAACAAATGTATAAATTGTGGACGCTGTGTCCAAGTTTGTTCTAAAATTCAAGCAGTATATGCAATTGACTTTGTGTCTCGTGCACATAATGAACACGTCGCACCATACAATGAAAAACACCTTTCAGAAGTTGCATGCATCAGATGTGGGCAATGTTTAATTAACTGTCCAGTTGGAGCAATCAAAGAAAGATCGCATTTAGAAGAAGTAAAAAAAGCATTAGACAATTCAAAAAAACACGTTGTTGTTCAAACAGCTCCCTCGATAAGAGCAACATTAGGAGAAATGTTTTCAATGAAACCAGGATCATTAGTAACAGGTAAAATGGTCCATGCCCTAAAAAAATGTGGTTTTGATAAAGTCTTTGATGTAGATTTGGGAGCAGACATAACAATAATGGAAGAATCAACAGAACTCCTAAAAAGAATAAAAAATAACGGGCCATTTCCAATGATTACAACCTGCTGTCCGGGATGGATTTTAATGATGGAACACTTTTTCCATGAACTAATGCCAAATATGTCCACCTGCAAAAGCCCTCATGAAATGCTAGGAATGTTAATCAAATCATATTATGCAAAAAAAGCAGAAATCAATCCTAAAGACATCGTGGTAGTAAGTATAATGCCTTGCACTGCAAAAAAATTTGAATCCACCCGTCCAGAACTAGACACAGCAGTAGATTATGTTTTAACAACAAGAGAAGCAGGGAGACTAATTAAAGAAAAAGAAATTGATTTCAAAAATCTAAAAGACAAAAATTTTGACCCAATTCTGGGAATATCAACTGGAGCAGGAGACATCTTTGGAGCAGCCGGAGGAGTAATGGAAGCAGCTTTAAGAACAGCTTCAGAAAAAGTAAACAAAAGAAGAGACAATGTAGTAATAAAATCACTAAGATCTTCAAAGCCAATACGAAAAGGTTCAATAAAATTGGGAAACAAAACAATAAAATTTGCAACTGCATCAGGAGGCGCAAACATAAGAGAACTATTAAAAGAAAAAGACAAATACCATTTTATAGAAATGATGGCCTGTCCAGGAGGATGTGTAGGGGGCGGAGGCCAACCAATCTACTTTAATCCAGAAGTATTACAAAAAAGAGCGCAAGCATTACATAAACAAGACTCTAAAAAGAAACTCAGAAGATCCCATGAAAACCCCATTGTAAAACAAATATACAAAGAATATCTCGGAGAACCCGGAAGCAAAAAAGCAGAAAAACTTCTCCATACAACCTACAAAAAAAGAGACATGTTTGGATCTTAAACACCCAGGGCAAATTGTGAGATGAAGTCTTTCTATTCTGAAGATGCAAATTCTA
>CAYOTW010000242.1:0-1508 GCA_964407005.1 Candidatus Woesearchaeota archaeon | reverse complement strand
GATATCCGCAAACAAGAGCGAACGAAAAATGTGAAGTCATTTTTGCGCGAGCCCTTAGTTTCCATTCGTTCCGTCTATCGTGTCTCAAGGTATCACGGTTCCATTGCAAAGCTGGAGAATCGTATTCACAAAAGCCTTCAACTCCGGACAGGCTTTGATTGCAACCATCAAGTCTTTGCCGTTCAGTATCGCCTTGGCGTCACGTTCTTTCACATAGCCCTTTTTCTTCTCGCTAGTTCGGTACAGCTCATCCAACCGTTTTGATGGCGGATTGTTATGATTCACTGCCTCGGGATTCGCCCCCGGGCTGCTCCGGTTGCCGCGCACTCTGCGCCGTATCTCATCCCAGTATGGAAGAAGCCATGCCTCAAAATCATGCTGCGCTGCGTGGGGGTAAAACGATGCTACGTTGCCAACCCACTGCCTCATCTTTGCCTTTGCATCAGCGGCATCGGTGAAATCACCGGTGCCGGTGTAGACATCGGTCAACGCAACGACAGCATTGGCAGGGCTCTTCGTGTCATTGAGGAGATTTTCAACGCTTCTGCGGAGTCTCTCATTCTTTGGGATGCGCCCATCATAGCTGTGCGTAGAAAGCTTCGGCATATTGCCTTCAAGTGTCGTGCGTAGAAAATTCCGAAGATATGGAATGAAGACTCTTTCCGTCTTGCCCTCGACCATTATGACAATCCTCATGCTCGACCTCCCATTCGTCCCATTCGCCAGACTTCGTCGAGCGAGTAGTCCTCAAGCCATTTGTCCAGATCCATGGTGTCCGCCCAGTTGGCCATAGCGGTACCGTCCTCATCAAGGTCCATCACGAGAACTTCACGTGGTTGGAGGAATCGGATCAATCGGTCGGAATGCGTGGCCACAATCAGTTGGGTCCGGTCAGACGCTTCTCGGAACAAGTCCGTAAGCTGACTGAGCAGTTCCGGGTGAAGACTGACTTCAGGTTCATCGAGTAGTGTCACGGCGGTAAGACCAGGGCTTTGAAGGAGCGTCGCGAGCCAGAGGAACCGCAGCGTGCCCTCTGAGAGTTGATTAGTGAATATCGGCTGCGAGTAGTTCTTGTCCTTCCATGTCATGGCAAGCGTGCCGGCCGCGACAGGCGGGAAATCAAGCCGCTCGAAGTCCGGGAAAGCGGCCCGAAGCGAGTCTTCAACGGTCTCGAACCTGTCTCGATGAGCTTCCCGAAGCGTGAACAAGCAGGACACCAGATCTTCCCCGTCCGCACCGGGCAATCTTGCCGGGCGCATTGGTTGAGGAAGTCGCACAGGGGCTTTCGGATCGACATCAAGGACATGGTAAAAGGTCGATGAGGCAAGGTGCTTGCGGAACTCCTCCGGCTCGGTGTACATCTTGGGTACCTGAGAGAGTGACGTTTCAAGGTCATCATGTTCCCATGAGGGGGACAGAAGTTTCTTCTCCTTGCTGTCAAAGTACTTCACCGAAGAGTATCCGGACTCAATATGCTTGAAAGGTTCAGGATGCCCCGGATTGTGCTG
>CAYOTW010000241.1:0-1513 GCA_964407005.1 Candidatus Woesearchaeota archaeon | reverse complement strand
AACTTTTAAAGAAGAACATTATGACCTTGCAGTCAATTTGCATTATAAATTTAATGAGAATATGGTAAAAATAAATGCAAAAGAGAAAATAGGTTTTAATTACTCAGATAGTTCTTTTAGCTGCTATAAAATATTATATAATAATAAAAAAAGCAAAAAAAATATATTTCAGATTTATTATAATTTAGCCAATGAGACGTGGAGAGGACAACATCCTTTTGTCGCTTATTACCCTAAGAGTAAGTCTAATAAAAAGAAAACAGGTATATTAATTGATAATCGTGTTTTAAAAAATTATATGCTTGATAAATTAGAATTAGAAAACTCTAGACTATGGTATATTCCCCATCGTAGGAACTTCCATAAACAACTAGATGAGATAAATCGCTGTAAAATGGTTATCACAGATAATTTTTTCTCGTTGTTAATGGCAATGTGTTTACAAAAAAATGTATACTTCTTAAAACGTATTAAATATAATTTTAAAATAGATTTACTGGGGATGGGAGATACCTTCGAAGTTCCAAAGGATATATTATTGTAATGTATATTTGTAAAGTAAATAAATTAAATAATAAAAATAATGTTAATAAGATTGAACCTATTAATTATACACCTGCTGACTTAGGACTGGAATCTAAATGGGATGGCTCCGGGGTTCGTATAGCTATATTGGGCTCAGGCGTTTCTGATGCATCAGGATTGTTGGCCGAAGAAATAGAAATATTTTGCGATAATCCAGAAAATGTTTTTGATAAAATAGGTATTTCACATATGGCGACCAGTATACTATCAACCCAAAATGAGTATATATCAGGAATAGCTACTGGATCTAATCTGTACATGACTAAAATTATAAAAAATAGTGGGCATATATTAGAATCGTCGGTAGTTGCAGGTATACTATGGTCTATAATCAAAGGAGTTGATATACTTCTATTCCCGTTTACTGTATTAGATTATAATAATGCAATATCAAATACAATAAAAAAAGCAATAAAATCTAATATTTTATGTGTTTCTACATACCATAAAGATTCTGTTAATATGCCCTATATGATTAATGTAAAAGGTATATCAAGCGGGACACAAAAATGGGATCTAAATTACGATAAAAAAGATAATTTCTTTACTGTTTCATATCCCAAAGGGTACAAATTCTATTACCAAAACGCAAAGGGAGAATTCAGCCATGTTAGCGGACAAAAAGCTACTCCAGTTTGGATGGCGGGATTTATCGCCTGCTTATTAAATTCTAGAATATTTAATTCAATTGATGTTAGCATTGAAGGAACATGGAAACATTTAATTGAATTAAGTAATAAATAATATTTTAAGCAGGAATCTTTATGCCTTCAGAAAATATATGTGATCAAATTTCGTGGGATAACCTCACAGATAGTCAATGGGATTATTTCGATGATATAGATTGGGATAATCTTGCTTTTTATCTAAGCCCAGGAGATACACAACAATTTTATTATAATACATCATCAGGAATAACAAAAACAAC
>CAYOTW010000240.1:0-1513 GCA_964407005.1 Candidatus Woesearchaeota archaeon | reverse complement strand
GGTGCTCTACCTGCTGAACAGAAGGGAAGGGTAGGAGGGTGTATTCTGACTTGGTCCGTTTAATAGTGTAGCTTTGCCTTGGCAGTTTGTCGGTAGTTCCGGTCAGTGCCTGATTGCCTTACGAAAAGCGCAGGGGTATCCGCTGAGATACCTTGATCCCCGCCCGGCGGGACCGTGAGTTAGTTGCGAAACTTGGGATAAGGCTTTTTGTCTGACAAACCTACGCACGTCGTCCTCCTCCCGCTTGGCGGGATGGGATGATGCATCCGGCTTCACCGACTTGGGTTAACCGTAAGAGTTTCGGGTTATTGGCCCTTCCCGCATGAAAGGATTAAGAAAACCGTGCTGGAGATTCGAAAAGCTAAATCCATACAAGGCAAGGTTGTCCTTCCCCCCAGTCCAGAAGCCGCTTTTGCCGCCTTGGCATTGGCTGTTGCCAAGAAAATCTCCGTACGATTTGCGGCATTTCCCGATAACCCTCAGTGGTGGCGTTGGATTGAAGGAATGGGGCGGCGAATCGTATGGGAGAAAGCGGACGACGGTTCGCTCACAATTACCCCCGGCGATGCCCAAGACGATTCGCTGATATTTCTTCCCTATCCGGATCTTCCTCATGCGGACTTCACCCTTTTTCTCCTCCTTGGAGCCAAGGTGCCGGTTGCTATGGAAGGGCTACCGGAAAGTCGTGTAGATTTCTGGAACAGTATCGCAAAACGATTCGGGGGAGTAATCGAGAACAAGGAACTGGACAATGCTCGAGCCCTCTATTTGAAACAGGTCGCACCCTTTCCAGTAGGTGATCTCTCTGTTGCCCAAAATGACCTTCATGCCTATTTGGGTTTGGCGGTCGGGCAGGGGCACCGCGTTGAATTCGACACCGGTTATGTAGTTATTACTCCCCTCAGGCATGTGCTGCCTACTTTTGGCCTCTCTATTGAAATTCGTAGTGCGAATGTGCATCGGGAGGAAGACCCTCTGGTGCGGCGGATGCGAATGTTTGCGCAGAAGAAAAAAGGTGAATCGAAGCAGGCTTTTCGGGTAACCGGGGATTTCTCCTCGAAATCCGACAAACCGGTGGAGATCTCGTTGCCGGGTGACGACGTGCTGGCCTCCATTCTCCTGTTGGCAAAATCACTGGTGCAAAAGGGGACGCTCCTTATTGAGAATGCACCGGTCGATTCATGGGCGCTTCCTGCCTTGAGTCTCATGCGAAAAATGGGATGTCGCCCGGGGATTCAGGAAGAGGGTTCCACCTCTTTTGGAGTGAAAGGAATCGTGCAACCTCAGCTTTTCGATGTTGTGGGAAGAAAAACCGAATGCGTACCGTTTTGGCAGTTTCGAGAGCAGATCGGGCCCATGGTCGTGCTTTCTTGCTTTGCAAAAGGACAGTCGGTTTTTCGGCGACTTGAGGAATTACGATGCGATTCTCCGGATCGGATGCAGGTTTTGTTGTCGGTCGTGCGCATATTGGGGGCTCGACACGGAGAAATGCCCGATGGTATTGTCGTAGACG
>CAYOTW010000239.1:0-1514 GCA_964407005.1 Candidatus Woesearchaeota archaeon | reverse complement strand
AGGTAAACATCGGCGACTTCTCGATCGATGATCCGGCCGTCGGGGGAGTGGTACTCTTGATTTACAGACCCTAAGTGCTCCAGATCAGATTCCTTCAGCTCAATTCCGAGTTCCTCAAAAGTCTCGCGCACCGCCGATTCGGCGGGGGAGTCCCCGGCTGCGACGTGTCCGGCGGCTGAAATGTCCCACAAGCTCGGGTGAGTTTCCTTCGTCGGCGACCTGAGCTGAAACAGCAGGTCCCCGGCGGCATTCTGAATCCAGACGTGAACCGTACGATGATAATCGCCGTCTCTGTGAACCTCGGAACGAAGCTTCTTTTCTCCTGTGTAGTTCCCGTCTTTGTCGGTTGTGTCGAGATATTCCATGGCAATGAAACTAGTAGAGCGATTCCAAAATAACGTTACAATCTCGCCGGCGCTCAGCGGCGCAGTCTTCGTTGCTCAATCGTCAAATACTTCCAGTATTCTCCTCATTCGCGCCTCGATTGCCCCACTGATCGCTCACCGATTCAGTAACGTTACTTCGGAAACGCTCTACTAGTTCCTTTTGGTCCGGTAGAGAGAGGCAAGGACTGCACGGGCCTCGGAAATACTGGTGCATAATAGAAAAATAGCCGAACGATCGAGGGGAATGCTACCTGTCCTACTGCTGGATGCCTGTCTGCGGGTGAGATTCCACCCCGGATACAAAGAAATGGAGCAAAGAACGCTGTCGGTTCTCTGCTCCACTTGCGTGAAGGACATAGTATCAGGCCGCGATTTTTACTATTCGGGCTAAATGATTGCCTTAGGCCTCGTCTGTCTCAGGGCCTGTGGTATATTGTTGGATTCTTCAAAAAGGACGTCGGAGATTTTTTTCTATCCAAGCCACCTGGAGTACATGAAACATCTTATTTTTTCTTTGTCACTCGTTTTCATTCGGATTGTCGAATCTCCAGTGGTGAGTCTCGCCTGGGATTTGTCACCAAAAAGAGCGGCTCCCAGGATTTGATGCTGAGGAGCTGTATGGTTTGATTTGGCTTCCAGAAGGAGTTAACGTGTTCGCTCTTGCCGAAAAGCCCTGGTTCAGAAAAAGCCTGATAACGATGGTCGGAAGCCCTCAGCTTCGTGCCTTCAACAAACAGTCGAGAAATCTGAAAGCAACCCAAGAGTCGGTACTTCACGGTATTCTGAAAACGTGTTCCGAAACGGCTTTCGGTAGAGATCACGGTTTGGGACAGGTGAAAACTGTGGCAGACTTTCGCAAAGCCGTTCCCATCGGAGATTTCGAACGTCATCGCCCCTACGTGGATCGTATGTGCCGCGGAGAAGAAAACGTTCTTTTCCCCGGAAAACCGATCATTTATAACACCACAAGCGGCACTACCGGCAAGCCAAAGATGATTCCCTTGTCCAAACCATATTTCGAGCGTGCAGTCGGCGGCATCAGCAAGCTTTGGTTGTACACGTGCCTAAGGGATAATCCTCATATATATGACGGAAAGAGCCTTTCGGCTGTTTCCACCGCCGAGGAAG
>CAYOTW010000238.1:0-1517 GCA_964407005.1 Candidatus Woesearchaeota archaeon | reverse complement strand
GATCATGACTGACCCGAGAAACGAGGATAGCAACATAAAGATTCAAAAGTCTGGAAAAAAGGATACTGCTTCAATTCGCTCTTCTGCCGCTGAATATTTGACTTTTGTTGCAGCTATAGGCGATTCAGAAGCCAGTGTCGAAATGCGCTATGAAGACGAAAATATCTGGCTGACCCAGAAGATGATGGCAACGCTTTATGACGTTTCAGTTCCTGCCATTAATCAGCACCTAAAGCGTATTTTTGCCGATGACGAACTTCAAGAAAATTCAGTTATTAAGAAATACTTAATAACTGCCGCCGACGGCAAAAATTACAGCACAAATCACTATAATCTTCAAGCCATTATCGCTGTGGGTTTCAAAATCGAAAATGAGCGGGCCGTGCAGTTTCGCAAATGGGCTAACCAGATTGTCAAGGATTACACCATTCAAGGCTGGACCATGGATGTAGAACGTTTGAAACATGGCAGCATCCTGACAGATGAATTTTTTGAACGTCAGTTGGAAAAGATCAGGGAGATCCGGCTTTCCGAGCGGAAGTTCTACCAGAAGATCACGGATATATACGCCACAGCACTGGATTATGATCCATCTGCCCGAGCGACTAAACGTTTCTTTGCCGCTGTTCAAAACAAGATGCACTACGCTGTTCACGGAAATACAGCAGCCGAAGTCATTGTGGATCGTTCCAATCACAGGAAGGAGAAGATGGGGCTTACTAGTTGGGATGGTGCTCCCGGCGGGAAGATTCACAGATATGATGTTGTCATCGCCAAGAACTACCTCTCAGAATTTGAGCTAGGGCAGATGCAGCGTATTGTTTCGGCATATTTGGACATGGCGGAAATGCAGGCTATGCGAAAAATCCCCATGACTATGGCGGATTGGGAAGAACGCCTGAGTGGATTCCTAAGACTTTGGGATCGGGATATCCTTCAAGACGCCGGAAAAGTGACAGCGGAAATTGCCAAAGCCCACGCCGAGAGTGAATTTGAAAAATACCGCATTGTTCAGGATAAGCTGTTTGAAAGCGACTTCGACCGGATGTTGAAACTACTGGAACATAAGAATGATGAGCCGGAATAGAGTGCCCCTACAGAAAATGGAATCAGGATAAAATCCGGCATGCCGGGTACGCAAAACTCGAGTTTCATTCGCAAGGTAATAAAAGGTGTATCCAAGCACTTTGAGTTCGTCAGGAATCCTTGTGCTGCTTTTGATGCAGTGATGGGGGTTAGCCCAAGTGCGCCTCCGCTGTAATCGTAGGCGAACATCCACGGAATCTGCAGAATTCTGGTGGCCTGCGTGAATCCGCAAACGTTGATCAGTTGCTCGGCCGCCACAACTTCGACATCCTCAAGATGATTCCCAACTGTGAACTCGCACTGCTTTGTTCCGTCGCTGCGGAACACCTCAACCAGCCCTTCCTTATCAAGTAGGGCAACGGTCCGATCTGCTCCGATCGAAATATGGGCTTCGCCGTTTATGCTGATTCAGGAAACGCGGTTTCAGGAGG
>CAYOTW010000237.1:0-1527 GCA_964407005.1 Candidatus Woesearchaeota archaeon | reverse complement strand
GACGCAAGCCCGTCCGGCGGAACCTCCTGCGAGGCCGACGACGCTGACACGAAACACCCGATACGCCAAACCCGCAGCCGCAAAAGCGGTAGTTGGACACAAGCGCCCAAGGTAGAAACTCGCCAGATCAATACCAACGGCAGCCTTGACGTAGTGGCCGTAAATATGCGAAGTATGCTGGTAGTGCGTTTAGAGCGACACCAGGCAGGCGAAGGGAGTAGGGATGCGTTTCCAGAGCGATTCCCTCATGATCGGTACTCTTGTGGGCCTTCTTGCCACTGGGTGTTCTGGTTGCCGGGAAGAGGCCGGGCTGCCGGTGGTCACGCCGCCATCCGGTCCTCCACAGATACACCTGTCACTCAGCGGAAGCGAAACGCTGAGTGTGTCGCCGCCCAAGGGGGATGACGAATCGTACACGGTCTATGACGGTCAATCCCGTCTCTGGGTGTTCTTCAGGTCCTGGTCTCCCGGGACTATCTCATACATGATTCGCGGCACAGACGGGTGGAGCGAGCCAAAGACCATCGGCGGCGGCAGATGGAGTTACGTAGACGCAATGACCGTTCTGCTCGATGCTAAGGGCAGGCCCCTCATCATTGTCGCCGGTTTCGACGACCGGACAGGAGCATTCGTCGCAGCCATACACCGGAAGAACGAGCGTTGGTCTGACCCCGTGCAGATCGATCGACTGGATGCAGGCAGCCACATCTCCAACCTGGCTGCCGTCACTGATACGAATGGAATGATCCACCTTGTATACGCCCGCGGGCTGGTGCCGCCCGAGTCCTATGGCATCGGATTTCCGATGGTCGAGGGCGCGTCCGCAAACAAGATCCATCATGTGACCTTTGACGGAGAGCGGTGGAGCACTCCACAAGCCACGACAGGCCGAGCACGCTTCTCCGTTCACCAGTTGGCACTGAGTGCACGGACCGACAACCAGGTCTTGGTGTCAGCTACCGTCAGACCGTTCACATGGATGGAACACCGACCAGACTACATCGGCTATCAACTGCTGCGCAAGGGCCGATGGAGTTCGCTAACCAAGCTCACTCCACCGGCACCCGAGGCCGACGGATTCGCCACAATGGATGGCTGGGGGCATGTCCACGCATGGTCTTGGGGCGAACTTGGGCACTGGCATTACCATTGGCCGGCGTCTGCCACCGCCGATGGCCCCGAGCCCTCAGTGAACGGCGACAATGAGTACTACCCGTCGCCACCCGTCATCAAGGCCATGGACGAAGGAAAGCTCGCAGCCTTGGTGGACGAGAGGGTCCTTGTCTGGAACGGCGCTACGTGGTCGGCGCCGCAGGCCCTCCCCTCAAACGGCAAGCCATGGAGCGGATTGGCCGCCGGACCAGACGGCAAGCTCGTGGCCTGGCAATGGCACGGCCCGCGGCTGCTTGTACAGGACATCGCTGTCGTCCAGAAATGACGCCACAACCGCGCCGCCCAACCTGCGAGCCTCTCGCCCGCAACAAGTTGCGAGCCCTACGGCCTACTCACTCTCTGCCGGTGCCGTTG
>CAYOTW010000236.1:0-1528 GCA_964407005.1 Candidatus Woesearchaeota archaeon | reverse complement strand
CGAAAACCCCTTAAAAATCATTGTTTTATAGCAAAACGCCTGCGAATTGCACCCATAGTTTTTTTTGAACTGCCTAAAAAATAACTGCTTGAAACCTGTACCCTACATTCCGTCTACCGCAACCCCACCAACGATGCCGCTCCGCGTGCGGCTTCCATTGCGTAATACCTCATCAATGTTGCATAATACTCCCCACGGAGAAGCAGTCCGCGAAGGCCGGTTTCCCGATCGGATCCTTTTTCTACCTCGACATTGGGATTTGCCTCGTATGCTCCCACTGCCGGCGGATTGGCGTACGGATTGTCCTCGATGTCCCGGAATACCCCCTCACGCTTTCGTCCTGTTCCGGCGGCGGGACTCTCGGGGGGTATGCGAAAGTCGTTTGAATCGAGGTCCACAAATCCCGGGTCTTTTCCGTAGATGCCGGAATTTTCCGAAACAGGTACGTTCGGTCTGCGTGAAGGTTTCTGAAGCGTGTACCACAGATTGTTTTGAAAAGACATTGTTTCCGGTCTCGTGCCCGGGCCGACATTGACCTCCTCCCACAGAACCCGATCGAGATATACCAGGTTATTGTGGAACGCATTGTCTCCGCACACAGCCAATTTGCCGCCCTCGTTCTGCTCCTGAAGAATGCGTACAACAAAACTGGTTGGATTCACGATAGTGTTGTGTACCGCCCGGCTGTCCACTGCCCCGGCAAAAGCGATTGCAGCCACACCACCGACAAATACATTGGCGATGATATCTATCCGCGATGCCTGATACTGGACGTCTCTCGGGCGAAAATACTCCGGATCGGTACTGCCGCCGGCGTTTACGGCGCGAATGCCGCAATTTATGAACCGATTACGCTCGATAATAATACGGTGACTTCCCCCCTTGGCCTGAACACCACCACCCGGTATATTCTCGAACGTGCAGTTTCGCACCGCACCGTCGTGACACCCGACCATATCTATTCCACTTCCCATCGATCCATTCCGGAAATGACAGGAAATTACCTCAAAACTATCCACTCCCGACAGTTTCAGGAAATCGAGATTCCCGTTCCCCTCAAGATTCTCGAAAACGCAATCTACTAACCGGAGATGCTTACCCGGTGTGGCGTAAGAGTCGCCGTCGTGAATATTCAGTCCGTTGTGGGTCTGACGGGCAAAGGTGATGTCCCGAATTTCCAGGTAGCCGGGGTCGGTCAGAATCAATGCTCCCACACCCCCTTCAAACCTCGTCTTCTCCCGGTCTTCACCCACGATGTAAATCCAGTTTTCGGCGGTACCCGAGAGGTTTTCTACCCATTGATCACCCGCATGGATCCCGGAATGCACAAAAATAGTGTCTCCGGGTTCAACGTGCCGCGCCGCTTCTCCGAATGTCCGGAACTCCTGCCCGGAACCTACATACACCGTCTTTGAATCTGCGGAAGTACAAAGCAAACAAACGACAGCCGTCATAAATTGCAGCATTCTGCCTCGAACCGTGTGTTGCATGGCAAATAATCCTTTCCGATGTTGTGCGGACTGATAAT
>CAYOTW010000235.1:0-1536 GCA_964407005.1 Candidatus Woesearchaeota archaeon | reverse complement strand
CTTCAGTTGTCTCCGGACTAGTCTGTATTAGAAAAGCTTGCTCCTTGAAAAGGCTTTCTTTGTAAGTGATTGAGCGTGGAAAACGATGGTTCTCTTCGCGGAACCGGCCGGGGTTTCCAGACATGCACTGATTGCGGGAAAACAAAGGGGCACTCCGCAAGGAATGCCCCCAAATCAAATCCGCGAGAAAGTGTACGGTTTATAGCCCCACGGTGATTCCGCCGTTCAGCAGAAAGCCGTAACCGGTCAGATTAGCGGCTTCGTCGTACGGTCCGAACGGAATCATCAGTTTACCGTCAACGTAAAACCCGATCGGGACGACCGGGAGTTTGACATGGGTACCTACCAGAATGTTCAGGCCGAATTTGGGGACGGCCAGGCCCGCCAGGATCTCTTCGATGATTGGTTTCAGAGTTTCACCATCCTTGAACTTTGTCTGCAATTGCGAGAAATCACCAGAACCTTCTTCGAGAGCCTTTTCGATCGCATCGCCGGCCACTTTTTCGACCATTTCGGAAGTCACCACCGGCGTAGCGAAATGCATGCTTGGTCCGCCGCCCGCGTATAGCCGGAAGATCTTCATGCGCTTTGGAAGGGCGACGATGTTTTTTCGGATTGAGAGATCAAATTGGAGTTTCGAGTAGGGGGTGCCGGACAGCCCGGCATAGTCCATCCCGAATTCTGTTAGAGTAATCGGGATGGAATCATTCATAACGAGCACTGATGAGTAATCTCCGTCGCTAAAAGCCGCCCGAATTCCCTCTTCCGTCACATTTGACTTAACTCCCTGGGGATACTTCAGGTACGCTTCATATTCCCACACCCCCATATTTACCGACAGCTCGACCGCGTCCAGGACCGGAATAATATCAATGTAGAACTTTCCCCCGAGATTTACCCAGGTTCGCTCGATTCCGGTACGAGACAGAAGAATCGGGAGGGTCGCGCTGAAATCAGATCCCTGAGCCTCCAATTTTTCATACAAGGATGAAAGTTCCGCTGAATCCAAATTCGAATTCGAATGGGCTATTATCGTATCATTGAAGCCTCTCATGAAACCGGTAAACTGGGTGACTCCAAATTCTTGAAAGGCAATCGGCTCGTCAAACGCAGCATCCATACTGAGTGAAAAATCCAATCCATAATGCACCCCTATCCCGACAATCGCCCGGGAGGGCACAACCATGCACGCCAGAAGTGCCGCGGCACCCATAAGTGATCGTGTTCGCATCCGCATCAGGAACCTCCTTGTGTAGTACATCGGGACCGTGGTTCCCAGCCCCGATTCGAATTGCGGTCTGTTTAATCAAGTTTCGCCCGGAGATCTGGTGACGCTATCGTGTATTTGGAAGACAATCTGTAATATACATGAATTTTGCCCAATCGGTATCCGAGAAATCCCGACTCGACGTAACCGCTACCCCCCCGGCACTGGAGCAAAATTTATGCTTCGTGCTTCGTGCTTCGTGCTTCGTGCTCGTGCTCGTGCTTCGTGCTTCGTGCTCGTGCTTCGTGCTCGTGCTCGTGCTCGTGCTC
>CAYOTW010000234.1:0-1539 GCA_964407005.1 Candidatus Woesearchaeota archaeon | reverse complement strand
GAGGATGCAATAAAAAAAGTATGCTGCGGCAGAGTTGAAAAGTGAGTACAGAAAATAGTAAGTACGTCTTGCACCTTACGCATACGTGAACGCAGTTAAAGAAACGATGGAGAAAAGCTGATGTTAGATCCCAGATTTGTACGTGAGAATTACGACCTTATAGCAAAAACGCTCCAGATACGCCACATGGAGCAAGCATGCGATATTGAAAAGCTTAAGGAGCTCGATGCATCACGGCGTGACCTGGATGCGCAGATGAATACGCTTCGCAGTGATAGAAACAGCCTCTCGAAAGAGATTGGTATAAAAAAGAAAAACGGCGAGTCCGCCGACGAACCAATGGATGCAGTAAAGAAGATAAACGAACAGATCGGCCTGATAGAAGGTAAGCTGGAATCGCTGCATACGCAGTACCAGGATATGATGTTGTCACTTCCTAATATTCTTCATGAGAGTGTTCCCCAGGGAAAGGATGAGAATGATAACATCGTTGTCCGTGAGTGGGGCAGGAAGCCTGAGTTTGACTTTCAGCCGAAGACACATTACGACCTGGGCGTCGAAGCCGACATCCTCGATTTTGAACGCGGCGTGAAACTCTCCGGCGCACGGTTCTATGTATACAAGGGATTTGCAGCGCGCCTCGAGCGGGCGCTCATCAGCATGATGCTTGATCTGCATACAACACAGCATGGTTATACCGAGGTGTTTGCGCCGTTTCTGGTAAACGACGAATCGATGACGGGTACGGGGCAGTATCCCAAGTTTCAGGACGAGTATTACCGCTTAGACCGCGACGGCCTCTCGCTGATACCAACGGCCGAGGTAACGCTTACAAATCTGTACCGTGATGAGATACTACTGGCATCCACGCTGCCGCAATGTATTACCGGGCAGTCCTCCTGTTTCCGGCGGGAAGCGGGTTCTGCCGGAAAGGATACACGCGGCCTTGTGCGGGTGCATCAGTTTCAGAAGGTGGAGATGGTAAAGTTTGTAGAGCCGGAAACCTCGTTTGACGAGCTTGAGAAGCTGGTGGAGAATGCCGAGACGGTGCTGCAGAAACTGGGGCTTCACTACCGGGTTGTACTGCTCTGCTCCGGCGATACGTCAGCAGCATCGTCCAAAACATACGATCTGGAAGTATGGATGCCGGGTCTCAACAGATATCTGGAGATATCGTCGTGTTCCAATTTTCTCGACTACCAGGCCCGCCGGGCTAAGATACGTTATCGCCAGGATGCTGCCGGAAAGCCCGCCTACCTTCATACACTAAACGGATCCGGTGTTGCCGCGGGACGCGCGATGGCAGCCGTGATGGAGAATTACCAAACAGCGGATGGATCTGTTGCATTGCCCGATGCGCTGCGTGAATACGTAAAGATGTAGGGTGGATGCCGGGTATCTCCGTTCAAGCTAAGCAGTTCTATAATGCTTAATGAATATCGCTTTCCGAAATAAAGGTAAAATACTTATTTACTCCGGTAATGGTAAAGAGGTTGTTGATATCCTCATTGACATTGGTGATAAACAGGTGCATGTCCT
>CAYOTW010000233.1:0-1541 GCA_964407005.1 Candidatus Woesearchaeota archaeon | reverse complement strand
TTGGGGACGGAGCTGCATCGTTGGGGACGGAGCTGCATCGAATCTCCCCCTTAAAATCGTTCCGGTATGCGTATTCCTGATGCTCGACGTATTTTTTCAAATAACAAAACTAAGTCTCTGTGCAGGATCACCCGATTATGTCCAAAATACCAAGTCCTCTTGATGCCATAGATCCTCAGGTACTGCTCAGATTTCGGGAGCGATTTGGAATTCCGCCGACCGAAACGGACTCGCGGACCGCGATCGCGAAAGGGGGGACGGAGCTACAGATTGGGACAACGTACCGAGAGGATACACTCGAGAGGATTTGCGTAGCGTTTTCCGCTGTACCGTTTGAGAACCTCACGAAAATCATCAAGAACTCCGTTACGGTGGCTTCGGAAAAGAAAAAACGGCTCCCCGGCGAGGTATTGAGGGATTTTCTCTCGTTTGGGACCGGGGGCACCTGTTTCTCCCTGAATGCCGCATTTATCAGTATTTTACGAATCTATGGTTATGAGGCATATCCCCTGCTATGCGATCGTCACTATGGACCGAATACTCATTGTGCGGTCTTGCTCATTCATGACGGTTCTCGGTTCGTTGTGGATCCCGGGTATCTCATGTACCGACCGGTGCGTATACCCTCGCATATCACCGTCACGGTCCCAAACCGGTTCAATGACCTGGTACTCGAGCCAAAACCGGGCAGGAACCGGGTTGATCTTTTCACCATCATGAACAACCAGAAAAAACACCGGCTTACCTATAAGGTAGATATTGTCGACGATTCCACGTTCCTTCATGCATGGGAAGACTCGTTCAAATTTAATATGATGACCTATCCGGTGCTCACTTATTGCAGAAACGGTACTCATTTGTATCTTCAGGGAAATGTTTTGCGGATTCGAACTGCCGATAGTCTTACCAAGGAAATTCTTGAGCCCGAAGAACTCCATGACTTCATTGTTCATCAATCCGGCATTCACGGTGAAGTTTTCGAAAGGGCACTCGGAGCGATTCCCAATGGCACTTGTTGAAAGCCCTGCAAACGTGAGATTCTTTGTCGCAGTCCTGTACGGCTCGGAAACAGCGTTTCACAAAGCATGCCGAAGATTAGTCGAACGTTGGGGGCCGATCGAGGACACCAGCGAGCCATACCCGTTCGACGTTACCGACTACTATCTGTCGGAAATGGGACCCCATCTCCTTCGCCGAATAATCGTTTTCTCGCAGCTCCGTCCCCCGACCGAGCTTGTTGAGATGAAAATCCACTGCAATTATGTGGAAAATGAGCGAGCGCACGAAGGGAACCGGACGGTCAATCTGGACTGTGGGTATCTCGATCACCACAAAATTCTGCTCGCTTCGGCCAAAGAAGCTGGTCAAAAGGTCTACCTGGACCGCGGTATCTACGCCGATCTCGCCGCTCGATACAAAAACAAAAAGTGGGAGCCGTTTGAGTGGACTTTTCCAGACTACCGGGATGGGAGGTACGATTCATTCTACCAAACGGTGCGTACCCGGTATCTTATGCAACTGCGGTCGGCCCGAAAAGCTCG
>CAYOTW010000232.1:0-1544 GCA_964407005.1 Candidatus Woesearchaeota archaeon | reverse complement strand
CCCCTTCCTGCAGTAACGCCTCTTCGCCTTCCCTGTACGACACCCTGTACGACAGCCGTCTCGCCTGTCGCGCAAGTCCCGTAGGGCTGGCAAACCGTCGGCTTCAGGCGAGATGAACGCTTGCGGACCGAACCGCTGCGTGTGCCGGCAGACGCCCGGTAAGCAGAGCTGGTAGACGGTTTGCCGGCGGAATGCCTCGGCAGAGTTTGCGTCCCCGTTCCGCTACACCTGTATCGCGCACGTCCCGCAGCACAGCACAGCCGGCGCGCAAGCAAGCGGGCGACCCCGCGAAGGGACCGCCCGCCTGATGGTTCATCTTTCCGCAGGAAGGTGGGCACAAGTGCCCAGCCTACCATTCTTTCCGTCATTGCGCCCGCAACAAGTTGCGAGCCCTACGGCTACACCTGTACGACAGGCGTCTCGCCTGTCGCGCACGTCCCGCAGCACAGCCGACGCGCAAGCAAGCGGGCGACCCCGCGAAGGGATCGCCCGCCTGATGGTTCATCTTTCCGCCATCGCGCCCGCAACAAGTTGCGAGCCCTACGGCCGCGTTCTTACGACCGCTTGCCGTTCGACAGGCTCACGACCGCTTGCGGCGGATCAGCACGCCCAGGCCACCAAGGGCCAGCAGGCTCATCGTCGCCGGTTCGGGGGTAACACTGACGGCCTGGAGGTTCAGTCGACGGTTGGTGTCGCTGTCTACTTCCTGACCCATGATGGTCACCAGCAGGTCCTGGGCCTGCGTGGAACCGGTGACGTCGATCTGCGCTACGAAGCGAGCCTTGGCGCCTGCATCGACGCCGGAAAGATGCCCATTGCCGGTAAGGCCGGTATCGCCGGCGTCACCGTCCACGGACAACTCGCCGCCAACGATGAAACTGCAACGACGGTTGTTGAAGTACAGCATGATGGTCGAATCGCCCACGGGAACCGGAACTGGAATGGTCACCGTGCCGAACTCGTATCCAGCGTCCTTGTAATCCTGCAGGGTGTCCGGATAGCTCGGATCCAGGGCCGGGTAGTCGTCGGACGTGTCGAGGGGCGTATCGTTATCGTCCCCCTTGCGAATGTTATCACGGTAGTCCGAGCCCAGCACGAAACCAAGGACCTGGTTGTAGCGAAGGGCTCCGGGCTCAAAGCCGCTGGCGGCGCCCAATTTGGTGCCATCGGTCCAGTTGAAGTTCGTGTTCGGCTGATCATTGCCGGAATCCCACATCGGGTCGGTCGGCTGATGATCGCCATACACATGCGAATCGGGGCTGGTGCTGGAGTAATTGGCACTCACTTCGATGGTGCTCATGCCGCTCTTCCAGTCGGTGGCTTCGTAGGCATCATTGTCGTCTTTGTCGACATCGTCATCCCAGACGGCCCAGTAGTAGCCACCGTCGCCTGTCAGGTCGATGGCGTCACTGCTGCTGCTCTTCTCCGCCTCAATGATCTGTGAGATCACGCTCGCCCCGGCAAAACTGGCCGTGAGCATCATGACGACTGCTACTGCTGTGAATTTTCTCATCGTTGCTGCCTCCTCTTGAAGGAAAATGAAC
>CAYOTW010000231.1:0-1552 GCA_964407005.1 Candidatus Woesearchaeota archaeon | reverse complement strand
GAGACGTTACACAAAATTGCGGCAAGAAAGAGAGGGTAAGCGGCAGATTTTGCCTGGTTCATTTATAACGCGGCGAGCAAATTTCACCATTCTCTCCACTTCGTTTCAACGCCGTTCTACCGAATTCGGGCCTATCTGGAAAAAATGCCGGTGATTGGAAAGGCACGGAGCAAAAAGCAAAACACATGTTGCTTCTGCACGCCTGCGATGAGTGCGTCATATTTCTGGAACATTGTTGCGGACCGCCCGTGAGGGTAGTATCTTTCTACTCAGGCTATGTTTGATAAATTCATAAGCATAACTCTTCATAACGGGTGATTAGAAATCGAAAAGACTCGTTTTTTCGGCAATGAGAGGGAATTACTATGAAGGCCGTGCTTATTTGCTTTGGAATCATCGGGTACTTTGCGGCGGGACAGGCCGCGATGCGGGGACGTACCGTCATCAACGATATGAATATGGTGCACTCAGACGCAGGATACCCGCTTCGAGGGTGCCGATTCATGATCAACTCAAATATGACCAACAGCAACCCCGAACTATTCGGTGCGGATTCAGTTGGTCACCGAGAGTATTTTCGTTCGCTGTCGGCCGATTTTCACCTCAATTGTATCAGGATTGTTTTCAAAGCCTACCGCTGGGGGCAGACGAATGAATTCGGGGAAGAGTACCTACCCGGCCAAACTACGGAGGCCGTTGATGCTCTTGTGCAGTATTGCGAGGAGGAGGGGATCTATGCGGTACTCAACTACCACGAAGTCGGGAGCCTGAGCCTGGCCCAGGCAAAGGAATTCTGGAGCATATACGCCCCAAGATACAAGCACAAGACCCATGTTATCTATGAGCTATGTAACGAACCGAAAAAATGGGGCGACGGATTCAGCGACGAACTGATAGCGGATATAGACCGTCTGTACGTGTTTGTAGATAATCTCGCACCGGAAACCTTCAAAATCTGTTTTACCCCCTCCGGAGTGAGTAGTTCGACCGTAACACGAATGGTTGAAAAATCGTCTCGTATCGAGTACGACAATGCAGCGGTCGGCTATCATCTGTATGAGGGAAATGTCGCGTATGCGGATGCGATTGCGCAGGCCGGCTACCCTGTCATTTGCACCGAAATACCAAGCGATACCGAGGAAGAAGTGGACTATGCCAAATTGATGCCTTTTATGAAGGACCTTGAAGAGGCCGGGCATAGCTGGATTTCCTGGTTCCCGGACGCAAATATGAATCCGGATAATCGGTTCACCACGGCTTTTCTGGATAGTCTCTCTGCATACGGAATTGATCACTGGCCCGTTGACACGGTAACTCCCGCAGTGAGATCTTCAGGGATACGGGCACCGGGGAATTCTTTTTCGGGCCCAAATCCGCGGACGCAGTACAATGCTCTTGGACGGGTGCGGAAGCCCGCGAGAACTATCCGTTCAGGGCTTGGAAGAAAGAACCTCGAGAACTGGAATATACTGGTGCGGTAATTCAAGTTCGACAGTACGGCTGCCATGGAAAACGGCCGTCTCGTACAGATAAAACGGCCGTTTTGGTATCG
>CAYOTW010000230.1:0-1552 GCA_964407005.1 Candidatus Woesearchaeota archaeon | reverse complement strand
AGAATACGTCCCGAATGAGGAGCCACGGTGTTGTGCGCTCGTGCCAGACGAGTAATACTATCCAGAAGAATGACAACATCCCGATTATGTTCGACCAGACGCTTTGCCCTTTCAATCACCATTTCAGCTACCACGACATGGCGCTCGGCGGGCTCATCAAATGTAGAACTGACAATTTCACCCTTTACCGACCGCTTCATGTCCGTTACTTCTTCCGGACGTTCATCGATCAGAAGTACGATTAGGATCACTTCCGGGTGATTATGCAAAATTGCGTTGGCCAGATTCTTGAGCAGAACGGTTTTACCCGTTCGAGGCGGGGCTACGACCAATCCGCGCTGCCCCTTACCCGTCGGTGTGAACAGATTCATTATTCTCGACGACACCTCTTTAGGATGATGCTCAAGATTGAACCGTTCGGTCGGGAAATATGGGGTAAGGTCGTCGAAATTAATCTTCTTCTTACACTCTTCAGGATCCTCGTAGTTGATCATCTCAACTCGGAGCAGAGCGAAATAGCGCTCGGAATCCTTTGGTGGTCGGACCTGCCCGGAAACAGTATCACCGGTTCTAAGATGGAACCGTTTGATCTGTGAGGGCGAAACATAGATGTCGTCCGGTCCGCTGAGATAGCTATTCATTGGAGAGCGAAGAAAGCCGAAACCATCCGGCATAATCTCCAAAACGCCCTCGGCAAACATTTGTCCATTCTTTGCAGCCTGCGCTTCCAGAAGCTTAAAAATGAGCTCCTGCTTATTGAGGTGACGGTGTTCACCAATTTTGAACTGGCCGGCGAGCTCGTTAAGCTCAGTCATGGAATGGGATTTCAGATCTACAACATTCATCCTCATACCCCTGGTTTAGAACTGGAGGGAAAAAAAGTAGGAAAGATACTATCCAAGCCGAAATAATCCGATCGAATGAACCGTGAGAACTCGAATAGCGAAGACATCCTGCGGAATTGCGAACCGAAAGTGAAACGGCATCGCTTTAATTCCTGGAAACTCTGTCGCCAAACAGATCTAATTTGGTTTCGCACAAGGGAACCATTCGGTTCGGATGCTGGTTTCATTATCACAAAATTATAACCCGAGACGGAGGACATCCCCGTCCGGTTGCGTAGTTTTCGAAATCGCGTATTTCAATTCGTAACTGAAAAAAGGCGTTTTCATCTATATCGGGAAACCGCTTTTTGAAGCGCCCGACGGTCTCAGACTCGGTTTGGAGTCTGAATCCGGATCTCAGCCTATTAGTGACCGGGTTCGAAACTAAATGGATTGATTCGGGAATGAGAGGTTTCTCAATAGGGTGCTCAAAGTGATAGACTCGCGAACAGGAGACTATCAAGGAATAATATGGTGTTCCGCACCGATTGATGTCAAGTCTTCGAATAGAAAATACCATTTATTTTCCCGGAATTCAATTTTTTCAGTTCATAAACGCGGTGAAGGGCGTAATCCCGAACAAATTTTGGGTATAATGCTCGTACTTGGCCGCGAAACCCGGGTTGAATCACGAGTAAACCTCCGGTAGCAGGGAATTTTTAGTTAAT
>CAYOTW010000229.1:0-1553 GCA_964407005.1 Candidatus Woesearchaeota archaeon | reverse complement strand
GTGCCGTTTACCGGGGTGCCGTTTACCGGGGTGCCGTTTACCGGGGTGCCGTTTACCGGGGTGCCGTTTATTTGTAGAGCCGTTCGGCCGAACGGCTCTACAAATAAACGGTTACAAATAAACGGCGGCATACAGGTTTTCGAAAACGAAATCACCGTAATTTGAACATCTTCATGGATTTTGCGAACTCCCCCGCCCGAAGATGGGCAATGTACATTCCGCCCGCCAATGGTCGACCACTGTCGTTTCGCCCATTCCACACCTTCCGGTACACGCCGACTTTCGTGGGACCGTCAAGCAGAGTCGCCACTCGTCTTCCCGACATATCATACACATAAAGCTTCACCGACCGGTTGTTTCCGGTCTGCTTTGTACCGTCCGAATTCCAGGCATACGGAATCACGAACTCGATCGTTGCCGTGTGGATAAAGGGGTTAGGGTAGCTTGGGGCAAGGTGAAATTTGCCGGTGTACAAAGCCACGGTATTCGGGTTTCGTGTAGCGAGGATATACCCGTGTTTTGTGTCTGAATGGGGCGGTACGGGAATAGTCGTAGTGTCGCCGATTCGTTGCGCCCCTTCTTTGTCTATCCAGAACAGGTGCATGTCTTTCGGAATATCGGAGAGCCCGTTCATTCGAATCTCCATCGGCTCGTCCGAGGGTGATACTGCTACGTGCCACTCAAATTCGTTCCTGTCCGAAGGAAGGTAGCGTTTTGAGAGTCTCCTGTTTTTGGTCACAAAGTAAAGCTGTGAAAAACTGAAAGCCGGCGGTGGCTCGGGGCTTTCATAGTGATGTTTTTTGGATAGACCCGATTTTGCCACTCCCAGATAATTGTCCGGATCACTCTCATTTTTCCCCACCAGCGAGACACTCATCTCCCAATCGATCACATCGGTTCTTTTCGCCAGTGATGATCCGGTGACAACCGCAGGAACGGACGGGATCGGTAGTACCGTGTCGGAAGTACCTGGATTGTAGACCCAGTATGCCTTCCACGGTTTCAGACTGTTTGCTTGAAGATAACGGCTTTCCTCAGAAATCCACTCAAATGCGGTGAATCCTTCGGCCAACCACGAAGGGGCTATTTCGTAGGGAAACGGTGAAGAAATCTGGCACCACCCCGTGCGTCCCTTCTGGATGCTCACCCGGACATCATTTCGATTTTTGTACAATTCCCCGAAACTCGAGGCAGACCGCCGAAGGACTTTGGCGGAGTCCGGAAATACCCAGTATCCTTGTAAAGGTGCAAAGCTCGAGACTGATCGATAGCCGTCGAGCAGTTTACTCGGCTCCTTGTGATCGTCCCATTCGTACGCCGTCATAAGTCTCCCGACCAAAATACTATCGGTTCTACCCGTTCCGGTCATGTGCCACATGTCCGGCTTGAGTACCATTGCCGTCGGGAAACTCCGGAACGAGATGGCGGTCATATACGATGATATCGAATTGTCGGTGGACAGATGTATATCGCCTTCCCTGCCGGCCGTATCTACACCCGCAACCGCATAGAGGTATCTAACGCCGGGTCTGACGGAGTTATCGAAAAAGTGT
>CAYOTW010000228.1:0-1557 GCA_964407005.1 Candidatus Woesearchaeota archaeon | reverse complement strand
GCGCCTTGGGTTGTGGGCGCAGCCCATGTTAGAGGGGGTTTGTAAAGTTCTGGATTGTCGTTTACAGGGCGGGAGCAATCAGATTCAGATACGGCTCTTGCCGATATCTGCGAGGGCGATACGCAATTCGTCGCAGTCGCTGAAGCGTTGTTCAGGGTGTTTCTCGAGGAGCCGCATGATAATATCCCCCAATTCCTGAGGACACTGCGGATTGGCCTCGTGGGGATGCGTGGGATTAACGCGCAAGTGACACATATATAGCTGTTGCAGATTATCCACGGGGAAGGGGACGCGGTCGGTGAACATCATGTACATGGTGACGCCCAGCGAGTATTGATCGCCGCGGGCGGTCACCTTTTCTTTGCGCAGGTACTCGGGGGCGACGAACATGGGGGTGACCTGTTCCGTGCCACCTTTGTCCAGCAGCTCCAGCAACCAGTGGCTGCCGTAGAGCGAGAAGTCTGCCACTTTCACGACGCCCTTGCGGGTAAACAGTACGTTGGCCGGCTTGAAGTCGTGGTGAATGCAATCATTATCGTGAAGATATTGCAGGCCGTTGCAGATTTGCGCCACGATGATGAGCCGTTCCTGGAGGTTCCAGGGGCGATTCCGGATGTACCAGCGCAAGTTTGGGCCATCCACGTACTCCATGACCATGCAGCGGCCATCCTCGCCGTCGAGGAAGTCGTAGATCTGAACCACGTTGTCGTGCTTGAACTTCTTGAACAGCTTGGCGCCCCGGGTAAGGTCACGCAAGTGCATGCGATTGCGGAAGAAGTTATCGTGAAACAGTTTTATGGCGACCACCGCGCCCTTTTTCGTGTCGATGCCGCGGTAAACGCGGCCGGTACCCCCTTGGCCGAGGATGCGGTCGAGTTTGTAGTGGTACAGCCGCGAGCGATCGGGTGTGTATTGGTCTTCTGCCATGAGGCGTTGGTCTCCGCGGACGGTCTATTGCTCCTGAACAAATGCGATTTCCGGGGCATCGCCCCAGAGTCCATCGAGATCATAAAAGGCACGCGCCTCTTCGCGAAAGATGTGTACGATGACCTCGCCGTAGTCGATGAGCAGCCACGTGCCCCGGTGATTGCCTTCCGTGTTTTGCGGCGCCACACCGGCCTCGCGCATGCCTTCGCGAATTGCATTGGCCACGGCTTTCATCTGCGGTTGACTGGTCGCCGTACACAGCACGAAAACATCGGTAAGGAGGGTCATGCCGTGTACGTTGTATGCGCGAATATCGTGGGCCTTCTTGTCGGCGGCGAGTTCCGCGATGCGCATGGCAGTAGTTACGTAGGATTCTTCGGTTGTAGTGCGGCATTGTTTCGGTTGTAGCACGATGGCGTAAATTCCTGTTACATCTTCTGCATTTCCGAACGCAGAATCTCGTTGACCAATTTCGGATTGGCTTTGCCCTGAGTGGCGCGCATCACCTGGCCCACGAAGTAGCCGAGCACCTTCTCGGCGCCGCTGTTGAACTGGGCCACCTGGTCGGGGTGCTTTTCGAGGATATCGCGCACGATGGCGGCCAACTCCCCTGTATCGCTGATCTGCACC
>CAYOTW010000227.1:0-1557 GCA_964407005.1 Candidatus Woesearchaeota archaeon | reverse complement strand
CCATAGGGATCCATATCAGCAGCAGGAACAGAAACTCCGGATTCCGAAGTCTCATCGCATGCCCCCTTCCGGCTGTTCGGCGGTGGAAGCCTGTAAGGGACGATCCGTTTGTTTTTCGGGTTCGGGTCTAGGCCGGGTTTGGGATAGGAATCCGACGGTCTGCTCTCGAAGATGATTCATTGTTGTTCGGTCGGGCACAACACCGGCGAATTTAACAGGATGGGTGGTCTCGAAGAACCAGATAGCCGATTTTCTCGATTCCTCGGGTACCAACGTGGTGTCCCGGAACCAGGCAAGTATCTCATCCGTGGTGAATTCGGCGGCATTGCAGTCATACCGTCTTCCTATGTATCGTTTCAGGATCTCGGAAATCTCAAAGACGTACTCCCGGAATAATCCCTGCTCGATAAGCTCTTTTGCATCAAGCTGTTTCAGAGCGTCCATCGCCTCTTCCAACGGCGGTTTGGGGGGAATTATCGCCTCGGAAGTCGGTCTCTTCATCACGATGTAGCGGATGAGAAAAATCAATCCGACTACGACCACCAGCGCGATACCGGTCCACAGCCACCACAGCGACGGAGTTCCGGCGGAGAGCGGCGCTTTTATATCCCTGACGGCGGCCGAATCGGTATTTATGACCGAGCGGATCATCATGGGAATCGTGTCGGAATAGACGGTGTCTGGAATGCCGGATGAAGGCAGCAAAAAGGGGAGTGCGGGGATCGAGCACTGCTTGACTTCATAATTCGTTATGATATACTCAAACGATACACTGTCGGCGTTTTTCAGCGAAGAACGTTCCTCGCGCCAGTCTTTTACAACAAATGAGCCGAACCCATTTTCGGTTTCGGGAGGAATGACCCGGGATTCCGGCGGCACAACAATCGATACGGTAAATTTGACTCGATCGCCGATAGTGAGTTCACGGGTACTTACGTCGGTATACACCACAACCGAATGAACCGTACCAACTGCTACAAGAATTAGCAGCAGAACGGAGCAACACAGGTTTCGGGTTCGAACTGAGGGTATTCTATTTATTATGCGGCGGTTTTGCACCATGTTTTTTCTGTATTGTAGTTCCGGAGGATATGAACGCCCGCCGGTGGGAAAACGCTATTTTTCTGGTTCTGTAAGTCGTCATAAAATAACCCATACCGATGAAGTGTTCCACACCGAATCGGCTCGAGAGCAGAATGGTTCGCACAAGCTACTCCCGTCGGGATTTCTGGAATGACTGCAATCTGAACCAAGCCGCTTCCGAGAAAGCATTATCAAATTCCGGAACGCGGCTTGTTGGACACCTTTTCGCAAAGTGAATACGAATGAATCGCTTTTTTAGTATCATTCTGATCATTATAGGATTTTCGGCCCCAACCGTCACAGGGGAGGGAAAGCCGTCTCAGCCCTCGTCTTCTTCAAATCGGCGGAGCCTTAAGGGAATACCCGAAGTACATTTTGATGCGGCCATTTGGCGCTACTTTTTCAGGAATAATCAATATTTCCGGGATCATCGCCTGATCGGGAGCGAAATACGGATTGAACCATATTGGCTGT
>CAYOTW010000226.1:0-1560 GCA_964407005.1 Candidatus Woesearchaeota archaeon | reverse complement strand
CACTATTTACGAAGCTCGATGAATTTCTTGAGCTTGTCATGTGTATCTTTACACATTCGATAGGAATCGGATTCGTTGAGACATGACTCGAGAATAACCAGTGCGCTGTCGTAATCATGTTTCTTTATGAAGGTGTTGGCATAGTTACTGTACGCGCCGTCTATGTTTGTCAGTACATTGTCTCGCTGTTTTTTGGGTTCGGCGTATGAGAGTGCCAACCGGGACACCTCCAGGACCTGTTTCCAGTTTTCTTCCCGCCACAGAAGGTGCATCCAGGACGTATAGGCAAAAAGGTAACGGGAGTCGAGAAGATAGTCGTATTCGCCCAGGGCACTCAAGGAATCGAGAAGTGCCACCGCCCGTGTGAATTCGCCGGTTTCGGTCATTTGTATAAGATACGGTGAACAAACAGCCAGGACCGCCTGGAATTTCAGGAGAGAAACCGGGGTGCCTGTCGCTTTTTGCTCTTTCACCAACTCGAACGGATAGGAAAAGTCGCTGTCGACGGATTTAAGAAGCGAAGCGTATTTCAGGGACAATTGTACCGGTTCAAGTAGTTCCAGGACATCTTTGTCGTCTTTGTGGTGATTCGCTATGCGGGAGATATTGGGCGTGATCTCGTCGGCAAACCGCACCATGGTGGTGGTGTCCTGAGAGTTAAGCAGATACGTAAATTCGGAAACATATACGTTGAGCATCGAGGAAACACAACTGCGACTTTCAGGCATGAGATATCCCCGAGCTTCGTAAAGTCGATGTCGATCGAGCGCCTTCAGGCGATCGGGGGCGGTATGCTGGTTTATCATGTTTTGGCATACAAGCTCATAGGGTGTTAGAATGTTTCTACTCAGATAGTCCCGGTGGGTAGATTGTGGTAGCCCTCGGGATCGGAACCAGGACCGGGACTGACGGTCGAAGAAATCCTTGTCATGCTCCACATCGAAACCGTTTTCCAACGTAGTCTCAATCTCGATCTCATTGTTCTCCCGGGTTCGAATCATTGCGAATACATGTGAGGGAATCTGAACACCGTACGTCTCCAGGCCGAAATGGCGCCCCAAGATAACATAGAGAATCGCCGAGGAGACACAGTTGTATTTACCCGATTTGAATATTTCCGCGACGGCACTTTCATCAAAAGAGTAGTTGTCCGTTTTTTTCTCGTTACGTAATCCCAGAAATGAGTCGCACATTTCGGTGAAGAGCGCTCGTCCTTTCTCGCTCGGTGAGGATTTTGAATCAATCAGTGGACTTACTCTCTGTACGAAAGAGTCTATGCGGGCTTCGAACCTCCAGAATGTTTCGATATCTCGAACCGTACCCGAGGCAAAGAGCGCAAGTGCGAAAAGAGCTTTCGGATCATTGTTTTTGGCCTTCGACGCGCTGAGCAATGCGTGTTCCTCAAATGGAGTAAGGGGATACCAGAAAGACACTTTTGAGTTCCCAAACCTGGTACGTGGGAACGACAATTGGCCGATCTCGACTTCGGTCAAAACTCTAGTTTTGGCCCCGGCAAAGGAAAAAAGGGCGATCGACAGATATAAAAAGAGAGCAAATCCG
>CAYOTW010000225.1:0-1561 GCA_964407005.1 Candidatus Woesearchaeota archaeon | reverse complement strand
GCACTCAAACTATCGATTATATATTTGGTGATGCTTCATGATGTTTTCTCGAATATCACCAACATGGTTTAGTTTATTGAGGGTGCTCTGCTGGAGCTGGGTTTTGCTTAAGCCCGGTTTATCACCACTGAAAAACTCAAGGATTTTCTGTTTCCGTTGTTCAGTAGTAAGCTCCCCGAACTGCGAGAGATAGATCTCCAGTTGCGACTTGCGAATACTCGGGTAGTTTTCCTCCACCATTGGTGCACAGCCGTCTGAGATGGGCGTCAGATTGGTGCCGTCCACGTTTGGTATGTGAATCAAACGCATGCACTTAGAGCATCCGAACATAAGCACTGTGGCATTTTTCTGCTCAATCCAAAGCTCGATGATTTCTGCGTACATCGCGCTTCCCACGCTGGGACCGTTCGATCCACCATCTGGTTCACAAATCGATTGATTACATTTAATGTAAACTTCCCCCCAAGGTGTCCCATTTAGGTATACCGGGAAGAGCCATCCAAAAGACTCTCCGGCTTGAATTCTTGACAAGAACCTGGCAGAAAGGTCTTCAGTTTCGTTCAGCTCATCGCATTCTATGTAGGGGGCCTCCAAGATTCCTTGGGTGCCAGCGCTCAACTTGGTTCGATCCAAACCGTAAGCAGATGCGTAACCGTTTAGAGCCTGTTCAATTATACTGCTGGCCGGTGCGAGGGAAGCAAAGTCTTCGGCATGACCATTCATCACAAATATAGCCACAAGAAAAAAGGGAATATAGAAAAATGAGATGAATACTTTTCGCGACGACATCGATTCTTTCGACATTGCTCTTGCCTTTGTTATTGTACAAACACCTATTCTTTGCTATACCAATAGGGTCCCTTCTCAAGTACCAAAGATGTATTCCAAGGTCCATCTGGCCTTGCTTCTTTGGAGCCATTCTGAACAAGCGCCCTATAGCTAATGTATGCAGGATTCTTTTCCTTTGGAAGAAGAGAATCATAATAATAGACTCTCATATTCTCGGTCGGACAATTCTTACCCTCTTCAAATCTGTAACCTGTAATAACAACCGAATGACTATTTACATCACGTATTCTCTTCCCTGAACGCCATGCATGTGCTGTATATATGTGTATCCGCATGGGTTGGTGAACCAGGGTTCAACACCTATAATCCGGCTGAAGGCAGCCACGTTCAGGCCGTCCACAAATCCCTTGCGATTCTTTCCCATTGTGCCGTGAACTAATGCATAGGATATTCCAGGGTGCTGAAAGAGTAATTCTTAGAAAATAATCGGCGTCTTCTTACACTAAACAGGACAGAGGCGTGAAATTCGGTGCATCAATGCATTTCTCTTGTCTTGTGGAGGGTATATGCACGCTTTCAGAGAAAATAGTTTCTTTCCGGAAGGTTTTCCCATTTCGGGGTGCTTTTTCTTTGGGGGGGGACCGAGTGGTGATTTGCATTTTCGCGGTGTGCTCCTTATTTTTTGTGGAGGCATGCGCCCGGAGGCCTGGTTGGTAGAACATTGCTCTGTCGAGACCTGGTCACTTCGACGCTGCTCAGTGCAAGCGTGACC
>CAYOTW010000224.1:0-1566 GCA_964407005.1 Candidatus Woesearchaeota archaeon | reverse complement strand
CAAGCATACCGATCCGTTTGCCTTGATGCTTCTTTGCCAATTCGCTTTTCATTTCTATTTTCCCTAAAAAGAACAGTACCGGTTTCCCACCCTCTGCATCCGATCAATACGGTTTTCGAAGGGCCTTACACGAAAATGCATCCGCGAGCATTTCAAGATAACTTCGAGATGCTACCTATAGCAAGAGCTGTTCCGCACGATTCATGAGGAGGCAGTATTCATTATTCCCAGACTCCTCGGTGTCGCTTCGCAACACTATGCAATCCGTTCGAAGATTGAGGCATTCGACACTGCCGGCCCACGGAGCAGACCGGGGCTGGGCGACATTGACTCAAACGCCACAACAGACTATTTTGCTCCGGTGTTCACGCAGCGGGACGTGGTCGGGAGTGAATCAGACATGAATTCGGGTGTGCGCTATCAAAGCGAATGTACCACACCGAGGATTATCGCCAATGAAAAAGGACCGATTCCTGTCGAATGTCGGTGGAGCATTCGGCGCCAAAGCGACTCGCTATCAGGCTCACGCCCATGTGCAGCAGCGTGCCCTGACTCGACTGGTCCAACACCCGTCTTTCAAGGATTTGAGCGGTAAAGTGATTGCCGATATAGGGGCCGGAACCGGAGTTCTCTATCCGATACTCAAGAAGGCCGGTATTCATGGACAATTGCTGGGGGTGGATATCTCCTTTGACGCTCTCAATTCCGGCAAATTGCGCTATGAATTCGCCGCCGGCGCCGTACAAGCGGATATGACGGCCCTTCCGCTGGCCACCGATTCGGTGGACGGGGTTGTTCTATCTTCAAGCGCCCAATGGCTCTCCAAACCCTGTACTTCGGCACAGCCTGCCGCACGGATTCTCAAACCAGGTGGTATTTTTGCCTTTGGTATACTTCTCGAAGGTACTCTCGTTGCGCTTCGAGAGGTGCAAAAGCGATATGGTATACAACCCCCGGTACGCTACTGCAGGAGAGCCGAATATATCAAGGCCGTCGAGGAGTGTGGACTTACAATCATACACTCGGAAGAGAGAATCGAGACCGATCACTATGCAACTGGAATGGCTTTCCTTCGCGGACTGAGCGCCATCGGAAGCACCGCGCATGCCGGAACGCACCTGTCTCGCCAAGTGCTCGCAGGATTTGCCCGTGACTGCGAAACAATGGGCGGAACCGGTACGGGGGTACTCGCCCAGTATAATTATCTCCTGGGAGTAGCCCGCAAAGAAGAAAGTAAGGATAAAACATTTTAATTAGTGTCTGTCCGAAAACTACCGAAAATGGACGCCGAGTCCCGATGCATATCGGGAAGGTGCCCATTTTCGCCCCGAAACGGGGAGTTCATCTTCCCGATTTATTATCGGGACTCGATGAACGAGGGTTTTCGGACAGACACTAATTAACCAGCAAAGACAATTGGTACGCACTGCCACCGACAAGACTGGAAGAGGAAGAACAGACAGTATGAATAACCGAGTATCCGGACATATTCCATACCATGGGCAGGAAACCTATGAATACTGAATCCGCCGGCTATTTTGTAACCGGCACCGATACCGATATCGG
>CAYOTW010000223.1:887-1567 GCA_964407005.1 Candidatus Woesearchaeota archaeon | reverse complement strand
TTATCAACCACAAATTTAAATCGCATCTCGTTGTTTCTTACTATATCTTTTTCTAAAGAAAAGGCTGCTGACGCGGCATCTCTTTTTTGTATGCGAACCGTTTGTAACATTTTTTTATATTCTTCTGATAAATAATTTAAACGATATGCTTTTATTTTTACACCTGCTACATAATTATTATCCATTAAAAATTTAGGTGTAATATTTTGTATAACTGGACCTAAATAACTTTGCGTATTTAATAATATTTTACGTTCTTTTGTATCAATTGTTCCACTCATTCCGTATTTTATATCAAGATGTTTATCCATTGATAGTATAATCTTTTTTATCGACGAAGATTTTGCATTGTGACATTCATCAACAAATAAACTGTCTATTTCACTGTACCAACTTTTTGGTAACTTTACTAAAGATTGGTATGTACCAACAACAAAGTCAACATCTTTTTTTAATTTTGATTTACCACCACTTATTTCCTGATATGTTAATTTTAAAGTACCATTTGAGTAATCTTCAAAATCCTCTATTAATTGGTCTACTAATATTAATCTTGGTACTACAATCAATTGTCGTTTTAACCCCATTGATTTTAGCCACATAAAAATCATGTATGCAATAAGTGTTTTACCAGCACTTGTTGCAATCTCAGATTGCGTAAATTTATTTTTTATTATTTT
>CAYOTW010000223.1:0-877 GCA_964407005.1 Candidatus Woesearchaeota archaeon | reverse complement strand
CAAGCATATTCTTGAGACGGAATCCAGAATTCATTATTGATTTATTTAAAATATAAACTATATTCTGTGGATTGTGGTATGTGCATTTATTTTTTATTATTTTCGCGGCTGCTTTTATTTGGTAATCGTATGGTGTATATATCGGATGATTTTTAAAAAGATTTAAACAAAACTCTTTAAATTTATCAAAATCAAAATTATTATCCATTAACTTTGACAATCCGTATATTTCTAATGGTATATCATTTGTTTTACAAAATATATATACTTCATGCCATAATCCCTTTGGGATTTGCATATTTTCTATAAATCTTTTTTTACCATCCCAGTGGTCAAATTTGTGCGGATATTTTCTTTTAAGTACATGTAAATATGGAACTGTCACAGTCAAGTATTCTTGTAAATTTGAACCTTGTTCTAAATCAACATCATCTATTAAAAAACGTGTTTTATCCTTTGAAAGATATAATTTCATTAAAATAAACCCTTTTTGATTTTCTTTAAATTTACCACTTTTGGTTTTTTCTTTTCAATAAAGTCAATATCAAATGTTAAATCTTTTGGTTTTAAATCACTTAAATCCAATTTAAATGATATATTTGGTGCTAATTTTTTCATAAATAATATAAGTCATAAATATCGTTTGAAAAGTATTGAGCAAATGATTTTAACGGTATAGCATAATTTTGTGAAGTAGTAATAACATCTGTTATATCAACTTTTTTACTGCGATTAAAATGTTTAACCAACTCAGAATGGTCATCTAAAAATTTATCCCATAAAAATATTTTAAATCCATCATCTATCATTTTCCTAGATTTAGCATAACCATCTTTGTCATAATCATCAATAAATATCATATCATCAAATGCAAAGG
>CAYOTW010000222.1:0-1571 GCA_964407005.1 Candidatus Woesearchaeota archaeon | reverse complement strand
ATAACACAAATCAAGACGCCTTCTCGCCGTACCTCCATGAAGGCATGGTCTTCAAAATGACCGACGAGAATTCTTTGAACCTGGTGGATGCGGGCGGAGGAAGCCTGAAAAACATTGATTGCACGTCCGGCTCCGAAGTTCCGCTAGAAGTTTGCGGAACCCGTATAGTCCCGATTTTTGGCCAGACAACCGAAGACCAATACCGGATTACTGGATTCGTTGTAACCCGGCAGGATGGGACTGCATATTGGTTCACAAAGCCTCTGTATTCGCTCCAGCGAATCAGCGTTAGTTCCCTTTATGATACACCCTTACATTTCCCCCCAGGCTACCCTGAAACAGAAGCAGACTATGAGGAAGGTACATTTCCTGGAGCACTGCGAGAGGATTTGGGAACGCATGCATACACCTGGCTCCTGACAGCAATTACCGGCCCCGACTATGAGAAGAAGGTACGGAATCCCTCTTGGGATTTTGAGGAATCGGTCCTACCCCACGATGGAGATTTAGGCTATTGGGTTACCCTGAGGTACAAGTATGACGAAACCTCCGATAAGGTCGTGTATCCCTGGCGCGACCCGTGGTACGGCACCAGAACAGTTACTTGTGATGAACAAACAGATCCCCTCCATTCTTTTCAACTGGGGCTACGAGAAATAACCTATCTAAGCTCAATAGAAACAACGACGGATTTTCTAAAATTTAATACCGAGCAACGCTGGGATGGGCGTGGCAAACCCTTTGCGAAAGTGGGAGAAACATGGACTGGATGGGTGAAGATTAAGGAATTCGACTGGCAGTCTTTTGAGGCCAAGCACCGCATTGAAGAGCGCGTGCGCAAGCTTACTTCTATAGAATGGTACTCCAAATCACGTTTTCCAGAAATACGCCACACTAATTTAGACAATGCGGTTCCGTATAGAAAGGTAGATTTCGACCATTCATATACCCTAGCCAAGAAAACATTCAACAGCATAAATGAAGAGGGTGGGGGGGGACAAGGACGCTTGACCTTAGACAAGGTAAATATCAAAGCGGGCACACACTCTCTGCCATATAGTTTTACTTATCAAAATTTCGGTATACACTGGAATCACGAAGCAGAAACCGACTACTGGGGGTTCAGGAAAACCGACTCCAAGGGTGATGCTGTCGACGGCATATTCTACAATCTTGAAACTGTGACAACCCCCGAAGGCAAGACCATAACGGTTGAGTATGAACGTGATTACGTCAAATCCGTTACCGGTGCGTTGAAAGAGATGAAGGAGAGCAGCAAATGCCCGTCGCTTTCGGAGACAAGATATCGCAGGAAAGAGTCAGAATGGTATACCACGTTTAATGTTAATACAGGCCGAACCGGGGGTGGCTATGACGGCAAACGCACCGTATGGCTCAGCCCCGACACGAATGTCAAAAATCTCCCCGGCAAATACGTGATCGCTCTTTTCAAAAAAGATTACACTGCATCAAATCATCCTCAACAGACCTTCAAATGCGAGGACTTCAATCACGCCTATAGAATTTTGACTGCTGACCAAGAGAATCACAAAGTAACTCTTGATACCGAT
>CAYOTW010000221.1:0-1574 GCA_964407005.1 Candidatus Woesearchaeota archaeon | reverse complement strand
CATGTCGCGCAATCTGTCCATCACCGCCTGTGCATCCGCATCGTCATCAAGCTTGCGCCGTTTATGAAACGAGGAGAGATTGACAATAACAGATCCGTACTTTGAGCCGGTCTTGGTATCGGGGTCCATCTCCGTTTCCTGCAGGATGCCGGTGCGGGAGATATAACTTTCAACATACTCATCGGGGAGTTCTTCAATTGCCGCCTCTATCTTTGCAATCTTTTTCTCCATGCTTTCCAACGAGGTTCCCGCAGGGGCCTCGGCGAGGATTGCAAACGTTTCAATACCACCGCCGGGAAAGAGATCAAACTTTACAAACTTTACAGCAAAGCCGATAGTAAGTATCAACACAAGGCTGATAGCAACAAGAAACTTGATCTTATGCCGCAATACCACCGCAAGCACACGAATGTAGCGTCGTCTGATCCTGAAACGGCTGTGACGAACCTCGTCCATTTTCTTCGGCCGGGTAACCTCAAGGGACTGTTTCTGTTCCTTGAAACCTTGATCCTTTTTCTTTGCAAACGGAAGAAACCCGAAACGGCGCAGCAGCGACTGTTTCCACTGCTCCGACTTCCGTTCCATATCGTATATATGCGACGGAAGTATCAGCATGGACTCAAGCCACGACATGGTTAGCGCGATAGACACAACCGCCGGCAGCGCCCACATGAATTTTCCCATTATGCCGCCGATAAAGAGCATCGGGGCAAACGCTGCTATTGTTGTCAGTATTGTACCGGCAACCGGGAAAATAACCTCGGCAGTTCCCGTAATAACCGCGTTTTTTAACTTCTCTCCATGCTCAAGATGCCGGTATATATTTTCCGAAACAATAATAGCATCATCTACCAGCATACCAAGGACCATAATCAGGGCAAACATGGAGATAAGGTTTATCGAGACATCGTAGATACCCATCATCCAGAAGGTGCCGGCAAAGGCAATTGGAAGCCCGATAGAGGTAACAAGAGAGATTCTCCAGCCAAGCGCAACAAAGAGGGAGAGTACAACCAGAATAATACCAACAAGACCGTTTCCCTTCAGTACATCGAGACGCCGTTGTACATACTTGGAAAAATCATCGGTCAGCACAACCTCGTATGTATCAGGAAGATTGGTTTCATAATCCTCGATAATCTCTTTAACATCATCAACGAGGGTGATGATATCGTAATTCTCTTTAATCATAATGGTCAACGTCATGGACTTCTTGCCGTTGAGCTTGTTTATTACCTCAGCCTCTTCAAAGGTGTTCTGTACCCGGGCAACATCGCCAATACGGACAAGCTCGCCGATATCGTTTGCCCGGATCACAACATCCTCAATCTCCTCAGCGGTTTGAAACTCGCCAATTGTCCGGATCATCACATCTTCGTTATTCTCTTTTGCAACACCGCCGGGAAAGTTTATGTTCTTGTTAGAAAGTGCCGTTGTTATCTCATTAAGCCCCAGATGATACCTGTCCAGTTTTTCTATATCAACCTCGACATGCATCTCCTTCTCTCGGTATCCCGCGTCGTCTATCTGCGCGGCACCATCCACCGTAATCAAACGGTCCTTCAGTATCTTGA
>CAYOTW010000220.1:0-1578 GCA_964407005.1 Candidatus Woesearchaeota archaeon | reverse complement strand
TGCGTAAGCTGTTGCACGATCTTACCTTATCCACTCCGGATTGTGTAGGTTCCGACTACCGGATCAGGTTTCTACAGTTCTTGTATTTCGACAGCTCTGCAGAAAAGAGTCCAGAGATAGCGCCCTTGGAGATCGGACACCGACAGATCCCCTGTTCACAACCGTAGGTTCATAGGAAATCACGCCTTTTCGGTCGGTAGGGACCGGAACCTGTCGAAGGAAAATCTGCGCCGTGAAGTAGCCCAGTTTCCCACCGCCAAAATCAACGGTAGATACCGGTACATGTCTTCGGTCGTAATAATTATCAAAGGAAAGGAGACTTATCTCCCCCGGGACGGCGATACCACACTTCAGAAACAGTCGCAGGTGACCTCCCGCTGCATAGTCGTTGGGTATGAGAACTGCCGAAACAGAGCTTTTCGTAAGCACTGAAGCTACTGATAGCGCCGCTCCAGACAATTCCCAGCGCAACGCTTTCCGGCTCTGCTCACTCATACCCACCAGGCGCACGGCCTGTGCGATATCGGGAGATACGCAACCTCCTTCAAAAATTTTTTGTACCGATCTATAGGTACGTGGTTCCTCCAGAGCTATCGAATCGTCCGAAGGAATGATTTTGATTTCGGGACTCAGTTCTCCGGCGGCCGCAACCGCCAATCGAAACCTCTGCTCATACCATCCCTGATCCGTTTTCTTGTAGTTGGGGAACCCTATGATACGATGCCCCAACGAATACAGTGTTTCAACGGCTTTTCCCACCGCATGGTCTTCTCGGAATCGGGCGACATAGAAGTTTTTGGCCTGTTGCTTATCGGTGAGCAGTTCCCGCGCGGGACCGGTAGACTGCATGTCGAACCATACGACAGGCAAATCCGGCACGAAAGACAATCGAAGCCACTCTTCGAATCGAGAATCCTCTCTTCGCTGCATCAGCAACAATGCACCCAGGAACCGAGTTTGATCCGATACAATGAAATCCCTGTAGGTCATGCGACCGTGAGGGCCTCTGCGAACAGTCCCAAAAGGAAGCTCTGGATCGCTGCTGACCAACTGTGTCATTACCCCGTTCCCATCAAGCTCGGAGAAGAGGGCCGACATGAACGAATAGGTGCGCGGTGATGAGAAAAAATGGAGATACCGATCAAAAGGTCCCTTCGCGAGAACCGGAACAACCGGAGGTGGGACCGACGTTCTATGGATCGCCGTTCCCCGGGCCGGACCGGAATCATTTCCCGAATACCATCGATTGCGCTCTTTGTGACAGACTCCAAGAGATTCGAGGTACTTCAGTGCATCGAGGATCGTGCTGCATGATGCCCCAAGTTCATCGGACAGGGTGCGGTATTTGGGAAGAGCCGTACGGGCCCGGTACCTTCCTTGCTCGATTCGTCGGCGCAGCTCCCGGGAAACCTTGGAAACCGCCGGTTTCGGACCGGTCTCTTCTTTGGGATACTCCGGGGCCGTCACCGCACGCCCTCGACTCATTTCCAGAACCCCTTCTGTCCGAAGCAGATCCACCGCGCGCCACATTGTTACGTATGAAACGCTGTAGTATTCGGCAAGTGAATTTACCGTTCT
>CAYOTW010000219.1:0-1591 GCA_964407005.1 Candidatus Woesearchaeota archaeon | reverse complement strand
CGAAAAACAGCTACTATCTGCAGGAGGCCTTTAACCTGCGCAATCTCATTGCCCTGCACTACGGCAACCGTACCGCAACCTCTGATAATCACATAGATTTTCTGTACCACACCTCCTGGAACGAGGCGTATCACTATTCGTATGAATCCTGTGATGCCCTGTTACAGATTCTTCCGCAGGTTGTCGAAAGCGGCGTACGGAGCGGCTGGTCATTTGATACCGTCTGTACCTTTTATGCACCGGACAGCAGCAAGGAGAAGGTACGCGAGTATTACCGCATCTTTAAGAAATGTTACGACCACATTGTACAGTCCAAGGCGGAGAACCGGCGCTTTCTCACGCGCATGGATAACTACTATGTTATTGTTACCTGCAAGGACGGCACCGTGGAATCCTCTCATTATAATTCCGCCGTTAATTTTGCCGCCGCACTCTCTGTCTCACCGCTAGACAACATAGATTATGGCGCGTACCCCGGCAAGGACCTGCTTCTGCAAAGAATTCAGTGCATCATTGATAACGCACCGCAGGATGCAATCGCAACGTATTACGATACTATCGGCAAATTTGTGTTTGTCTTTACTCACAACGAAAACCGGAATCTCTTTATCTCAATAAAACCAGCATCCTATAAAACACAGCTCGTCTCCTCACTCTACCGCTTTTCTCATCTTGTTGTGGATGATATCAGAAACACCAACCCCTTCTCGTACCTGGAGAAAAGCTCAGTGAAGATGTACCGGATAATGCAGGATAACCATGGATCTCTTGAGATCACCGGTCCCGATCCCGCGGATCTTACAGGTTCGGCCCATAACGACGGTCTTCGTTTGGAGTATAAGGTGGATAATACATACAGCATCCGTTACGCCACAATGGAGCCGACCCCCTTTGTTCCTGTCGGTGAGGCTGTCCGGTATCTTGTGTCGGCTGTACGTCAAAACGTGGAGCAGTTTAAGAAACACGGCGGGCTCTGTTTTCACTCGGTAACTCTGCGCTCGTTTAAACAGAACTCGCGGTTAACAACAAACATCTATTACCGCGAACGAAGTAAGATTGAGTTGTATTTTGAGAAAGCCCTCTCCAAGAAAAGCGGATAGTTACCGGTTGTTTCGATACTCTTCTATTATTGTACGGTGATCAAACGCAATACTCTCGGGTAACGAATCTATTTGAAACCACATAGCCTCTGCAGCGTCATCCATACCAACAGGATCGCCATCGGCCTGTGCAATAAAAACCGTCGACACCGTATGTTGACGCGGATCGCGCCCCGGATCAGAGTAGGTATGAAACTGGCGTACTAACTGTACATTAAGACCAGTCTCCTCCCGTGCCTCACGGACTGCGGCCGTTTCCAGGGACTCCCCGTAATCCACAAAACCGCCTGGCAGGGCCCAGCCGTACGGAGTATTCTTACGTCGTATCAACACAATCCGGTCGGGGTCATCTTCAGGACAAATAATGCAATCTACCGTGGGTACGGGGTTTCGGTATTTCGACATCTGCTTGCTCCGGAATTCAGCGTTTCAGCATTTGTATTTTCTTGATATCGCTTAATTTTCCAACCACAACCATCAGTGTATCTTTA
>CAYOTW010000218.1:0-1591 GCA_964407005.1 Candidatus Woesearchaeota archaeon | reverse complement strand
CCGCAAAAGCCGCCTTTTCCGTTGCTATCGCAAAAACCCTGGCCTGGGAGACCGCCCGGATCACCGATGATCCGGATGACCCCGGCGGGCTGACCAGATACGGGATCACCGCCCGTTCTTATCCATCCATCGACATCCGCAACCTTACCGAAAAAAAGGCCGCGCGCATTTACAAGTGCGATTTCTGGCGCGCCCCGAAAATCGACCAGGTCGCCGCGATCCGCCCGGAAGTGGCCATTCGCCTGTTCGATTTAGGGGTGATGTGCGGGCCGTCAACGGCCATCCGCATGCTGCAGCGGGCGGTCAATGCTGTTTGCGCAACCGAAGTGCCGGTGCGCCGGCGGGCGGCCTGGCGGGAGAAGATCGCCCGGATCATCGGCGGGAAACCGTTGGCCGTGGACGGGGTCATCGGGCCGATTACCCTGGAAGTGCTCCGGGAATGCCCGTATCCGGTGGCGTTGCTGGCGGCGCTGAAGGGGGAAGCTTACGGGCATTTTAAGAAGCTGAATCCGTTGTATCTGCCGGGGTGGTTGAACCGGCTGGAATAATCGAAAAGGCATGAGGGCGACCTGCCGGTCGCCCCTACGGGCCGCAAACGTAAAGGAGATAGTTCGATGAGAGGTTTAGTCTACACGATGCTCGCCATTTGTTTTTCGCTGATGTTGTTCGTGCTGCTCGCGCCGTTGCCCGCTCTGGCGGGAACCCCGCTTTCCGGGGCGGTGGCCGGGTTTATGGAAGGGGTGGTCTTTCCGTTTCTGACCGCTGCGCTGATGACCCTGGTGGGGTGGGCGGTGGTGAAGGTGGGGAAAAAATACGATCTGGAGATCCTCCTGGACAACGAAGAGGCCATCGAGCGGGCAGCCCTCAAAGGGATCTCCCTGGCCGAGGAGTACGCCGCCAAGCGGTTGAAATCGTCGGATATCAAAATGACCGGCTATGAAAAGCTCGATACGGCCGTGGCCCAGGTATTGAAGGCCGCCCCGAAGCTGACCCACCGGGAGGCCGAAGAATACGTGGAAGCCTTGCTGGCCCGGTTGAATAACGTAGGCGCCACCGGAATAAAAGAGCCTATATGACCGCCGCCGTGATCCACCTGGCGGCTGTTTTAGTGCCGCTGATCATCGCCTGGCTGACAGAACAGAAGAAAGGATCGCCCTATGACCGACAAATTGCCCGTTTCGACCGCGCGCTGGCAGATCGCGATACTGATCATATCAGCCGTGCTTTTGATCGCCTGCGCATCCCGGCGCGTCCGGGAGGCCGAGACGGTGGTCATCCCGGCCGACCGGCAGGTCCGGGCGCTGGAAAACGGCAATTACGAGGTCACCCCGGCGTGGCTCCAGGACCGGTACCAATACGAGGCGTGGATCACCGAACAGCTGAAAGCATGCAGGGATAGGCAGTAAATAGACGAAGCAGACAACGCCCAGATCATCAATGACCGGTTTTTGGCCCAGGCGCTGAAAGTCGCCCGCAAGGGCGACCGGCCGGTCGCCCCTACAGAGAGTGCGTTTTATTGCACGGACTGCGAAGAGCCGATCCCGGAGCGCAGGCGGGCGGCTGTTCCGGGGTGTACCCGGTGCGTGGTGTG
>CAYOTW010000217.1:0-1594 GCA_964407005.1 Candidatus Woesearchaeota archaeon | reverse complement strand
GACTCTTTGGAGCTTCACCGCGGGATCGCCCCGGTAAGCTCCGGGCTCGAGACGCTAGGCACCACCGTCACCGCCACAACGCGCGACCTGGATTTCGGGGTCGACGACAGCTTTGGATTGGCCGCTGATGTATCGGGCATCTACCATGATGCGGATTCTGGCTATTCGATCGGTGGCCTCTTTGGCTTGGTGAACGAACGCCACCGGCTTCAGATCGGGGGCAGCCGCGACGAGGGCGACGACCTGCGTTTTGGCGATGGCACCATCGACACGACAGGGTACGAACGCAGTATCTTTGAAATTGGCTACGGACTCCAGACCGCACGGCACAGCCTGGACCTAGGCTATGTTCGAAACGAAACCGGCAACTCCGGCACCCCATCGCTTCCCATGGATATCCGCTTCGTCGACACCGACATCGCCCGCGGGACTTACGTGGCCCAGCTCGGCGCCCGGTCACTCACGCTCGAGCTGTCGGATAGCGTAGTGGACCATCGCATGGATAACTTTAGCCTTCGTCCGCCATTGAATCCGCAACGACGGCGTTTCAGTCTTGCCGAGAGTCGGAGCACGAGTTATAAACTGAGCCTTCTCAATCCCTGGAGAACCGGTGACTTAGAGCTTGGCGTCGATGGCAATTTCGCCCGCAATGACGCCGATATCTTCAGCCCGGACAATCCGGATTTTTTCGTGAACAACTTTTCGCGGGTCGAACGGAACCGCTTTGGCGGGTATGCCGAATGGCGCGGGTCGCTTGGGGGCCCCTGGTCCAGCGAACTCGGCCTGCGCTACACGCGCGTCACCAGCCGTGCAGGTCCTGTCGACGGAACGCCGGCGCGCCAACCAGGCGGTGTCCAGGTATTGCGGGATCGCTTCAACGCCGCCGATCGCGAGCGTACCGATAATAATGTCGATGCCGTGGTACAGTTGGGGCTGCAGGCACGACCGGATTTAGAGCTCGAGCTCGGCGTGGCGCGTAAGACCCGCGCGCCCAGCTTTCAAGAGCGCTACATCTGGCTACCGCTCGAATCCACCGCAGGGCTTGCCGACGGCAAGCGCTACGTAGGTGACGTCACCCTCGACAGCGAGGTGTCCTACCAGCTTGAGCTTGGGGCCGAATGGCGCCGTTCTAACGTGTATGCCGCCCCCCGGCTCTTTTATCGACGGGTCCAGGACTATATTCAAGGTACACCCGCCCAGGATCCGGTCGTGATCACCGTGAGCAGCGCGAACGGGGATCCTGCGCCCTTGATCTTCAGCAATGTCGAGGCGGAGTTTGCAGGCTTTGATATGCCCTGGGCAATTCGCCTTACGACCAATCTCCAATTGGAAGGCGTCATCAACTACGTGCGCGGACAACGCCGCGACATCGATGACGAGATCTTTAGGGTGGCCCCGCTAAACGCCGTCACAGCCGTTCGCTACCAACGACGCACCTGGGCGCTCAGCATCGAGGCCGTCACGTACGCCGACCAGGACCGCGTGTCGGACACGAACCAGGAAGAGCCGTCTTCGGGCTACGAGCTGGTCAATCTGGCCTGGCAATGGGAGTTTCCGAACCGAGGAAATCAAGGTGGACGACTCGAGCTTGGTA
>CAYOTW010000216.1:0-1602 GCA_964407005.1 Candidatus Woesearchaeota archaeon | reverse complement strand
AAACAGGCAGGCCCAAGCATCCCGAGGTCTACGGCGGCGGCACTGAACGATCGCTCAAGAAATGCCTGACAAATTGAGACTTTAAAGAATATGAAACAACCGGACTTTCACTCCCGCAAAGGACAATTGATCTGTGAGGACTTCTTCCCCATCTCCGGGCGGAGAGGGGGACAAAGGGGGTGAGGTCACTTCCGCGAAGCGCAAAATCAGCATTCACTTTCCCATCCGCCACTGCTGATGACGCATCCAAAGTGCGGTGCCTCCGACCTTGGCAACCAAAGGTCGGAAAATCTGAGGAAGGCAGGGCACCGACTTACTAGTCAAAACTCATACCCCAGCGCCAGACGAAGCGGCGTGTAAGCTAGCGCATCAAAGGTAAAAGCGTAGTCGATTGCTATCGGGCCGATACGCACCCCCGCACCGATAGACGGGACATTTCCGTTAAGCCCGGCGCGTAGTGCTACGACATCCCAGAACTCGGCCTCGATCCCGAACTGTACCGGGTTTTCATATTGCAGACTCATGCCGACCGCCACGGTCCAATCGGCATAGAACCTTCCCGATTCGTCAATGTAAGCGATTCCGTACCGACCCTCGCTCTGAGTCTCCTCGACATAATTCAGATACGAACCAAGCCAGTTTACCCGTGTAGGAAGGACATCATGAATTGCGGCACTGAGGAGGATTTGGCGACTGAGCTTCTTCTCTTTCAAGCTGTAGTCAAACCCCAGCCGCACGGCAAGCCCGAGATCGACATTGACATTCATCCCCACGTACACCTGATCTCCCGGGTTCATTGTCTGCCAATGATACTTGAAGTTCAGACCTCCTGCTACATCAAGGACAAAGGGCAAACTGAATCCCGACGGCCGGGGGGTCGGAAGCGAGAAAAGCCGCGCCACCGAGATTCGAATAGTACTCTGGTTGTTGTGAAATACACCCGTACTCGAATTCTCGTCGGGGCGCAGGTCATGGTCCAAAAGGCGTTGTTCATAGGTACCGGGCAGGGAGTCATACTGCTTGATATCGCCGGAGAAAAAACCCTGGTAATGAAGGCCCAGATTCAATCTCTCCTGAACGGGTGCGGCAAGAGAGACCACACCGATATCCGAAAGCCCGCCGTAGAGACGTGCTCCCTCTACCCATACCGACTTATTCTCGCAAAAGGAGGCTAGAGAAGGATTGTTGATCGCGCAAATTCCGCTGTAAGGAAGAGTAACGCCCAGATCCCCCATGGCCACGCTCCGACTGTTCATCGGAATACGATGCAACTCAAGCGCGTAACGGAGTTCCGATTCCCCGTATAACGGACAATACAGGGCAGAAACATAAAGTATGACTCGCATCAACCGGCAACCCATCACCACCTCGCCTTTGCACCGCTACGGTGCTTCGCCTGTGGGAGTACGGAATGTGGCCGGTCGCCCGTCAGGTCGAGCGAATCACGCTTATTCGCCAATAATTGTGAGAGACACGCGTCGGCTCCGAGGACCGTCGAATTCGCAAAAGTAGATCGACTGCCAAGTCCCGAGGACCAAGCCAACTGCGTGTACCGGAACCTGCACACTGAGTCCCACGAGCGAGGCCTTGAGGTGACTGTCG
>CAYOTW010000215.1:0-1603 GCA_964407005.1 Candidatus Woesearchaeota archaeon | reverse complement strand
GTGAACCCTGTAAGTCACTGAATTATAAGCAAATCCGTAGGCCCGACCCGCTTTGACCACCCGCTTTGACCATTTTTTTTCGGCGAATGGATACCGGCTTCGCGTTCGACCATCGCTCAGCGCAAGCCGCGGAAGTCCAAGAGCGGATCGCGGATTTCTTTTATCTTTGCCGCGGCATACAAAGGCGCGTATAAACGCTTTTTTGATTTTCGGCTGTTGTGGGCCGACAGAAGGATGGCAAATTCGGGGGAAAAGCGCTGCTCGAAAACCCCCATGCTTTTCGAATGTACCACATTGCCCGATTTCACCTCGATCGGGATCACCGAGGCGCCCGACGGTATTAGGAACTCTATTTCCGAGGTTCTTCCCTGCCAGCAATAGAGCTTTTGAATTCCCGCGGCGATCAGCTCCTGCGCCACAAAATTTTCCGCTATATACCCTTGATAAGAACCGAAGCCATAGCGCAAAAAAACCGAAGGATCTATGCCCGCGAGCGCTCCAAGAAGCCCTGTGTCAAAAAGATACAGTTTGAATTTGTTTTCCGCCGCATAGCCAGACAAAGGTATCCATGGCTTTTCGACAATAGAGGTGCGAAGAATTAGCCCGGCTGCATCAAGCCAGTCGATCGGTCCCGCAAGGCGCTCGTATCCGCGAACGCCCGGCACGACGCCTTTGAAAATGAATCGTGGCGCGCCGCCTTCCTGTTGACGCGCAAGCTGTCCGGGGATGCTGCTCCATACCCGCTCGATATGTAAAGCATTTGTTTTTCCGCTGTGTTTGGCAACATCGGCAAGATAGGAATCAATCAAGTCGAGCTGAATAGCGCGCACATTCCGTACCGCCATAAAAAGATTCTCGTGCTCCGATACAAATGCGGACACCGCCGCCGGAAGACCGCCCACAACCAGGTAGCGTTTCCATAATTCCCATAGCCGTTCATGCGCTTGTTGGGGATAAGGTTCGCACGGGGTATGGTTTTGCATAAGCTCCAGAAGCATATCCTCGTGAAGAGCTTTGGTAAATTCGGCGAATGTCATGGGATAGAGATCAAGAAAACGCACCTTGCCGACTGGAAAGGAAACATCGGAAAGGGTAACGCCAAGAAGCGATCCCGCGGCGCAAATTGCAATGCCCGGCATCTCCTCCGCAAAATATTTTAAGCTGGTCAGCGCTCGTCCGCACCGTTGCACTTCATCAAAAATCAGCAGATCCGTGGAAGGCTGGATATTGGTGTTTAGGCGAAATCGCAAGTCATTGAGTATTCGATCGGGCTTTAGATCGGGCTCAAAGAGCGCCGCAAGCCTCTCATCCTCCTCGAAATTCAGGTAATGGCATGCCGCAAAATTCTCCCGCCCAAACTTCTTGAGAGACCAGGTTTTGCCCACCTGTCGCGCTCCCCTGACAACCAATGGTTTTCGGTTCGGATCACCTTTCCAGGCGCGTAACTGAACTTCATGATTTCGGTGCATGTATGTAAAAATACAATACTTGGTATTAAATGCAAGTAAAAAATAGAAGCTTTTGTATTTTTTGCAAGTATACATACCCAAAAAAGCATTTCGACACTAATTAACGGACCAGGGGGCGCAAAAACACCAATTCA
>CAYOTW010000214.1:0-1605 GCA_964407005.1 Candidatus Woesearchaeota archaeon | reverse complement strand
TATCTTGATTATTGCCGTTGTCGTTTCTCGACATGAGGGACATGACCTGCACGCCACCGGGCATGATGAGTAACATGCATTTCAGACTTATGGGAATTTCTAAAATAAATTTTGTACCCTTATGTAAATAGCGGAAAATGGAGAAAAATATGGAAGTTTCAGCAGTGATAATGATGATTTCAGGTCTTCTTGTTACGTGGGGAGGTGCTGCAATCTGCCTCTTTATTGCGGTTAAACAGGGGCGATCCTCTTCGTAAGAAAGAAAAACGACAGAATATATCAAACAGACACAATGAGAGGGTCTTCGTATACAGGAAGACCCTCTTTTCGTACAGAGGCAGGATTATCTGTATAGATGACTTGACTGGAGAGATAAATTATGAAGAATCGATTACAGGCGCTGCATAAGACACATATTTAATTAACTGTTAAGGAAAATCAATTTATGAAAAAGATAATTTTTACTTGTTGTATGCTGGTTATTACAGCTACACTGCCTGGAGCACCATCTGAAAGTCCCGAAACAATGTACAGCAGAGCGCTTCTTCTGATATCAGAGAGTAAATACGAAACCGCTCTGGATCTTCTCCGGAAGATTCAGGAGACCTCCGCACTCAAGAATAAGCGCCATTACATACTGTATCAGATGGCCGTCTGTCATTATAATCTTAAGAACATTGAACGCGCCGAAGAGTATGCACAGGATTCTTTGGACTATGAGTATACCTACGAGAAACCCTATCTCCTTTTATTTAACCTGTACAACGAGCAGGAGAAATATTCCAAGTCTGTGTTTACCCTCAACACACTTGCCGAGTTGCATCCCGGCTCTTACGAGCATCATTATACCCTGGGTGTTATGTATGCGGAACATGTAGAAAACGCCAAGCTTTCCGCTTATAATTTTGAACAGGTTCTTGCATTGTCCAGGAAACAGTCAGTACCGACAGAGTATCTTGAAAATGCCTATGTATATCTTACCAATCTCTACATGGCGTTGGAACGGTATGATGACGCTATTGAGGCTGCCGATAAGTCGGTTGAATATAACTCCAAACATAATATGCGTATATATACTATGGCAAATTACTTCATTTCAAACAATATACTCCCCCCCGCAGTGGATGCGGTTGATGTGTTTCTTAAGAATCTTACGAACGAACAGAAAGACAATGAGTTTTTGTACCGAGCATATGCATTTATAGGCAGGATGTATTTTCTGCAGGATCGTAAAGATTCCCTTACATACCTGCGGTATGGAGCACGGGATACAACAACTGACGGTTCTGTCTCGCGTGCTCTGTTCGATTTTCTCACCAAAAATGATGCAGCATCGCATGATGCTGTCAGGAAATTGCTCAGTGAAGAGAATGGATATATCAGTACACATTATGCAATGGCACAAATACTGGAAGCAAAGGGTAAGCGTGCTGAAGCCTACGACTACTATATCGGCTGTGCACTCATGCTGTATAACTCGGGTATGAATAATACGGCAAAGTCTGCATTGCAAAAAGCACTGTCAATAAAGCCTGAGGTGCCGAAGGTACATGAGATGATCGCCTCAATTTATGAAGAGGAAAAGAAGTACCGAAACGCGGTATA
>CAYOTW010000213.1:0-1611 GCA_964407005.1 Candidatus Woesearchaeota archaeon | reverse complement strand
TAATACTATTCGGTCCCACATAAAATTTATACCCCAACCCGGCCTCGCTGCTTCCGACCTCCTGAGTGAGACTGAACGAATAATTCATCGTTTCCTTTTTTCCTCGACCGTCCCCTCCCTGCGCCGGATCCGAAAATGCTGCTATCTCCAGTTTTGCACTTCTCTCGTCAACAATCATCCCTACAACGAAATACTTCGCGGTAAGTGCTGCCCAGCGATAGTACTGGTAACCGGTTTCATCCTCACCCTTAACTTCCACCTGCCCCGGTTTGTTCGCCGTTATATGAACCACCTCATCGCCACGCATGTAATGCATTTTTCTCAGATCATCACGGCCACCGCCTCTTTCGCCTTCTTCGCTTTCCCGAATGCCACTTTCCCATCCAACTGTAACTTCCTCTCCACCAAGCGCCGAGCCGGATACGTTCATGCCAATGATGTAATCATCACCGGAAAACCTAAACGTCTTAACTACTTCTCCCCCACCAGATTTCTCCGCTGTTAGTCTCAACGAAACGCTATCGTCTTCTCCCAGCGCTATGTTTCCCGTCTGATCAGCCTGGAAAAGAACACTGTCATACTCAATTCCACCTATCAGCAGATTCCCGCCCCCAAGTCGATCATTTCTCACCAACTCAATATTTTCTGTACCTGTGTTCGGGATATATGTATACTTCTTCATGCGGATGGAGAAAATCTTCCCACCCTCTTCACTTATACCCACTCTCATTTTTTCTGTATCAACCCATACAGTATCTCCAACCCATCCGGGTCCCTTTACCGAATCAACAACCGATACAGCATCGGTATCACTATCTGTGGAGGCAGGCCCTTCATCTCGCTTCTCCTCAACAGCACTGTCCCTCGATTCAGAATCTTTTTTGTCATCGGCTCTTTCCGCCGTATCGACAGCTTCCGCAACCTGTTCGGTTTCCGTTTTTTCCTTCGCCGCTTCTCGAGGATCGGGCTGTCCTGTTAACTTGTACCAAAGGGAACTGCTGAAAAAGTAGATTGTCCCCATTATGAGAATAAAAGCAAGTATAGTATTCTTGTTCACCAACATTTCCCTTTCGCCAAATAGTGGCGATTGCTATATCACCAAAGCGGCCGACGTTGCTTGAGCTACGTCCCGTCCTCCGGCAGGTTCATTCATCAATGATTGAACGGCTTCATCCCTCTCTTGAACTAACCCAAGTATCGCAACCAACTCACGAAATTCTGCTCTCCCCCTCGGCATTTCGACTACGCTCACTTCGGCTACGCTCAGTGCAGCGCAATACAACGCTCCGCTCGGGGCAGCGCCCTCGGCATTTCGACTACGCTCACTTTCCCGATTTATGATCGGGACTCAGTGCAGCGCAATACAACGCTCCGCTCGGGGCAGCGCCCTCGACATTCCGACTACGCTTACTTTCCCGATTTATGATCGGGACTCAGTGCAGCGCAATGCAACGCTCCGCTCGGGACGGCGGTTCTCGACTGCGAAAATTGGCTTAATTAAGCTAAAAGACTCTTTGCTCGGATGAACATTCAAATCATTATATATAAAATATGTATTCAATCACTCGTGGGCCTGCTTTCGCTACAAACTCCCGACCAGACCCCATCTAT
>CAYOTW010000212.1:1019-1618 GCA_964407005.1 Candidatus Woesearchaeota archaeon | reverse complement strand
TCGTCTGGGAGACCAGCCAACTTGTGTCCCGTGGCGCTGATCCGGGCGACGCCATTGAGGACGCCGCGTTCATGATCGGCGGTGCACTGCCCCCGTTCTGGCCGGCGCTGGCGCTGTTGCTGGTGATGGGCGTGAGAGAGAGGACGCGATGATCGCACTACTTGCTATCCCCTACGCCGTCATCGGTGCCATCCTCAACCATTGGCGCGGTGGGCACAAATACCCGCTGATCCGACACTTGCCGGGCAGTCGATATTGGCTCGCTGGTTACTACACGATTCCGGCTGTCATCATGTTGCTCGGCACATCTCCTTGGTGGACTATCCCGTTCGTCATTGCTTGGTTTGCTCTCAGTTGGGATGCTCTTCGTCGTGGATGGGGCACTTACATGAGTATGGGTCAACCCGACTATTTGTGGATGGTTGATCCTGAAGTTCGCTGGATTGACTGGTTCCTAAACAAAACTTTCGGTCCATTCTGGATACCTGTAGATTGGCGCACACGACCGGCTAAGAACGGCGTTCCCATTACACCAGAAGAATACGCTTGGTTAAAAACTGTGCCCGACCGGATTGACAGTCCAACAGGTAACACTCGGG
>CAYOTW010000212.1:0-1009 GCA_964407005.1 Candidatus Woesearchaeota archaeon | reverse complement strand
AATTGGAGTTTCTGGCGTGCATTCGTTGGTATGTGTTTGCGTGGTCTTCACTACAGCGTCCCATTGACCCTAATGTTGGTCATAGCCAACTGGCTAGAATGGACTTCGCATCCTTGGTGGGCTCTCGTTTCGTTCGCTTTCAGTGGTCTACTTATGGGGCCTGCCTATCTTCTAGGCGACCGTTGGGATTGGCTCAACAAACGAGGGTTTGGCGAAACCGCCTGGGGATCTGTTTGGGCTGCCGTGCTTTGGCTGATCGCGACATCATCTTCTGGCGCATGTTGCGCGAAATTGCCGTAACTGGTAGAATCAATCAGAATTGAGTGTTAGAGACAAATGACGACGCTCAATCTAACCGAAAGGTCAGTATCATGACCAGCTTTTCGACCATTATGGCGATGGGGAATGAGAGAATGAACAGAACCCCCGATCAGCTCGTCGTCGCCGGTTCGCTCTTGTCTCCCCTGTGGGTTCAATGGATGGAGACCGTCAACATCGTTCTAACGACCATCTTGACGCTACTGGGCATCTTCATCGCCTTGTGGAAGCTCAGAACGATGTATTTCCGCAGGCGAGTGTCTGACCGACGCGACGACATCGACTTGGGAGATTGATATGCGGCGTGACGTTTCTTCGGCTATTCGAAGCATCATTGAAGAGATCCTCGAAGCCGAGGGTGGTTATGTCAACGATCCCGCCGACCCCGGCGGTCCCACAAAGCACGGCATCTCTCTGCGCTATGCCAAAAGTCGCGGCTTGATGTTCGATCTTGATGGCGACGGTGACGTTGACATCAACGACATCAAGATGATTACACCCGAGAGGGCGTTCGACGCCTTCTACCAGGATTTCTACATCGAGCCTGGCTTCGACAGCCTGCCTGCCGATCTGGCGCCGCAGATGACCGATTTCGCTGTCAACAGCGGTCCCGGCCGAGCCATTAAGACGTTGCAGACGGTTGTTACGGAGTTGGGCTATCCAACTGCGATTGATGGCGCTTTGGGGCCGA
>CAYOTW010000211.1:216-1621 GCA_964407005.1 Candidatus Woesearchaeota archaeon | reverse complement strand
GCTATAGTACTGGGGGCTCATATGGTTATGGCCGGATCTTTATTTGCCGGTTATGATCAATCAAGTGGACAAATTATAGAAACTCTTTCTGGCAAAAAGAAAGAATATTTTGGAAATGCTTCTGAATTCGCTAAAGGGAAATATAAAAACGTGGAAGGTAAAAAGATTTATGAACCTTACAAGGGTGATATGACAAGATTGCTTAGAGAGCTAAAAGAAGATATTCAATCAGCAATTTCTTATTCCGGCGGGTTAAAATTAAAGGATTTATATAATTGTCCTATATATTTTATAAGTGGGGAGTAGTAGTGAACAATATGATCAAAATTTTAAGATTAATCGCTAAAAATATATTTGAAAAAATACATGATAAACTATATGACAAAAAGGGACAATCAGATTTAGATCAAGAAAAGTCTAAAAGTAAAAAAACTTCTACGATAGAAGATAAAAAGGTTATGAGTCCTTTAGTCCTTGATAAACCCCCAATAACAATGACAATAGATGAGAGAAAAGAAGCATGTGACTATATGGCTGAGCATATCTCCAAAATTGAGAGTATTCCTAATGGTGATATAGTGTTAAGAGGATTAAAATATTCTTGTGTAGAGGCCGTAAGACGAGAACGAATTGGTAAGTCTATTACAAAAAGCATACCCTATCCTTATGGCTGGATAACTAGCTCTCTAGAAATGTTAAGAGGCTTATTACAGTATTTATCAAATCAAGAAGAATATTTATTTACTACAGAAGAACGAAATAAAATAAAAGAAAAAATACGAGATATTAAGGTCAATCTTGGAACACTAGATAGGTTGGTTGCTAAAAATCTTGTAGAAGCAATTAAGAAGGGTCAATTATTGCCAGAAAATCGAGAAATGCTTAGTTTTTCTGGCACTATCTTACTAAATCTAGATGTGTATACCACTGATAATGAAATTAGTCGATGGGCTGAAGATGGTGCTAAAATTTTGGGTGAAAGTTCTTATGTAATTAAAGAATCATGCAAAGACAAGGAATGCGAAGAAAGAATGATGTCTTTATTGCAAATAATTACGAATCCAGATAATTATTATAATGATAAAAAATGAAAAACTTAGAAGAGATTGAAGCACTACATGTAGCTCGCGTAGATATGGATGATATATTTGACTATATACCTAGCGATTTTTTTATCACTGGTAGTCGGGTTATTAATAGCGTTTATTCTTTTATACATAAAGAATCCTTTTTGGATCCTCATGAGAAGTGCGATTTTGATTTTTGCCCTAAAGACCCTGATAATGAATTACAAATTGTTAATTTCCTAAAAGACACAAGTTACCAGTTTAATGAGAGAAGCCATAGTTATTACTTCAACATGGATGACAGAATTTTTAATTTAATCAAGATCGAGGATGATGAT
>CAYOTW010000211.1:0-206 GCA_964407005.1 Candidatus Woesearchaeota archaeon | reverse complement strand
CAAAGATATTTTAGCTCGCTTTGATATGGTTCATTGTGGAATTTTTATTGGCAGGAATAATTATTTGATGATAGAAGATGCTTTTCATTATATCAAACACCGAACAATAAATTTTAATTATCTTAGTAGCATGTGGAAGACGATAGGGCGTATCGTAAAGTACTGTAATCGTGGTTTTCATGTTCCATCATATGCTGTCAGGAATT
>CAYOTW010000210.1:0-1626 GCA_964407005.1 Candidatus Woesearchaeota archaeon | reverse complement strand
CGGACGGCACGCTCGAGCAGATGCAACAAACCGACCGTCGGGACATTTTGTTAGCCTTGGGTTAAGAAAATGTTGTTGAAATGTTAGTCCAGAATTTGTTTTATGTTAGATTTGTGTTAGGAAGCTAACATGGCAGGCGAGCCGCGAGACGGAACCGCTACGGATCCCAATTACTGATATATGAGATAAATCCCTGTAATTAAGCAAGTTGGGAGGAATAACCCGTGTGATCAGGGAATGACTATCGTGTGAACTCGGCTAACCCGATGCTAACAATTTAGAAACATTTTGAACATGTTCAGGGCTCGAAGGGGCACTTCGTCTCGCCGGCCGGGATCAATGTCCTTTGAGGTTTTCGGGCGGGCACTGATTAACCCAAGTTTCGCGGCCGACTCACGGTCCCGCCCGGCGGGATAAAGCAATCTCGCACAACATGCACTCGGCTGGATTACCACAAACGAATTCCAAACGCTCACAGCTCAACGAACGGATTCTCATCGCCCACATCGCTACATAAGACGCGACCCTCAAAGACGCTGGGATTCGGCCGATTACAGCTCCTCCGGTTTGCAGAGATTTCCTTTCTTCCCGGCCGCTCGACCGCATTTCATGCATACGTAGCCGGGAGATCGCACGATTTCTTTCAGTTCTTTGGCATCATTCTCGATATCCGACTTTTTCCATTTACACAGTTTCTTCTTTGACCCGTTTTTTCCCATGATTCCCCCGCATAGTAAGTAGTGTCTGTCCAAAAAATACCCGAAACCAGTACCTCAGTCGTTTTTGCACGTGACGATTGCTTTTTTACGCGGCCAGTGATCGCAGAATTGCCGCGGGCAGCAGCCACTCCAATGTCCCGCCCGCCGGCACAATGTGCTCCTTTTGAAAGGTAATTTTTGCCGCTCCGGCTTTTTTGAATCGAAAATTCACGAGGCGATCCTTTGACAAAGCCGCCGCCGCCAAATCGGCGATATCCGGAATATGTCCCACGACCATTACAGATACCATTCCTGATTTATTCAAAGCCTCAAACACTTTCGTCGGTTCACCCGCCCCCGGGTTCAGAAGCGATTGGGAACGTACACCGTGAGGTGGTACTAATACCTTCTCCAGTATTCGGGCGGTCTGCATGGCTCTGGGGTATTCCCCGGACATAATCAACTGCGGCTTACACGACAAAGCCCGCAATCCAAGCGCAGCTCGTCTCGTTTTGGCATTCCCTTCGGATGTTAGCGCTCGTTCTCGGTCGTCGGGAGCCTCATCACGTGCGACTGCGATACCGTGGCGGACTATGTAGAGGGTCAATGCCATATATGCCATCCCTTTTGGTCAAAACACCGGCCAGACTATATCCTTATTCTTCCATTTATACAGGCAAAAACTACACCCACAGGCTAGGATGCCACTCAGAGCGAAAAAGGCGGTTTTCGACTCCAGAGCGGAACACTTGTGTCTTGAATTGGTGACCGAACCGTTCCCCGTGACTGCCGCCAAGAGCTAATTTGTGTCTGTCCGAAAACCCTCGAAAACGGACACCGAGCGGAGTCGAGGTGCCCGTTTTCGGCCCGAATCGGGAGTTCATCTCGACTCCGCTCGATGAACGGGTAGTTTTCGGACAGACACTAA
>CAYOTW010000209.1:0-1626 GCA_964407005.1 Candidatus Woesearchaeota archaeon | reverse complement strand
CGATATGCGATCGGGACTCAATGTCCGTTTCAGGGGGTTTTCGGACAGGCACTAACTACTACCCGAAATGCTCGATATACCCACCCTCGTGGTGGAACAACGAAGAATCTCAATCCGCGCAACCCTGAACCTGGGTTAGCCCAAGTTTCGCAGTCGAGAACGAGCAGTATGCGTAAGATGTTGTGCGAGATTGCCTTACGAAAAGCGCAGGGGTATCCGCTGAGATACCTTGAGCATTTTCGTAAGGTAAGATCGTGCAACAGCTTACGCATAATGCCGTGAGTTGATTGCGAAACTTGGGCTAGGCTTCTGTTGGATTGCCGCCCTCGAACGTCTCTACGTTCGAAGTCCCACCTTCAACAAAAGACTGTTCCGAAATACGAGTGAGCAACGCATTTTTTGTGAATTCGGCGAGTGTCAGGGCACCGGTATTGCACATGGTCGATCGAATTTTGGCTGCCGTTATTCCGAGGACATCATTTACCGAACCGACTATAGGTACGTAAGCATCCACACCCTCCTCGAACTTCATGGCACCGGTACCGTATCGTTGCCAATTACGTGCCCGGTTTGATCCTTCGCCCCAGTACGGCTTGTACAATCGTCCCCCTACGGAGACCTTTGGCGTGGGGCTTTCGCTGGTGGCCGCGAAATAGCGTCCCATCATGACAAAGTCGGCGCCCATGGCCAGGGCAATGATTATCTGTGTATCGTTTGCCAGTCCACCATCGGAGCATACCGGAATGTAGATACCCTTTTCCTCGAAGTATTCGTCTCTGGCCGATATAACGTCCATCAGTGCCGAGCCCTGTCCACGACCGATTCCTTTCTGTTCCCTGGTGATACAGATTGATCCGCCGCCAATACCCACTTTTACAAAATCAAGGTCGGCCTCTTCGGCAAGATACCGAAATCCCTCTCCCGAAACGATGTTCCCCCCACCCAACACAACCGAATCGCCATACTTTTCCCTGATCCAGAGTGCCGCGTCCCGTTGGAATTCAGTGTATCCGTCCGAGGAATCGAGCACAAGGACGTCGGCCCCGGCCTCAACCAGAGCAGGAACCCGATCTTTGTAATCGTGAGTGTTGATACCGGCCCCGACAGCCAGTCTCTTACGGGCATCAACAACTTCATCGGGATTCTTTCGATGGTCCACGTAGTCCTTTTTGAACACAAGATACCGTAAGTGCCCCTCATCATCCAGAATCGGCAGGCATTCCTTTTTGTGTTTATGGAGAAGGATATTGGCTTCGTGCAGGCTGATTCCTTCTTTGCCGTACACAACATTTTCGACCCCGGTCATGTACGTTCCCACCGGGGCATCGAGATCATCCTCAAACTCCCAGAAATCATTATCTGTAAGAATGCCCATGAATCTCCCGGAGTTGGTGCCGTCGTGAGTTACCGCGACGGTCGAGTGGCCTGTCTGTTTGGTGAGCGCGACGGCCTCCCGAAGCGGTGTGTCAGGCCTCACGTTTGAGTCGCTTTCAACAAAGCCGGCTTTGTGCGATTTTACCAGAGAAATCATATCCGCCTGGTCTTCGATCGACTGAGAACTAAACACAAAGGCCAGGGCGCCGCGACGGGCCAATGCAACGGCCATCTTCGATCCCGATACCGCTT
>CAYOTW010000208.1:0-1631 GCA_964407005.1 Candidatus Woesearchaeota archaeon | reverse complement strand
ACATACTCCGATCGATCGATAATTTCCAGATTAAGCTCGACAACAACCGAACGCGTATCAATTTCGCGTCCTCTCAGGTACTCGCCGATACTGATCTCTGCCGCCACACGTTCCCGAGCACCATTTATCGTCACCTCTATGCGGTCCGATTTGCCCATTTATGCGTTCCAGCCTCTTGAAAGTTCAATCTTTTGCCTAACCCAAGTTTCGCAATCAACTCACGCCATTATGCGTGAACTGTTGATCGACCAGTTACCTGAGATGAGTGAAAACGACCGTCCCGACCGGCTAATCCATTCATGCTGAGTCCGTCGAAGCACACACACATTCCCTGGACAGGCCCTTCGATAGACTCTGGGCGAACGGAGGGGGGTGGGGTTTGGTGAAAATATCTGCCGATTACCTCACTAGTAGGTAGTAGTCTCATGAACGTATTTCAGCCACTGCGAGAAAAACTCCGTCCGGTGAGTCCTCCAACAGTTTACGGGTTTTTCCACATCAAAATTCTTCGGATACGGCACGTCTTTCCGGCCAAGCTTTCGGTCTCGAAGGTACTCCTCGACAATTCGTCTGGAGTGATACTCCGGATGCCCCAGATGCATCAGAAATCGCCTGTCACTACTCTCAAAAATCGTATACCCGGTTTCCTCGGAGTAGGCAAGAAGATTCACCGCACCGGCGTCCCGCATTCGCTCAAGATCTTCGTTACGTATCCCCGAATGCCGACTCTGCGGACACAGAAACAGATCGTCCATACCACCGGTTACCGGATGACTCAAGTCCAGATTTCGGGTTTCGTAGACGCCGAACAGCTTCCTCTCGTATGACACCTTATCGATACCCAGATACTTGGCAAGGGCAAGAGCCCCCCAGCAGATTCCGAGTGTCGATGCGATATTGCGGTGAGCATAGCGAAGAATTCGGACGATCTCATCCCAATACAGTATCTGCTCGAATGGAATCTCCTCGACCGGTGCCCCAGTGACTATCAGAGCGTCCAGACGACCGCTATCCAGTGCTTCCTGAAAGGAAACATACACATTCTGCAGATGATCCTGATTGGTGCTTTTATAGACGTGAGTCCGTAAGCGAATCCAGACCGGCTCAACCTGCAACACCGACCTTCCCAAGGGCTGTAGAAGATTGAACTCATAGGTTTCGGCCTTCGGCATAATATTGAGAATACCAACCCGCAACGCCCGAATTTCCTCCCGAGCCGCGTCCAGGGGGGAAATGCAATCGATACTGCGTTTTTCGAGTGCCGGTTTGGCATGGTAATCTTCGGAAACTATCACTGTCATTAATAAATCCTCATTGGAATCGCCCAACGTACCCCCGAGGGTTCCCCGACCAAAACGTTCGGCATGCCAAACTTGGCTTAGAAAAATAACTGATGCGGCATTCACATCGGATATTCGGAAATCACAAGGAAATACAAGGATAAGGGGAAGGAATCCGTAATTACTCTCAGTACGGTGGTGAGAGGCAAAATACAATCCGAGTCGGTTCCCGGCTCAACTGATCGAAATTCGAGTTCTACACTGTCCGACGCAAATGTATGAATTATTTTACGAAGCCGTTTGATGATAGATCATCGTTTTACCCGGAGATAAAGATGAAAATGAAAAACG
>CAYOTW010000207.1:0-1634 GCA_964407005.1 Candidatus Woesearchaeota archaeon | reverse complement strand
GTCGTCGTCGCACGTAGCCTTTCGGCAGGAACGAAATCGCTCTGTCGGCATCCTGATGCAACTCATCACCTCTTGTAATCTTCAGATTGTGACGGACGGGGCCTCCACCAAAATACCGCGCCACGCCGAAAATATCCTCGCTGATCAGATTCTCAAGCATAATTGAGAGGCTTTGAAAATCAAAAGGCGTTGTTTTGACGAAAATATTGCCGACCTCGTGTTCCATGGCCAATTCGAGGTATTCTTCGACATTATACGCAGTGATGAGAACTCTCTTTATCTTCGGGTGGGATTGGCGAACCTCACTGAGAAAATCAAATCCCTTCATCACCGGCATATTGATGTCCGAGAGAATCAAATCAACATGTTGTTTTCCGATTATCTCATCGAGTGCTTCTCGTCCATTACCGGCGTTCAGGACACGATACCCCTGCGAATCACGGAGAAAGTCGGATATCATTTCACGAATCTCCGGTTCGTCGTCAACTACAAGGATAGTCTTCCGGGATTTATCAAACGCCATTTTGAGTGTATCTCCACATCCACTGAAAAGGAATAACGTATTTTCCGGATAGCTGGAACGGTACGCATGCAAAAAAATCTCACAAAAAGAATAGCCCGAGATTTCAAGCCTGCCCTCAAAGCCGGCAGACTCCCCGCTTTTTGCTGCTGGTTTGCTTTTTTGGGCGGGACGGCATGCGCCTACCTGCTTGCATTCCAATGGCCGTTTGAATTGTACCATTTCCCTATCGGCCCTGCAATTGCCGCCGTAGCGGTGCTTCTCATGATCGTGAGCCGGCACCGTTTTCGGCTTATTCCGGCATTCTTCGCGGGGTTCATACTTCTTCTTTTGCGTTTCGAAACGGAAGCTGATTTTTTCTCCGCAAAAGGATTGCCGCGGGAGATCACCGAGTCTGTGCTCTATGGAAAAACCGACGGACATAGTCATCGCAACTCATCAGGATACCTTCTAAGGATACAAGTCGACAGTGTTTCGTTTTCCTCAGGATCTATAGTGCTCTTTAGGGGCAAAAAAGTAGTCTGCCGCAGCCGTGAATATATCCCCACCAATTCAGAGGTGATCCTGAGTGGCCGGTTTCGTCGGCCGCGTCCCAGAATGAATCCTGGTGGGTTCGACGAATACAACTATCTGCTTTCCCAGGGCGTATACGGAAGCTTCTATTCAGACGGTATGATTGAGGCTCGACCCTTGTCTTCTTCAATTTCGACGAGTTTTTTGTCGCGCATTCGCGAGTATGTTGCCCGTCAAATAGACAGATTTCCTTCTCCGATGCACCGGGCGATTTTTTCAGCCGTTGTACTGGCCGACCGTCATGGACTACCGGCATTCACACAAGAATCGTATCGATACTCCGGAACCATCCACCTTTTGGCCATTTCCGGCTTACACGTTGGAATTCTGGCGGCATTCACGTTTTTCGTACTTTCATTGTTTCCGGTTCCGCCGGCGGTGCGGTCGGTGACGGTCATGCTCTTACTATTTGGGTATATTCTGCTGGTAGGACCGGCGCCTTCGATTTTCCGCGCAACCATGATGACTTGCATCATTCTCCTGGCAACCGCATTTCGTCGGAAATACAGGATTCTCAATGCTGTAGGTCTGGCCGGGATCA
>CAYOTW010000206.1:0-1635 GCA_964407005.1 Candidatus Woesearchaeota archaeon | reverse complement strand
CATCGAGGACTTCTTCGTCCATTAACTGTGCTTCATCGAAAACAACGACAAGGTGACGTTTCTCTTCATAAACAATCTTGTCGATTTTTTCTTTGAGCATGTTGCTTAACATATACACGTCTCCCCTATCGGGAAGAACGCTCTCGTCAAAGAGCCCGACTCTGACATCACGGAATGTAATTCTCTTCACAATGTCGTACAGAATATCGACAAATGGAAAGCGTGAATTCTCGAAACTCACTACTTCGAAATCATTTTTTGGAAGAGAATTGATAAACACGTTTTTGGTGATCGTTTTGCCCGAACCCACTTCTCCGGTCAGGAGTCCCATGTTCATGTTTCGATCGTTCACTACATAAAGAAGACGATCCAGAGCCTCTCTGTGATCGTCACTCTCAAAGAAGAATCGTGTATCACACAGTTCCTCGAACGGGGGTTCTTCCAGTCCCCAGTGTTCCAGTATTCCCATCGTATACCCGTCTTTCGGTGAATGCGAGGAGATTGTCGGCCAGAGTGTTGAAGCAGGCTCGAAGCTCCCCCGCTTCGGGTATCAGAGCGGCGGGACGTGATGCACGTACCGCGCTCCGCACATAGGGCGAATCGATAACGTAGCCGATAAAGGTCGGCCTCACACTTAAATACTTGTCAACAATCTCCACAAATCTATTTCCGACCGCAACATCTCCCCGGTTTCTAACCATAGTTACGGCCAATGCAATCCGTCTCTCCCTGAGCCATGTCCGAATCAGACCGGCTTCGCGAGGATATTCACGGGTAAATTCCCGCAGAAACTCCTCCATCGTTGCACAACCTTGTGCACCACGGGAATCCGAAAGGCGGCGCAACCGCAAGCGAATTTCTCTATGACCGGCGAACAAATGGTGAATCCCCCGGATTATTCCGTTCTTGAGAAACGCGTATGCGTTCTCAATAGAGGTCGGAAGGCCGTCGCAGACAACGATCCCGTTCTGAAATGCGGCAAAGAAATCAACAACGTTATTGCCGCTGCCGGCCCCCAGGTCCACCAAAACGTAGTGGCAATTCATTTTTTCGATACCACGAAGAATCTTGCCTTTTTGCGTGAACTTTGGATTTGCGAGTTCCACGATATCCCCGGCTCCGCCGACAAGCCGAAGATTGGGAGTAGAAGTCTCCAGTGCAACATCCGCCAGTGAATTCAAATTGCCCCGTAGAAAATCCTGAAGCCCCACCTTCGGCGCTCGTATCCCGATGAAATGGTGCAGATTTGCCCCACCCAGGTCGGCATCCACAAGACAAACCCGTTTGCCGCGCGAGGCCAACAAAGCCCCAAGATTTGCCGCAAGGGTTGTTTTTCCCACGCCGCCCTTGCCGCTGCCGACAGTAATTATGATGGGCGTCAAACCGCGGGCTCCCCTCTCTTGGTGCTGTATCGGAGACGTTATCCTCTCGAAGAGAGGGTGATTATCAGAAGAACAAGCGATACCGTCGAGGTTATGCTGGTCAAAATAGTATTGTACACCCCGAAAGGAATCTTGAAGGTAGCCGGTACAAAAAGCGTATCGCCCGGATATAGAAGATATTTCTGTTTGGTTTTGCCCGTCCAGAAATCCTCATCAACCGGAACATCGACCGTGGTACCGTCGGCCCGAATGA
>CAYOTW010000205.1:0-1636 GCA_964407005.1 Candidatus Woesearchaeota archaeon | reverse complement strand
TTTTGTTATATCACGAGCGTAAATATCTAAAGTATTTCGTTTTGAGTATTTATACCAATTCATAATTATTTTTAATAAAATTTAGCTGGATTCAAGTTGTCTCCAAAACCGTAACTTGTATAGTGCATATCAAATTCTAAGATAAAAGCATTCGCATTATATGTATCATCATCAGATGTTCCTTCTCTAAAAAGCCTGCCAACAAGCATAGAACTAACAGTTAAGTCGCTTATATCCGTTATCTTGTTAAAACTATTAACTAAATGAGTATATGGATCTGTGTTGTTGGGATCTATGCTTTCAGTTATCTTGGAAATATTTGTGTTCCCAATTACTCCACCTATTCCTGTTATGTTATATTCTAAACCCCAAATTACATCTCCGGTTTCCGTATCATCAAAAAAGCCCCAATGAATATGTGGATAAAAAATAGTTCCCGGAACCCAGTCATGAGGGACCTGTAAAGAAAAATGCAGTTCTTCATCTACATCAGGTTCAGCAAAATAAGTTAAAACGCCTCTTGAAGCCCCAGAAGCAATAAGCCCCGTAACGAATGTAGCTCCATTGTTTGTGGCATCTGGATTGTTTTCATCATTATCCGCTAATGTGTTATTCAATTGATATCTGTATAATCTATCTACAGCAGAGTCAGGCTCGGCTGCTGCTTCTGTCCCGTTCCCGCCGTTATACAAATAATCACGATCGTCTTCTGTCAGTTGAACAGAGTATAATCGAATATCATCAATGACTCCTTCATAATCCCTACCCCCTGAACCCCCATACCCAAATAATATGGGAGAATTATCATCGCTTAGACTCGCAGTTCCTCCTGCAAAGATCTCTTCTCCCGCTAAGTTGTTATTTATATATACCCTACAAATAACATCCCCACCTCCATTATCTGCATCTACACTAATAACTAAATGATTGCGTTGATTAAGAATATATTGATCTGTAGTATCTAGAGAACCTATTCCATCTAAATAAAACCTAAAAGTATTATCATTTAATAATCGATTCCCCATATAGCCAGCCTTGTCAAATAACCCCTTGCTTAATCCAGAAGTCGCATAAGGCTTAAACCATAAAGATAATGACCAATCATTACTCCAATCTAAAGCTACGGGATTAGGCACAGATAAATCATCTCCACCTCCGTTAAACTCTAAAGCATTACCTAAAGAAGTTCCCCCAACATCTCTTAATAAGCCAAAGTTCATAGGATTGCCAAAAGCAACTGTTGAATTTAATGGAACACGAATGTCATTTGTCGCTCCACCATTAATCAGTTTAAAATTTTCATTGTCAGTTGCATCCTGCTCTTCCGCCCCTGTCACGGCTTTTATCGCCTGCCGGCCAGAATAGGTTTTTGTGGTCCCGTCTTTCTCCTTAAATAATATTAAACTTCCATTTGAAAAATAAAATTTTAAGGCAACAGATAATCCTATTTCTTGTCTGCGCTGATGGGATAACAAGTCTACTGTTTTATTTTTTGTTATTGACGGTAGATTTGGAAGATCCCCTAAAACTATTTCTCTTAAATTACTTATATTTTTAACAAACCATTTTTCTCTTTGTGGCATTTTTTATTCTCCTAATCGCTTGTGTCCCAGCTTGTTTTCCACCACTCCATTTC
>CAYOTW010000204.1:0-1637 GCA_964407005.1 Candidatus Woesearchaeota archaeon | reverse complement strand
AGACGACACCGGCACCACCGCATACACCCTCGATCAATACAAGGCGTATGTGAACTATGTGGCGCCGGCATTTGTCGATGGAGAGTACAGCGGAGGAGCAAGTGAACCGACGATGTGCGACGGCACCTATGCGGACGGGGCACTTGACAGGGAGGAGTTGTATGCCTTGGTGTGCGACTTGTTGGTGACCAAGGCAGCGCTGTCTGCTTGGGAAAGTTCAACCCAATACTCTTCAGATGGAAGTTATAGCCTCAGCAATAATTCCTTATTGGAGGCAAAATCTTTTGCGGAGGATGGCTGGGGGCAGATAACAGACGATAATTTTGCTCCACGCTGCTGGTCCGGCACGGCTGATGATGTTTCTTACGACAGGTATGCCGCCACCCTTAAGTTATCTACGGGCAGGGCGAGCCTGACTATAGCGAACGGAGATCTCATCCCGCACAAGGAATTCCTCTTCGTATACTGTGTAGAGGCCATGTTCGCCGGCGACTTTTCCTTTACAGCCAAAACAGGCCCCTACAACAAGCAGGGACACCCTGTTCCGGACGAAAACCAATGGGGGGCAATTTACCAATCGCCCGATTACGACAAGAGCACATCCCGAGACACGGGAGATATTCTATCGATCTATATGCCGTCGTGGGGCGCGGCAAACACTTGTTATGGATTCCGCGTCGACGATGAATTTTGGGTGGTTGAATGGGGCTTTACTCATCAATAGGATAGGCGTATGATACCAAAAATACTGCAACTTCACTGGTTCTGGGATTCACTGGGAAGCTGGGCCGAGCAAAACGTGGCTGAATGGCGCGCCCGCTACGAGCCGCTTGGCTGGGACGTGCGGCTTTATGATTCCGTGCCGTCGGACCTGCCGCCGCAGTACAAGGAAGCAATGCTTCGCGCGCCTCATTCCCGCTTTCGGGCTGACCTCGTGCGCTATTATTTGATGCAGCGAGACGGTGGGGTCTACGTTGACCTTGACACGCGCCCCGGTCCGAAGGATTTGTCCGATCTGCTTGATGCCGACCGGGTGCTAATGGCTCGAATCGGGGCGAAGCCGCTGGCGGATATTTGCGTGTTGGGCTCCAGGCCAGGCGCGCCGATGTGGAGTGAAATGCTGGAGTCCTGCCGCAGCGCCGAGACCGGTCCGCGTCCTCACTGGTGGTTCTCCCACATGAACGTCATGCCGGACGTTGCCGACCGTGATGATGTCCGGGTGCTGGCCCCGGAGGATGTGTGCTGGGCGACAACGAACGAAGCACTGTCGCACTGTAGCGGGCACCGTGAGGACGTGGTTGAGTCATGCTACGTCAAGCATTACTGCAACTTTACCGTCAGGGCGAGAGAAAACCCGGAGTTGCTGCTGGCCGAACAAGTCGACGACTCGTTTGTGCGCCAGACAATCAATTCCGAACCCCGCCGGAGGAAACGCCAGCCACCCCCGCTCAAACACCGCTTCCACACAATGCCCAACGGCGATTTGCTGGCCACTCCGCGCAGGGGGTTCCCGTCCCCGCCGGTTGGTTTCAAACCTCTTGACAACGATCCATATCGATTTCGCCGCCAACCAACGGAGTAACCCATGGCATACCAGCAATTTTACGGCAACCCGTACAGTCCCGGCGTGGCGGCCG
>CAYOTW010000203.1:0-1642 GCA_964407005.1 Candidatus Woesearchaeota archaeon | reverse complement strand
CATTGGGAATGGTGAAATAATCGGCGTTAATAGTTTTTTTTATTGATTAAAATGGTCAAATGCAATGATGGTCTCAATCTCACACTCTTTATTCTGAATGGTTTCAAAAATAATCTTATGCCCTTTGGAATACTGGTTATATGAATGGGAAATATAGGTTTTTTCCACACGGCCTTTAATATTTGAATGAATCAGAGTATTCTGTACCCTCAGAGAACAGGCATCCATTTGAACAGCCTGATCCTGCATGTTCCAGATCTGTTGAATTTTTATCTCATCAAAGGCTCCCATAATGCGGTCATTAACAATAAAACCATAACGGGTCATCCGAACAGATCTGCGATGCACTGCACCATATGGTTTTTGATATCCGTAGTGCTCTGCGACTATTTGTTGATGTGAAAAATTTAACACCCTGGCAGTAATCCATGGTGACCAGCCAAAACGTCCTGCCCTGTTCATCTGATCGGCATCATTTATCACGATGGTATTATGGCCTGCCGTCCCTTCAAACCCATCAACTTTACGGCTTTTTGAATTGTATGAAAAAGAGCCGGAATCACAGAAAATATTATGACCATTATACCAGATATCAAAATGAAGCATATCACATTGTCCAGGACGGTCTTTGTAAGCATGTGCTCTCATAAAACCGAAACATTTTGAATTTCTTAAAATATAATAGCCGCCATCTCTAAACGCGTTTTCATAACAATCCGGCCATAGGCTCTTATTGGTAAGGCCGAACAAATTGCATATGCCTCCCTCCCCCGGCTTGCCTGGCTGTGGTCTTTTTTGGGATACAGCTGCAGCAAAATTCAAACTGGGACGAAAATCACGGTAATCCGCGTCTGAAGCCGGAAAAAGATTGGTGCCGTCATTGTTTCCATAATTGGGCAGCCATCCGTTTTTCTGCATGAAAGAAAGTAAAAATACCATCATTTTATGATGTGCCCCGGCTATTTCAATTGGTAAAGAGATCTTTTTTTTTCGGCATATAAATAAGACAAAGGAAACAATATCAACAACTAACCGTTGATATGTCATAGAGTGCTGAATATATGCCCCGTCATCATATACCTGATATCCGAGTTCCTTTTTAAGGTATGACAACCCTTTTTTGAGCATTCTCGGGGATTCCGGAAATTCGGGAAAAAGAACAGCACCGACAATAAGCCCTGCTGATTCACTTATGGAATGGTTGTTTCTGACAGACTTAGCTGCATAATCGATATTGATATCTATTCTGAGAATCGAAATATAGATGTTTTGCAAGATAATAGCTTTCGATTCGTTTGAAACAAAATTATGAAAGTAATCCAGGGCGATCATCCAACTGAACAACCGAAAAGCAATTTCCTGTCCGCACTTGTAATGGGGCCCATTAGGAAAGGGATTTTTTCGGCACCAGTCAACAATTTGCCGAATACATCCATGTGCATATTTATTGTCTTTTGTCAGTGAATAGGCGTTAATGAAGTAAAATACCTGTGGGAAACGCGATGCCTCCCAGATCAATTTGATGTCTCCAAAGTTTCCAAAATCAGAAATTTTGTTCCATGGCATATCCAGAGGTGCTTTTCTGCGATTTTCCGGATTGATATTCCATGCGAGCTGTCCGTTTTCCCAATAGTTCAAATAG
>CAYOTW010000202.1:0-1649 GCA_964407005.1 Candidatus Woesearchaeota archaeon | reverse complement strand
CCGAGAGAAATCGCAAATCTACTTTGAACAAGCACGATTCTAGCCCAAGTTTCGCAGTCGAGCGATGTCCCGAGCGGGTGTCGAGGCGCTGCCCCGAGTGGCGCGTTTTCAGTGTTAAAAGCATTGATAGAAGTTTTGTTTCCATATCACCAGGATATTCCTTAGCCATAAGCAATTATTGTTAATAGCAAATATTTTTACCCGCATGGATTCGGTCGAGCATATCCGACGAACCCCGGCCCACCCCTCCAAGCGGGCTCATCATCCCAAAGCAACATCCAGCGTCATCATTACCGAGAACCCCAGCATTGCTCCGATTGTTGCGACATCGGTGCTCTTCTCTAGTTGAGATTCGGGAATAATCTCCTCTACTACCACATAAATCATTGCACCTGCCGCAAATGCCAGGGCATAGGGAAGAATCGGACGCATGAGCAGGACGGCCGCGGCACCGATCACCCCGGCCACCGGTTCCACAACTCCGGAGAGTTGACCATACCAGAAGCATTTGAGCCGCGACATTCCGTCTCGCCGAAGCGGCACCGCAACAGAGGTGCCTTCGGGGAAGTTCTGAATTCCTATCCCCAGCGCCAACGCCGCGGCGGCACCAAAGGAGGCGGAGGGGATATCGGCCGCCAGGGCACCAAATGCTACACCGACCGCAAGGCCCTCGGGAATGTTATGCAGAGTGATCGCGAGCACTAGAAGTACGCTTCGGTGCCATCCCGTCTCGATCCCTTCGGCGGCCTCCCGAGGGTATCCAATATGAAGGTGTGGCAGCAATTTGTCCACGGCCCACAGGAAAGCGCCACCGGACAGGAATCCGATCAGGGCCGGGGCCCAGGCCGGAAGTGAGGATTCGGCTTCGGCCAGAGCTATCGCGGGAGCCAGAAGCGACCAGAAACTTGCCGCAATCATGACCCCGGCCGCAAAGCCCAGCATGCTGTTTAGAAGGTTTCGTTCGATCTTCTTGAAAAAGAAAACCAGGGTTGCTCCCAACGCCGTGAGAAACCAGGTGAAACAGGTGGCAAAAAGGGCCTGCAAAACCGGGTGAAGGCTTTTGAACCACTCTATCATGTCACGACCTCCCCAGAACCGGCGATGCCGGAAGGTAAAAGGGATCAAACCAGAGATCAAAAAATGGTGTATCCATACAAAGAGAAAGATAGAACGGGTTTCAGGACAAGTTACCAGTCAAAAATACCGCGGGCGGCACTACGGGGACAACCGTGTCACGGTATCGTGGCTTTGGGGGCGACAATTCAGGCACTATCGTTCTGTGCGGAGACAGAGCACCCTTTGTGGGTAGCCGGACTTTCCCGGGAGGGCAAAAAAAAACAATGCATGTCTCGGAATTTTTTGATCACAAAATCGATCGTTCCCACAAGACCCGGCAAAATTCTCAGATTTTCTCGCATGGAAGCCGATCAATTGTGTAGATTTCGAGTGCCGGGTATTCACAGGCGATCATAACTCAAGTTTCGCAGTCGAGAGACGCCGGCCCAAGCGGAGCGGCCCACTGCGCTGCACTGCGACCCGGTCATAAATCGGGAAAGTGAGTCCCGATCATTAATCGGGAAAGTGTCGAAATGCGCCGTACTGAGTCCCGAGCATAAATCGGGAAAGTAAACCGGCGAATTCTATGCTGA
>CAYOTW010000201.1:0-1652 GCA_964407005.1 Candidatus Woesearchaeota archaeon | reverse complement strand
CGCAACCGGCTAACGCAGCGAGAAGCACTCGGCTCTTTCGGCCAGATACCAAGGAAGACTTCGAAGGCGATACTTGACCTCGTTTCCCTGCGTTGTCTTGAGATGCAAATGTTGCATGGAAGGCGGATTGCCGTCTAGGCGGACGGCGAAATCGAGTTTCTTGTCGTACATAAACTGGTGAAGGCTTTTCATGGAACCCGCCGCGCCGGCTTTAAGCTCGACCGGAACAACCTGCGTATCCGATTGTATCAAATAGTCAACTTCACCAGGTCGCCCTCCTTCGCGCTGCCAATAGTATAGCGCCGGGCCGTCGCCGCTGAAAGGCCCCTGAAGACGAATAAGCTGCCCAACGATCTGCTCTGTCATGCGCCCCCTGACATTTGGGGCAATACGTTCCCATCGAGGAAACGAATTCTGTGCAGGAGTCCTGAGCATTGCATGAAACAAACCAATATCATTGAAAATAATTTTTAGGAACGTATCCTTTATTTCCGCGCCAAGGGGAAGTCCATTGCCGGAAGAACGCCTGACGACATGACAGACTCGAGCCGCGGCCAGCATATCCAGCGCCTGTTTTGCCTGGTGATTTTTGATACCGGCGCCGACCTTTGTGTAGACAAATTTTTCACCAACAGAACGGGCTACGGCTTGGAGCACACTGTCGAGAACATGCGTATCCAATCGCTTGCGATACTTTGCGAAATCGGCCCGGTATGTCGCGAGAAGGTCACTCTGACGCTCCCGGCTGTGCGCGGCATTCATTCCTTCCGTATCCGCCTTGACAACTTCAGGCATGCCGCCGGTCATACTATAGCGATGGAACCATTGAAGCGCCTGATTATGCAGCGCCGAGGGGTACGGCTGCTCGGGCTGCCATTCCTTTAGCCGCTCCAACAATAATGATTGCTTGTGCGCCTCGAGGTATTCGAAAAATCCCATTGGCTCAATGTGAAGAAATGAAATTCTGCCGACAGGCATGCTGAATGAATGATCGGCAAGGGTAAACTCCAGAAGCGATCCGGCAGCGACTACCGGAAGCCGAGGCATTTCTTCAGCAAACCAGCGCATTTTTGCAACAATTCCCCCGGCAGCTTGCAGCTCATCCAGGAAAAGAATCGCTTTGTCTGCTTCGATCAAACGATTTTGTGAAAGCGAGATTTCATCGATGATTTTTCGCGGATCATTGGATTCAAAGTATGTTTCGGCCAGCGGATCTCGTTCGAAATTCAGCTCGATAAGCTCTTTTTTCGCAGATTTGGCCAGTTGGCGGACAAGCCATGTCTTGCCCACCTGACGAGCGCCGCGAAGTATCAATGGCTTCCGTTCGCTTTTTTGCAGCCAACGCACGAGACCTGTTTCAAAGCACCTGTTCATATCAAGAATATAAACAACAACGCGTTAATTTTCAACGTATATTGCAGAACAACGCGTTAAAAATTGGAAATATTGTGTTTAGTAGTGCGTTGATTCGTAATCAATGGCCGATTTCGACCCTTTTTTCAAGAACCTCCACCGCCGAAAATCCGAACGCCCACTCTCACGGCCGAAGAATCACCACCTCGCCCTCAAAACTCCCTTCATGAAAATCCGCTTCATAGATGGGCCTGCAAACTCGTCGGCTACTCGCCTCCTCAAACAGGCAGGCCCAAGCA
>CAYOTW010000200.1:0-1656 GCA_964407005.1 Candidatus Woesearchaeota archaeon | reverse complement strand
AACGGTGGGTTTTCGGACAGATACTAAGTATGGATATCACTAAAACGGTAGAAAGTGCGTCATGAAGAAAAAATTTCTGGAAGAACAGAAAAGCGAGCGTGTCGGGAAGCTGATCTCTTCGATGAGTCTTGAGGAGAAGCTTGGACAGCTACTCATTTCCCGTTCGGGTATGAAAGACATAGAAGAGTCACTTTCCCGCGGCATAGTCGGCGGGGTTTATGCCAACAACAAAACCTCCGCGGCCCGTATTTCCGAACTGAAGAAGTGTACTCGATTCCCGATGCTGGTCGCGCAGGATCTTGAGGTAGGCTATACCTCGAACAGCATCCAATGGCCCGCCGCACTGGCTGTCGGAGCCCTAAACGATCCTGAGAAAACATATCGATGGGCATTGTACCAAGCTCTTGAGGCGCGAAAACTTGGGGTGAACGCCGTATTTGGTCCGGTCTTCGACATCGCACTGAATCCATCGGGAAGTATGTGTGGAACACGAGCTTTGTCATCCGATCCCCGTCGAGTTGCCGAACTGGGGACCCAGGTCGTGAAGGGATACCGGGATGCCGGGCTTCTTGCATTCGCCAAACACTTTCCCGGTTTTGGACGTGGCGCCCAGGATGCGCATATCGAACTGTCGGTAATCGATACCGATCCGGAGACATTTCGCTCATCAGAAGTAATTCCCTATGAATACGCAATTCGCAATGCCGACCTTATGGGTATAATGACTGGACACATACTGGTTAAACCGGTTGATCCAAAAATACCGTTCCCGATGTCACCTTCTGTGCCGACAGAGCTAAAAAACATCGGGTTCAACGGTCTCGTCATAACCGATTCTCTGGCAATGAAAGGAATACTTTCTCACTACCCGGCGCAAGAGCTTTACCCCGGAGTCCTGGCCAACGGCCATGATCTTATTCTGGGAGACTATACGACACCCGATCCCGTCGGTTTCGAATACCTTCTCAGAGCCTGCAAAGAAGGACGTTTGAGACCGGAAGTGGTTGAGGAAAAAGTGCGCCGCGTTCTCGCAATGAAGTTCGTATTGAACGATTTACGAGCGCCCGACGTCGAAACAAGCGATGCCAATGCGCTTTTCTCCGAGCTGTCACACGACTCAATCGCCTATAGGCGCCCCGATGGGGCACCATTCACTCCCCTCTCGGGATCCGACCGACTGCTTGTGGTTGTTGCATCCGAACAGGCTCATGAAGTCAAAGGCGAGGTAGCTGCGTTAGAGACCGGTCGAGAGACTTTAGAGGAACGGCTTAAAGAGGCTTTCCCCCAGGCCGACATCCGGATAATCAACCCATGCCCTAGCGGGCGTGAAGTCAGGCAGACCGTGTGTGCCGGGATCGAATACGAAAAGATCCTGTTTATCGCCCATGCTCCCTGGGGAGCATACAAAGGCACAGCACTGTATCACGAACCACTTCGGGCGATCGCGGGGGGGCTTGCTGAAAAAATCCATACATTCGTGGTCTGGGGAAACCCCTTTGCCGCGAAAGATCTGCCGAAAGTACCGCAGTTGCTGTTCTGCTATGAATTCGGGCCTTGGGCCGATGCGATGTTGGCAGCATTGACAGGGAGAATTCAACCACACACGAGGCTACCAATTTCAATTCCTGGAGTGACCGAATGAAGTCTATCGGAGAG
>CAYOTW010000199.1:304-1658 GCA_964407005.1 Candidatus Woesearchaeota archaeon | reverse complement strand
CTGATATGCATCTGTCTGCCGACCTGGGCACAGTAGTACCGGCACCCCACTCCCTGTACAATGCCTGTAATGTCAAGACGGTATCTCATTTTTCCGCTGAGTTCTCCTTGTAAAAATGTGCTGTTTTTTCATTTAACGGTATCATAATTCGTGACGTTGTATATCCATTCTGTGAGGATATACTAAAAAAGGAAGCATCAAGACCAAAGCTTTTCAGCATCATAATGATAAAGATAATCCCCAGTCCGCCGCCCTCCTTATTAGGATCATTAATTCCCTGCATAAAGTATTCCGACAGTGTTTCGTACTTTTGTGCACATTCTATCTTCCTGCAAACATTATCCTGTTCTACTTCAGTCATTTCAGCCGGATTTATAACCTGCATACAAAAGACGTTCTGTTCATAAACGGACAATTCAATCTCGGCTTTTACATCCTTCTCCTTTGCCATGTTTAACAGATAGTCAATGCGCTGTGTCGACATCTCAAGTTTAAACAGCTTTAAGGCCTTATGATAGGGAATAATATCAAGAGCATTGTTCTGCGGTGCATACTCTTCAAAATAGAGATTCTTGTAGTTCGCCTTTATTGCATTTACCAGCAGTTCGTTTAAACAGGTATATATCGGCATCTTTATAGAAAGACAGCCATACGAAGAAAGTATATCTGTTATACATTCCATCAACTCTGCTTTTATCTCGTCGTTATTATCGTATGTGATAAACGTATATTTCATATCTTTCCAGGCAACAAAGAATTATCCGTACTCCGCTTCTGTTTATTTTGTATCAAAAGATATATCCTCAAGATTAGCGGTAAATGGCCTGCCCATGTTGTTCTGCATGATACAGTCGTTGAGTTTCTCATCTTTCCCGGGATAGTTCATGTTATAGTGCAGTCCGCGGCTCTCCTTACGCGCCATAGCACCCTCAATGATGAGACGCGCAGCCGTTACCAGATTTCGCAGTTCAACCAGCCGTCTCCAGACTGTTCGTCGCTTATAATAATCTATAATCTCGGTCTCCAGAAAGTCAATTCTCCGCAATGCACGCTCCAGCCGGAGATCACTGCGAACTATACCAACATAGTCCCACATAATACGCTTAATTTCATCCATGTTGTGCTGAATAAGAATCCACTCCTCAAGATCAAAGGTTCCCTCCTTGTTCCACATAGGAAAATCGGGAAGTTCGTCAGATAATGCCGGCAGACGTTTCGATGCATGCTCCACGGCCTGATGTGAGAAAACCAGTGCCTCAAGCAGCGAGTTACTCGCAAGGCGGTTCGCTCCATGAACGCCGGTGCATGCCGATTCTCCTGACACATACAGATTCTGTATAGAGCTTCGGCCATT
>CAYOTW010000199.1:0-294 GCA_964407005.1 Candidatus Woesearchaeota archaeon | reverse complement strand
AGTAACAATGCCGCCGCACAGATAGTGTGCAGCCGGTACAACCGGTATCGGCTGCTTTGTAATATCAACACCCCGCTCAAGACAATTCTTATAGATATGCGGAAAACGGTTTTGTACAACCTCACTCTTTTTAAACGAGATATCCAGATAGACACAATCCACACCGCTTTTTTTCAGCTCCTTGTCAATAGCGCGTGCTACAATATCCCGTGGTGCCAACTCTTTCAGCGGATGGACATCTTCCATGAACCGTTCTCCCGCTTCATTCAAAAGAACAGCTCCCTCTCCCCGAAC
>CAYOTW010000198.1:0-1658 GCA_964407005.1 Candidatus Woesearchaeota archaeon | reverse complement strand
AAGGCTTTGAAGCCAATAGTAGTATATTTATTGTGTTTTTTCATGATGCTACTCCGATTCATCGATAATTACTGGGATGTCACCTGATGTATCAAAAATGGTCCAGGAATCAGCCAATGGTTTATAAAGCGTGTTGAAATTTTTCCAACCTTTTTCAATTGGTTAGGTGCTTTTACATTTCTGTAATCTCAGGAATATGTTCATCTTCGTATTTCTCAATGAGAAGTCCCAAAATCTCCATTAATGAAGCTAACGGATGTGTTTCATCTTCTCCCACTTCATCTGTTAAACTGTCCAGCAGTTCAACAGTTTCATGATATTCCTTCTCTGTATGAGGAACATATAACATCTGAGAAACAGGATGCCATAAATTTATTGTCCGCTGAATTTCAGAGGCTAACATAATTCACTCCTTCCATTTTCCTTTGCTGTATTCTTCATGTGTCAGGACAGCACGAATATAAACTTTCCGTCTGTTATAGTGAATCGCTGCAATCAGTCTGACTTTATTCCCGCCGATATTGAATACTGTAAGTTTGCCAACTTGGTCTGCATTCGGAAATATCCCACGCAATTCATTAAATGAATTGAAATTATAAGATTTTATTAATTTATACCAATCCTGAAGAGCAGTTTTCACTTTAGGATACTTCTCCGCAAAATCGTTAAGTCTTCTGCGTGTAATTATATGCATTTGATTATCTTTTGTAAAATAATCCGATTATTGTGATTAAAACAAACCAGATCGCTGATCCTATAATCCACCATACAGTTTTAAAAATAAACAGATAAATCAGCAAGGGTATCAGACTCGGAATATAGAATAATGATAATTCCAACAAAGCGGCACTTAAATTGAACAGAGTGGGAAATAATTTTCCCAAATATTCAATTATTGCTTTGACACTTTTAGCTATCCATTGATAAACGGCTTCAAGAAAGTCTAAGATCGCTTCAAGAAAAGTTTTTACACCGTCCCCAATTTTTCTTCTCAGTCTTTTTCATCCGTCAATTACATCTTCTAAAAAATGTAAATGATTATCCAACATGTTCAGCACCTAACGTCAGCCATCAGCCCCGCGAGAAACGAGAGTCGGCTGCATGGCCTGGGTCAAGTAAGCCGCTTCGCGACAGAGTTGCTTCGGTTTATTTTTGATTTTAAATCAACCACTTACAGCTAGTTGCAAGTCTTTTCACTTTTATCATAACTCTCTTGTATCAAACTAACTTTAACAAAAGGTGAGAGTTATGATGAGTGATTATTATCAAAAATCCATGAAAGCCCTGCAACTATCTGGTATGAGCAAGTGTACACAAGAGTGCTACACCAGGTCAATACGCAAGCTCGTTGATTTTTACGGCAAATCTCCTGTTCTTATTTCAGAAAAGGAATAAAAGGACTATTTTCAAGCAATTCATATAGCCTAATGAAAAATGTATTCAGTGAAGGTTTCCAACTATGCTTTCCCCCATACGATGACATGCTATTTTCTACGGCTAACGCTGAAGCTCACTGGCGGCAATGGAGCGCAGCGGAATTGTCGTCCACCTTGATAGATCGACCTCAGAAGGTCGACTTAATCCTGATTGATTAGTTTTACTATCTTTATTCTCTCCAAAATCTCCTGTTACAAAAAACGATATATTGGACATATATT
>CAYOTW010000197.1:0-1666 GCA_964407005.1 Candidatus Woesearchaeota archaeon | reverse complement strand
GGGCGCCTGGCGTTACCGAAAACATCATGGGACAGGGACCGATGAAGGTCCGCCCGGCTGTTCGGCGGCGATATCGCCGCTTTCTCGTTGTCTGGCTAGTCGTCGGCCTGCTCGCCGCGCTGGTCGTCTGGCAGCTTGACCGGCAGCATCAAGCCAGCGTCGAGAACGTGCTCGCCAAGAGCCTGGCCGTTCACCGGTTGAGCTGGCATGCCGTCCAGGTTCAGCACAGAGACAGCATCGCAACCTACTACGAAGAATACGTCGAGCGACCGGAGATCCTGGCCCTGCTGGCTGATGCCCAGCGGGTCCAGACGAGAGATGAAAGCCGGTCAAGGCTGCTGGCGCGTTTGGCGCCGGTCTACCAGACGCTGGCGGCGCGTGGCATTGGCCTTTTCCATTTGCCGGATGGTGAAAGCCTGCTCCGCCTGCACCAGCCGGCGCGTTTTGGCGATGACCTGGCCGGCGTGCGGACGTCGATTCGCAGAGCCAATGAGACGCTCGAAGCCGTGCATGGATTCGAGGCTGGACGTCAGGCGGCCGGTTATCGAAGCGTGTTTCCGATCATCGACGATGCCGGAGTGCACCTGGGCAGTGTTGAGTTCAGCATACCGTTTCCTGTTTTGCTCGAAGGACTGGAGGTGCTGGATCCCGGCCGGCGTTTTCAGATCGTGCTGGACCGGACGGTGCAAGAAGAGATCCTGTTTGATGATCAGATGGCCTTGTACCAACCCTGGCCCGGCTCGGATCAATTCGTGATTCTGGGCACTCAGCTGGTCTTGCCGGAGACGGCGGACATGGTCGCGATGATCGAGCGTCTGAATCAGAGGGCGCTGACCAACCCTGAACCCGACGTATGGCGCCTGGGTGATGATTTTGCTGATTTCGTGCTGGCCAAGGAGCGCCTGGCGGCACCGGACGGGGCCATGGTCGGCCTGCTGTTGTCCGCTTCCAGAGAGCCTGCCCTGATACAGCTGGACAATGCCTTTCGCGCAAACGCTGTGCTGGCGGTACTCGGCATGCTGATTCTGGGTCTTGGAGCGCATGCGCTGGTTCGGGTAACGTCGGCAAAACTGGCTGAGCGCGAGCGTCTGAATCTGCTCACCCGCTCGCTGGGCCAGGGTATGTATGCGCTCGACGAGCACGGCGTGATTACCGAGGTCAATCCGCGCGCCTGCAGTCTGCTCGGCTATGAGCCTGAGCAAATGGTTGGACGGAATGCCCACGCCCTGTTCCATCCACACTCGGAAACCGATTCGGAGGGGCAGCTCGAGTGTCCGATCGTTGCGACCACGTCCCGGGGCGAGCGCTTTTCCGGTGAGAAGCATTTTTGCCGGCGCAATGGCGAGATCGTCGAGGTGTCAGTCACCAGCGTCCCCCTGACCGAGCGAGAGGGGTCGGTGACCCTGTTCGACGATATCACCCGGCAGAAAGACAACGAGCGCAAGCTCCACCACATCGCCCACTATGATGCCCTGACCGCGCTCCCCAACCGGGTCTTGCTGGCTGATCGGCTGGCCCAGGCCATGGCCAGGGCGCGACGCGCAAACGTGCCGCTGGCTCTTGCGTTCGTTGACCTCGACGGCTTCAAGGCGGTCAACGACACCTACGGACACGAGACCGGCGACCGGCTGCTGATGCGCCTGGCGCAGCGCATGCAAAAGTGTGT
>CAYOTW010000196.1:0-1667 GCA_964407005.1 Candidatus Woesearchaeota archaeon | reverse complement strand
CGAGAACCGCTGCCCCGAGCGGAGCCGAGGGCGCTGCCCCGAGCGGAGTCGAGGGGGAGCAGTATGCGTAAGATGTTGTGCGAGATTGCCTTACGAAAAGCGCAGGGGTATCCGCTGAGATACCTTGAGTCCCGCCGCCCGGGGCGGGATAAGGTAAGATCGTGCAACAGCTTACGCATAATGCCGTGAGTTGATTGCGAAACTTGGGCTAGACATTATTTTCCTGGATAGAATGATGACGGGGACAACAGAAACGGTATCCATAATGATAAGGGGTTGGCTATGGAAATACGAAAAATCGGAGACAGCGACATATCAGTTTCGGCAATTACGTTGGGGACCTGGGCAATCGGTGGATGGATGTGGGGTGGAACCGACGAACGGAAGGCTATCGACTCCATAAAGGCGTCTATTGAGGAGGGAATCACCGCTATCGATACGGCACCTGCGTATGGATTCGGTTTGAGTGAGGCGATCGTCGGCAAAGCGATAAAGGGAATGCGTGATAAGGTCCGGATCCTCACCAAGTACGGCCTGCGATGGAATTTGGATGAAGGTGAATTTCATTTCGACACGCACGATAATGAGGGACGACCGGCATCGATTTACAAGAACTCACGAAAAGATAGTGTTGTATGGGAATGTGAGCAGAGCCTGCGACGATTGGGCACCGATGTGATCGATGTATATCAGTGCCACTGGCGAGACCATACCACGCCGCTGGATGAAACCATGGAGGCGATGGATCGGCTTGTTCGTGACGGCAAAATCAGAGCCGCCGGGGTGAGTAACTTTACCGCCGAGGAGATCGCCGAATGCCGGAAGTCCTTTCCTATCATCGTGGCGCAGCAGCCTTACAGTATGATCAAGCGAAAGACCCAGGATTCGGTGGTCGCTTACTGTCGTGAGTTCGGTGTGGGTATGCTGGCCTATAGTCCCTTGCAGCGAGGTCTCTTGACCGGCAAAATTACTCCCGACCATGAGTTTGCCGAGGACGATCATCGGAAAAACAATCCGGATTTCAGCCCGGATTCAATAAAAAAAATCAATAGCATGCTCGCCGAAATGGAGCCGATAGCCGAAAAGCATAATGTGACCTTTGCGCAGCTCGTGATACAATGGACGGTGCGGCAACCCGCAATAACCGCGGCTCTTGTAGGTGCTCGAAATGCCGAACAAGCTCGAGAGAATGCCGCGGCGTTGTCATTTCAGCTCACCGAAGAAGATCTGGGGCAGATCGAAAGAATTCTTTTGGGGTATGGATTTTGACATTATCAATAATTTGGCTGCGAAAAAACCGACCTTGCCGGTTGCTCACAGGTGGGACCGCCAAATCGCATGTTCTCAAACGGCCGCAAAAGAGATACTTTATGGGTACCGATAAGCCCTCACAACCGCTTACCCAGAATGTCGTGAGTTGATTGCGAATCTTGGGCTAATGTGCATCGTTAATGTAGACTTTTTTTGGCGATTCGTAGATCGGAAACGCGAAACTGGGGTTCTGGCGCGTATTCGTTAATCTCAAGGGAAATTGTTTTATCTCGCAGTACTATTCATGCCCCGTCCGGGGACATAAGGAGGCGAAAGATAATGGTGTTAAGAAAGATCCTTTTTGTATCGGCAACTGTTGGAATAGGGCTGTTTGCTCTGGGATGTGGTAATGCAAA
>CAYOTW010000195.1:0-1680 GCA_964407005.1 Candidatus Woesearchaeota archaeon | reverse complement strand
TTCGACTTTCTTCAGAAGGACCATGTTCATTTCGGCCAAATCGAGGCCGTTTTTCTGGATTTCCTCGGCGCTCGGTACTTCAGGAAGGTGGCTTTTGGTGGTTACGTATTCTTCTACTTCCTGAAGGGAGCGTAGTTTGTAGTCTTCTTTGAAAACATAATCGGGTACCTGGGAGATGGTCCAGTCCTTTATCTTAAAATCTCCTTTAACTACTACATCACCCTCGAACCAAGCCGCATAGTTTTCACTGTTGGGATTTGGCTGTGTTTCTGCATAAATACCATAGCAGATTCCTTCTGAGTTCGAGGATGCTTTTGCCCATAGGCCGTAATACTTTCCGTCTCCTTTTCCGAAAGCTTCGGTCTTGATACCGTAAGAATAGCCCTTTGAATAGGCATACGCTTCGATTGCATATGCACTCCCTGATCCTTTATGCTCGTTAATAGAAGTTGATTTCAGCCCATGTACAGAGCCTGTTTCTGATTTTGTTCTGAACTCTGCGGAATGGGGATTGTACTCACGGTCGTTTGGGTTGGAGACTTGGTCTCTATTAACTCTAATCCTTTCACTACAGTGTAGGTTGCCCTGAACGGATACATCGCCTTCGAAGTATCCGGCGTAGTTTAATGAACCATCATTACTGTTCCGCTTCACTTCTCCATAAACTGCATAGTTCCTTCTGCCACCGATGGCTTTGGCGTGAATTCCAAAGGCTTTAGAATCGCTGTTGCCCTCAATTATGGTACCTTGGCTTCTTACTCCCATGGCAGACCAGCCCCCAACCGATGCGCTATGAGCGGATTCTACATCCAACCCAATCGCATGATCAAGATTAAGTTCGAGTCTAAGTCTGGCTGCCGCTCGTTCGTCCTCGGCATTTACGTAAAAGCCGTCTGTTGTTTTTATGTCAATACCGGCTGAGGACAGAAGCTTATCGGACTTTAGTGTACCCTCAATCTCCGCATCCCCCAAAACCCTTAACGAAGGCCCACCCTCTCCCGGTTCGGGAATCTCGAGAGTTGCGGTTTCCTGAGCGATTGCGTTTGCCATAAAGGTGAGTATTCCACAGAGAACTAGTACCGGTTTCATTCCGTGCTTCCTTTGGAAAGTATTCGGGTGATGTATTGATCGTTCGTAGAAGTTCATGGTTTTCTCTCCACAAGAGTATTCGACGATTTTTCTGCTATCTTAGGAGTCGTAACGAAATAACCTCTCCATTCTCGCTTGATCTCAAGTCGGCTTTCTTCGTTGCTTGTTTGGGCCATAGTCCCTGCTATGCCCCTGCACAAGCGCCTCGAAAGCCGCCCTGATATCTTCGCGATTTCTGGAGACTTTATTCCGTTACGACTCCTTATCGCAGCTTATAGGTTATGCCGGGTGCCGCGACCGTTATTCCATATTTATAGGTGCCGTCCAGAAATTTGACGTTCAGGCGGTCCTGAAAACTGTCTCGGTGCTGTCTGAGTACCGCGGATATGTCGACATCTTCGCCCGAAGAAATCGTAACCTCTTCGGGAGGATCCTGCTTTATCACGACTATATCATCAAGCTCGATGTGATAGTTTTCGTTATCGCCGGTACCTGTTTTGTATTCCCAGGAAATCGATCCGATCCCGGAATAGGTAGCGTCGGAATGAGTAAGGTAATCAACCATCTCACCGCTGCCGCTATATGAAACTG
>CAYOTW010000194.1:0-1688 GCA_964407005.1 Candidatus Woesearchaeota archaeon | reverse complement strand
TATCGGGACTCGATGAACGGGGGGTTTCCGGACAGACACCAATTAGGGCTTTGATTCAGGACCAGAAGGCATTGGCGTGCCAGGACCACGGGAAGTATATTGTATACCATAGATTCATCACTATTTTACTCTTCCGAACCTCCTTTCTCGGGAAGGATACCGGCAGACCAGCACTCAGACCGGTACGCGCGGTAAACGCGTGCAATCAAACCTGTTATTATGTGGATTCACGAAGATTCTCTTGCATACGAAAAGGCCACAAGGGCTTATTTTGACCGGCTTGCGACCTTGTCCGAGCATCCGGTGTTTGTGCATCTTCTCGATGGGAAGGTCGTACAAACCAATGAAAAGCTCTGCAAGCTCCTGGGGTACTCCCGTGATGAGCTTCTCACGCTGACCATGGCTGATATCACCGAGAATCTGCCTTTCCGACAGTTCAAAGAACTCATGAACCACGTACTGGTTAACCGGGTAGCGGCCACGGCAATACGATTCCTCAAAAAATCCGGTAGTGCAGTCGATACTAATGTGGGCCTTCATTTTTTCAGCCTCAGAAACACGATCTATGTGGTAAATCGTATCAGAACCGCCGATATTATGGGAGATACAGACCGGATAGAACTGTCTCAGGCAAATCAAAAAGACGCACATTTTGAGGCGCTAACCGGTCTCGCGGGAGGAATCGCCCATGATTTCAACAATTTGCTGATGATAATAATGGGAAATGCGTCCATGGCGCGAGCAAATCTCAGAAATAATCAGCTTCTGGCAAAAACGATGCGCAATATCGAACGAGCCTGCTCACAGGCACATAGCCTGACTCGGCAGCTTCGCACCTTTGCCAAGGGAGGTGCCCCGGTCACATCAATCAATTCAGTGGAACAGATTCTTCGCGATACCGTTGAATTCTGTCTCCGTGGTTCAGGGGTCAGAGTGCATCTCGATGTACCCTCGAATGTCTGGAACTGCCGTGTCGACAAGCACCAGATCAGTCAGGTCGTACAGAATCTTGTGGTAAATGCGCGACAGGCGATGAACGAACGGGGCATGATGGTCGTCTCGTGCCGCAATCGTCCGAGTTTCAGAATTCCGGCGACACTCCTCCCCCGTACCGATTATGTCGAGATCACCGTTGAGGATTCCGGACCGGGCATTCCGGACGAGTTGATGGACCGGGTATTTCACCCCTATTTTACCACAAAGGCAAACGGACAGGGTCTCGGCCTGGCGATGGTCTACTCCATAGTCCGTCGGCATGCAGGATACGTGGAGTGCGCCAACCGAACAGGCGCCGAAACCGGAGCGAAATTCACGATCTATCTTCCGGCGGCGCCCTCGGAACAAGTCTACGAAGAAACCACACGGATTCCCGTCTCAAAGAAAGCGAACGGTCGCGTGCTGGTCGTTGAGGATGAGCGGGAAATTCGCGAAATCTACCAGATGATGCTCGAAAGCCTCGGCTACCGGGTCACCACCGCCGAAACCGGCGAAGCGGCGATCAAAGAGTACGAGCGAGCCAAGCTCAACCGCAATCCATACGATGTTGTCCTGCTCGATCTGATCATCCACGGTGGTGCGGGCGGCCTCGAGACTATCGAAAAACTCCGTGAGGTCGACCCCGAAGTTCGCGGCGTGGTGTGTTCCGCATACGGCGAACGCGACGAGCTTGAGGATTACCGGTCCTATGG
>CAYOTW010000193.1:0-1688 GCA_964407005.1 Candidatus Woesearchaeota archaeon | reverse complement strand
GGTGATCGCATTGGAAACAACCTGAGACAGCTTTGCCGCCGGGAAAGGTTTTTCGATAAAGGAAACAAATCCCTCATCCAGGATTTCCTGAACCCGCGACGTATACAAGTGTCCGGTTGTCAGAATACACTTCGTTGCCGGATTCAAAGCCCTTATCCTGCGAAAGAGATCTCTGCCGCTCATCTGGGGCATTATCATATCCACCAAGACGAGATCCATTCCGTCTGGAATTTTCTGGAAGTATGATATCGCCTTCTCACCATCAAGGAAACCGACTGCTTCATACCCGAGAAGTTGGAGGATATCGATGCAGGCGCTCAATATCAAAGGCTCATCATCAATAACCATTATCCTACCGGTCCCTCGTACTAGTTCCGTTTTCTCGAGCGGAAAACGCTTGCTATCGTCCGGGGTATAAAGCGAAGGCAGATACACTCGCACGGTGGTCCCATTCCCCGGCTCACTATACAAGTGAACGTGGCCGTTGTGCGCCTGGACGACGCCGTATACCCCCGCAAGTCCCAATCCGGTTCCTCGCTCCGAATCTTTGGTCGTGAAAAACGGTTCAAAGACTTTACGGCAAGTCTCGCGGTCCATGCCGATCCCGGTATCCGTTACACTAATACAAACGTACACCCCCGGCTCTATTCGGTAAATACCATTCCATCCGGGTTTTTCATCGAATATCGTTATCTCCGTGCGCACGACGATCTCACCGCCTCTGGGCATAGCTTCGTGAGCATTTACCAGAAGATTGAAAAACACGTTCTTGAGCCGCCCTTCGTCACCGAGAACGCAACTACTTTCAGCATCAAATATCCTGCGAATCCCGACAGGCGGATCGTGTTCCACGCTGGAATCGATGAACACCGAATCAAGAACATCATGGATATCCATGCGTCTCAATGGATTCTTTTCTCGATTGGCAAACAGCAGTAGTTTTCCAATCAAATCACCGGCGTGTTCGGCGGCGCTGAGGATATTTGTCGAATACTTGAGAATTCGGCTTTCCGGACCCTGTACAGCCTGTTGATAAATTAGTTCCGCATATCCCGATATCGCACCAAGCAAATTGTTGAAATCGTGTGCAATTCCACCGGCAAGCCTTCCCACGGCTTCCAGTTTCTGCGCCTGCAGCAGTTGCTCCTCGAGGTGAGCCTTTTCGACTTCCATATTATGCTGGAACGCGAGATTTCGGATGATACCCATCATACCGATATCTCCATCCTCGGTTACCCCTTCAGGGCACACGAAAACCTCGGCATACGAAAACGGTGCATATATACCGTCACCCTCGAAACCCACTTCGTCTCGTTGTGGAACAAGCCGAAGTCGCAACCCCGAAATCCCCCCGTTTTCCGTGAAGACCCGCTTGTCCGGTTGTGCTGGACATGAACTGCGACGTACGACATATTCAGATACCCGATCACAGTCATCGGGATGAACAAGCTCCACAAAACCAGTACCTATCAGTGAATCCGCACGATATCCAAGAACGCTTACCGAATCGTTTACATAGATGAATCTGTGTGACGAATCCAATGAGAATACGATGTCCGGAATAAGGTTAAGAAGTCGAGCTTGCCTACCACGACGATTTGCACCACTTTCATCCATCAAAACAAAACCTCTATCGACGTTGTACAGAGACATTGACTTATCGTTGCATTCTTTTTCACTGTGCATTC
>CAYOTW010000192.1:0-1690 GCA_964407005.1 Candidatus Woesearchaeota archaeon | reverse complement strand
TCTTTTTGGAGTGTTATGGGACAGAAGGTGCCTTCAACATCGTAACTGATGGGAACAAGTTCTACCCAATTAAGAAAATAAATAGGGGTAGGGGCCAAGAACCTAAGATGAAGCTTTCATTGGATTTGAAAACCAATAAGCAAATTGACCTGTCGATGTTGACAGCTAGCGATATCCAACGTATCAAGATCACGGTGCATGAATTTGCGAACTGGTATGCCGAGAAATTCGAATAGCCTATAACCACGGCAATTTATAAGGAGACGCATATGTTCCACGACCCAGACACTGATTGGCTGCCAGCAGTAGTATTTCTAGTATTTGTGGCTTTCTTCTTAACGTTTGCGATACTAGCTATGATGGGAGCTAAGGATTGGTGAGCCAACACGGTTACTCGCGAGTGCTGTAAATTGACGTTATCTCGGCTGTGCATAATCCAATTCCTATCACATGCTTCCCTGTGAATATAGTTATGGAGAAATTATAATGACTGCTACTGTTATGACCAAACCGGAAAAGACCAAGAAACGAGTTACTTGGCGAGATTTCTCCTTTAAGGAGCATGTTGCAGGATATATCGGGCAACCTACAGGCTCTGAACTAAGAATTATAAAGGTGTGGGAAAACACCTATCGGGTAAATTGCTATAAGGATGGCAGTGTTGTCAAGTCGTCTTTGCTGAGAATAATTGAGACCCCCGAAGGCTATGTATTCGAAGATCATAGTACTTAACTGCATACTTAACCGCGCAGCAACCGCGCAGCACAATCACACATGAGCGAGCCGAACGTGGAATCGAAAGAAGTGCCAGATTCTGGGCGTCTTTTTTCGGAGGCGGAGATTCTGGATCTACCAGTAAGTGATTGGCACTGCCCTGATTGCGGATGGGAATGGGATCTGGACTATTGCAGCGACACCTATCTAGGTGGGACAACTCCGCAGTATAATTATGGGATGGCTATGAATGTTGGTGGCTATCCAGAAGATTGGTATGATGTCATTCAATGCCCTAAATGCAAGACAAGGTGGGCGATGGATAATTCAAACTACTAATACCGGTAACCCAGGAACTCGCAGTCTAGCTTAGGAGGTTAGTGGCCCTAACTACTTAGAAAGCTTACCAGCCACCAAAAACATCCTTCTGTGAGCTAGCGGCACTAATTAGATAACCTTAACAGCCGCACCTGGAGTTTTTATGATCCACGACAAGAAAGACCTGGAGACTAGTTATGGCATGGGTTTTTCCATGCCTTTTATTTTTACTCCTGAGGGGCCTAAGATCCGTACGGGATCGATTGACCGCATTAAAAGTCATACCAGCGAGTGGCCCACTTGTCATAGTATAGTTCATAGATACCATACGATTGGCATCGTCAAACGATGGCACATCTTCGGCAAGAATAGCGATAAAATCCAGCTATATCAACTAGACCCGAATCACTTTATTGAAGAATCGGCCAAATTAGGGATAACTAGACGTACCTGGATTCTTCAAGAGAAGGGCCGTGGACGAATCATCGGCAAATGGCGTAGATTGCCTAGCTGCTATCTCAAGCAACTTCGTAACTGGACTCCAAGACAAGAAAAGCTGATCGGCGGACTCACAAGGAGAGAATTTTGAGAAAGCGCAGACCCAAAATCAGCTGGTTTAAATTCTTCGACGAATCCAAGTACGAGATCGAAGAAGTAC
>CAYOTW010000191.1:0-1694 GCA_964407005.1 Candidatus Woesearchaeota archaeon | reverse complement strand
GTGACAAGCCTGCCTCATTGAGCGCATCCGCCACTGACCCAAAGCTGTCCGAATGGGCGAACTGCCCAACGCGCTCCTCGCCGCCTGTTGGTGCATCGACGACGACCATGAACTTTGCGGCCTTGCCCAAACAGGGTTTCACCAGACCAACCGTTTCGGCCTGATAGTCCCGAACCACTCGGCCAAGGGCATGTCGCGTGTCCTTGTCGATCTCCATATAGCGCTTGATCGGCACGATGGCGTTGACCAGGCCCGGCATCAGCTCCTTCTGACGTGCGATCCGATCCGGGTGTCTGGCATCCAGGCTGCCCGGTGTGATCGACGCGAACGCTCCGACCTCATTCAGCAGGGCACGATGACGCACATTGCAACGGCGCTTCTCGACGCGCCCTTCCAGATCCTCGACCGACGCGAAAGGCCCATCCTCGCGTGCCTTGAGAATGGCCGCGGCGGTGTTTTCGCTGATGCCCTTAATCCGATTGAACGGGATCAGCAGCTTAGTGTCTGTCAGGATCTCGAAGTGATTGGTCGAGTGATTGATGTCCGGCGGCAGAACCTCGATACCCATGCGCTCGGCCTCGGTCAGTAAGCCTTGCAGCTTCTCTTCCTTCATGAGCGAGAGACAGGCCGCGATAAACTCGACCGAGTAATTGACCTTCAACCACATACACTGGTAGCTGATCAGGGTATATTCCACAGAATGACTTCTGTTAAAACCATAGCCGGCGAATGCCGCGATCTTGTCGAACAGCGCCGAAGCATGCGGTCCATCCAGCGTGCCTTCCGTCTCGCAACCCTGAATGAAGATGTCCTTGTATTTCGCCATCTCCTCCGGCTGCTTCTTGCCCATAGCCTTTCTTAGCTTATCGGCCTGTGCGAGCGAGAAGCCGGCGAGATCCCGACTGATCTGCATCACCTGTTCCTGATAAACCATGACGCCATAGGTCTTATCGAGGGCATTGCGCATCTTCGGATGCTCGTAAATGACATCTTCGAGCCCCGCCTTCCGCGCGACGTAGCTATCCATCATGCCCGAGTCCATAGGCCCTGGCCGATAGAGCGCGGTCGCGGCAACGCAATCCTCGAACGTAATACCTTCGGCGCCCAGGTTCTTGAGCAACTTGCGCATCCCGCCGCTTTCAAACTGGAAAACGCCGGTTGTTCGTCCTTCAGCGAACGCCTGAAGCACCTTCTCGTCATCAAGTGGGATCGCCATCAGGTCGATCTTCTTGGAATGCCGATGACGAATGTAGTCCACTGTCTTGCCGATGATGTCGAGCGTTTCAAGGCCCAGAATGTCCATCTTGATCAGGCCCTGCTCCTCGACGACGCGCTTATCCCAGTTGACCGTTGGCTCGCCGCTGCGGCGCTCAACAACGGCGCGCTCGACCAAATCACAGCCGGCGACAACGACGCCGGCAGCGTGACGCCCGAGCGAGCGCATGGTGTCTTCGAGACTGGTTGCGACCTGCCATATCGGCTCGTTCTTGGCCTTGAAGGTCGCGATGTCCGCGACCTGTTCGGCCGCGGTTTCGAGATTGACCGGCTGGCCGTGTTCCTTCGGCATCAATTTGGAACAGGCGTAATCCCGCTCGCTCAAGCCACAAACCCGGCTGACATCACGAATGGCCGAGGCGCCGCGAAGCTGACCGAAATTACTGATCCCGGCGACACGCTCGATGCCATATTTGCCT
>CAYOTW010000190.1:0-1701 GCA_964407005.1 Candidatus Woesearchaeota archaeon | reverse complement strand
TTCGACCCAAATGCCCTTCGGGCACTTCGCTGTTGGCCGGGACGTTGTTTGCAATAGCCAGCCACCCCCATTCTTAAGAGCGCGCGCGAAGAAAAGAGAAAAGAAAGGAAGAGAGAAAAAATGGAGCTGTTCAGTCCCACGCTCTGAGAGCAACTTAAGCGATTAGGATTCCCGCGATAAATTCTTTTGAATCCTATGCCTGATATTCCGGATTCATTACACACACATTGCCCCCAGGGGGGCGGCTCGAAGAGCATTGGGGGGATACGATCAAAATACAATTCCATATTCCCTCTGCCAGCCTTGTGGTTTTGAGGAAAATAGCGTGGGATTCCACTGCTCTCAGAGCGTGGGATTCTACAGAGCATTTCCCGGAATTCATGAAAAGACCCGAGAATAAAATTGATCCGAAACACCAAAACACAAAAGACATTGAGGGATATTATTATCAGGCAGCGGACGGTTCTCAAATGGCTTTTTGGGAATGCCATTCAGAACAGGTTTCAAAGAAACACAAACATGATTTCGATGAGTATACAATAATTGTAAGCGGAGAATATATAGCCTGTTTTGAAGACAGAGAAATAGTTCTCAAAGCAGGAGATGAATTGTTTGTCCCAAAGGGGACCTTACAGTGGGGAAGATGCAAAGCTGGCACAAGAACAATTTCAGCATTCGGCGGAAAAAGGATTTGACATGGATATGAAGAAGGAAAATTTTCAAGAAAAGGCTGACTTGATTAAGGAATTGCATGCCTACAAAATAATTGCTCAGATGAATGATTACTATTTCAAGCTGGTAAAGGCCAAGGGAGATTTCGTATGGCATCAGCACCCAGAAACCGATGAAGTTTTCGTCGGAATACAGGGAAAGTTTAAGGTGGCCACAAGGGAGCAGGTGTTCGAGATTCTTGAAGGAGAAATGATTGTCGTCCCTAAAGGTGTTGAGCACAAGCCTATTTGTGATGAAGAATGCTGCGTCATGCTCATAGAGCCGAAAGAAACAATAAATACTGGAAATGTTGGCGGAGCACTAACCGATACAAATTTGGAATGGATATAAACTACACATAAGGAGAATAATGGCCAAGTATATATGCCCATTGGTTACGGTAACAGATGTAACAAAAGCCAAGCAATTCTACTGTCAGGTTTTGGGACAAGAAATCAAGTACGACTTCGGAGAGAATGTTGTTTTTCATGGTGATTTTGCAATACATGATGAGAAGCACTTTTGCGAGCTACTTGAAAGGAAAACTGTACTAAGGAAGGGCAATAGCTTTGAGCTTTACTTCGAGGATGATGACGTTGAGCAATTGGAAATGTCATTAAAGAAAATGGAAATAGAATTCATTCATGCCGTTAAGACGCAACCGTGGCAGCAGAAAGTGATTCGATTCTATGACATCGATAAGAATATTGTAGAAATCGGTGAATCGATGGAACATGTCTGTAAGCGTTTGAGCAGTGAAGGAAAGAGCATGGAGGAAATTGTGACAATGACGTCCATGCCGTCTGAATTTGTAAGGAATTCATTGGCTGCAGAAAGAATAAAGGAAAAATGAAGAGCGCGCGCGAAGATGAAGAAGAATGGGGTTGGCTGGCTACAGACAAACAACAAACGCATGGCGGTTCCACTAGCGCTTCACCCAAATTTTGCTCCGTTGCACTGCGCAAAACTTCGCCATGCGTCAACCGTTGT
>CAYOTW010000189.1:0-1708 GCA_964407005.1 Candidatus Woesearchaeota archaeon | reverse complement strand
GAAGTGAGCGTAGTCGAAATGCCGAGGCGCTGCCCCGAGCGGAGCCGAGGGGGGGAGCAGTATGCGTAAGATGTTGTGCGAGATTGCCTTACGAAAAGCGCAGGGGTATCCGCTGAGATACCTTGAGCATTATACAACTCGATCGGGCGCCGGCTTACGCAGAATGCCGTGAGTTGGCTTCGAGACTTGGGTTAGGTCTGCCCCAAGCCCTCCTTGAGAATCCGGGAAGTCGAAGTCAAAAATGAGTGGTCGATTCCCATTGCGGAACCAGAGCCACCAGAGCCGGCTTGCCACGTCGGTATCTACGATCTATTTTCCCTACCGCGGCGCCGGGTCTTCGGCGTTCTCCCCAATTTTGCGCCCAGAACCGCGAAACAGTCGATTATCCGTGGTGAGACAGGTATACTTTTGCGTGAGGGCATTCGTCAAATAGCTAAGGGCATTCATGAGCGATTTCTTGGAACGATGTCGAAATGGAGAGCGAGACGCACGAAGAGCGCTCTACGAAGAATATGCCGATCGAGTGTTTGGGTTGGCTTTAAAAATCCTGAAAAACCGCGATGAAGCTAAAGACGCGGTTCAGCAGGTTTTCGTACGGGTTTTCTCACGAATCGGGCAGTTTCGTAACCAGTCGGAGATAGGAACATGGATTTATCGAATCACCACAAACATTTGCCTGGACCATCTGAAATCACAGAGCAATAAGACGCTCTCTATGGAGGAAGATTCGGTCAAATATGTTGCCGAAAGGCAGTATGCGATCGATCCCGATCAGGTGAAAAGCCCGATCGAGGAGATCACACGAAAGGTACTGAAAACGATCGACGACGGATGGGCGAAAACGTTCTGGTTGTATACGATGCACGGCATGAGTCAAAAGGAAATCGCGAAAATTCAAAAAATATCGGTACCCACCGTTAAGATGCGGTTGGCACGAGTAAGAAAAGCTCTTCGGGAGCGTATCGACAAGAAGGACTTATGAAACATCTATCGGAACACAAAATACGGCAGTTCATCAAGGGAAGCCTGTCTCAACAAGAGGCTGATCAGGTTCTCGAGCATATCGATCAGTGCTTTCGGTGCCGCGACGGCTGGGTGACACTTTTGTTGCCGTCGACGCAAAATGAGGCACCGCTCACTCGAGATGAAAAAGACGAGATCTTTGAGAGAATTATGCGTAAGGCGCCGTCTCGAAGTGCCAAGGTGCTCTCGTTCCCCCGGGTCGCCGGAAGAGTCGCCGCCGGATTTGCCGTCGCGGCCGGTTTGGCGCTCGTGGTGGTCACCGGCATGCGAGACCGTGCTGAACCACAACCTCAGGTGGTCTCCGGGCCGGAATCGGTCGCGGAGGATCGGGTTGCTATTCAAACCGGTGACAAAGCGGTTTCGGTGAATGGCAAAACGGTGCGGGGTGCCGAGGAACTCGATGGAAAGACCTTTGCTCTTGTTACCGAAAAGGGCGAAAAGGCGGAGATTTCAGTCGGTGAATATGCGGAATTCTCGGTCGAAGAAGAGTCGCGTTTCACCTTTTCGCTGGTGGGCGAAAACGAGATACAGGGCTCATTGGTGGGGACTTTGTCGGGTTCCCTTGATCATAATGCCGAAAAGGAAATCTCGATAGAGGTCCCGGGAGGCGTGTATCGAGTGATTGGTACCGTGTACCGAATAACCGCCGAGAAGGAATTCAGCAGTATCACGGTCAAGGAAGGGC
>CAYOTW010000188.1:0-1713 GCA_964407005.1 Candidatus Woesearchaeota archaeon | reverse complement strand
ATACCCCTGCGCTTTTCGTAAGGCAATCTCACACAACATCTTACGCATACTGCTCCCCCCCCCCTCGACTCCGCTCGGGGCAGCACCCTCGACATTTTCCCGATTATTGATCGGGACTCAATACAACGCTCCGCTCGGGGCAGCGCCCTCGGCATTTTCCCGATTAATGATCGGGACTCACTTTCCCGATTTATGATCGGGACTCAGTGCATCGCAATACAACGCTTCGCTCGGGGCAGCGCCCTCGGCTCCGCTCGGGGCAGCGGTTCTCGGCTGCGAAACTTGGGTTAATCGCGAAAATGCCGAGAGGGAAGAACTCGTGCAACAGCTTACGTCCCGGGTGGTGGGACCGTGGCTTGATTGCGAAACTTTTGTTGGTAGTGAACAAAATGCAAAGGGCCCGTCACTCCATAATGGAAGAGCGACGGAGCCCGGTATATCGCGAAGACCGCAACTGGACTCAGGTCATTTCGCCAGGATCTTCCACTCGACACGTCGGTTTCTGCGATGACACTCCTCGGTATCACAGTTTGGTACCACAGGTACTTCCCGGCCGTAGGAAGTTATTTCGAAGCGATTCGCCTCGAGTCCATAGGCCGTCAGGTAATTCTTCACCGCCTTTGCGCGGTTCTCACCCAAGCCAATGTTGTATTCATTGGACCCTCTCTCGTCGGCATGTCCTTCGACAAGGATTCTGAATGAGGGGTTTTCCTCAAGGAATCTCGCTATCCTCGCGAGTTTTTCTACTTCGTCGGGCCGAAGATCGTACTGATCATACTCGAAGTAGATCGGTACAAGAACTTCACGAGCCTTTGCATCCATATCGACTGTCTCGAATACATCCTCGTCACTCGGCGTGAATTCTTCGGTCGGTTCCGGTTTAACTTCTTCAGTTTGTGCCGGAGTTTCATCGGGCGCCGTATCTACTTTGGTCGTTTTTTTCTGACATCCAGTCGACATTAGAATAAAAACAGCAAGAACCGTAACTCCCAGTGCCTTCATACTCATTAGCTTACCCTCCTGGTTAGATATCGTGATCTTGTGAAGATCACGGTCAAAAGGTGAACACCGGGCAGGACCCGTATACACTCTTAAATTACAATCACAAACGTCAGCGACGTTCGAACACGTCTATATTATACTTTTATGAACATACCGATCTCAAGTACAGACAAGAAGTTCCACGGTCTCAGCGGGACTCACCCTTCCCTCCGAAGAAAAACTCCTCGGTCATCGCGCACAGACAGTGGTAAATCGGAAGATGGTATTCCTGTATTCTGTAAGTCTTCTCGGCAGGTGCCCGAATGATTACATCGGACAACTCACCCAGAGCACCGGCATTGGCCCCTGTTAGTCCGATAACCGGGAATCCAAATGCTTTGGCCACCCGCGCGGCGTTACATACGTTGGGAGAATTGCCCGAAGTGCTGATCGCAAGCAAAGCATCCCCGTCTCGGGCATAGCCGTACACCTGCTGCGCAAACGCCATCTCGACATTGACGTCGTTGGCAAAGGCTGTAAGTGTTGAACTCTGGCTCACCAACGAAATAGCCGGTAGTGCGCCCTGAAGTCCTTTGCACAACATGCTTCCGTGTTCAGGAAATGCAGCGGTAATCTTTCGGGCATCACCCTCCGGAACGGCGCGTTTGAGTAGATACTCCTTCATCAGCTCACTTACAATATGTTCCGCATCAGCGGCGCTTCCGCCATTTC
>CAYOTW010000187.1:0-1720 GCA_964407005.1 Candidatus Woesearchaeota archaeon | reverse complement strand
CCTACGCGCCCACGCCAACACCTTCGCAACCCCGACCTCAACCCGGCCGGAAGGCGCTAACGCTAGCCTTACATGGATAATGGATGGAAATACAAGAACAGCTACTGCAAACCGTTACGCTTGTATCAATGCTTGTTTTCAACTCTCTTCGGAAAACAACCGAGCTGCTGGCTCGGCTTCGGCAAGGGCATATCGTCGCACTCGCTTGCCAGCGTCGGGGTTCACGATCTCAATCAATCCATGCTCTACCCACTGGCGGAGGGCCTTGGAAGCAGCCAACGTGTCATCCGAACCCATGATTCGCCTAACTTCAGCGTTCCCGATAGTCCCATGCTCCTCAAGATACCCGCTGACCTGGTCCCAAAGGGTTGGACGGTTCTCGTTCAATAGAACAACGCGGACAGCGTCCTTACCGGTTGTGGCTCGCGTCAAATACAGCGGTGGATAGAGTCCGGCAGCTTGCATTGTCTGGAACATCATGCGGACACCTTCACCTGCATCGAGATTGGGGGGGTCGGGGAATTCCCGGAGATTTGACACGAGCAATGGGTTTCGGCTGCATGATCCGATAGTTCGGATGTTCTGAGTAGTGACTGTTCCCGGCAACACACCTGGACTTATGACTTCAATGCGGTCTGCGAAGATCCGGATATGTATGTCGGTTGGCAAGCTGTAATCGCGGTGGACCACTGCATTCGTGATCGCTTCCTTGATCACGCGTGTGGGATACTTTTGGGCAATCTCGAAGCCATACGGACCCATCTGTACTCCGGCGGCCATCTCCTCAATTACAGCCCTGAAGGCTTCCACGATCTGGGTCCGCAGTGAGCCCGAAATGGTGTTCGGAGGTTTGAGCAGATTGGGTGTGGCTCCATGCTCAACTCGCTGGCCTTTGTAGTGGAATAAGCGGATGGAGGCTTTTGTGTTAAGCAATCCCCCAGGCTCTTCGGCGAACAAGAGCACCGCTGCCCAAGTGGGCTTCAGATTGCCTGCATTGTCTCTCTTTGATAGACCGAGATGTTCCATGGCTTCGGGTATCGGCCGGGTCAACCGACGACGTGCAGCATAGGTCTTCCATGTATCGGTTTCCAACAGGTGAAAATCGACATCAGCGAGTCGTTGTTCGGCGGTCACGGTACCTCGCTCCAACGCAAGTTGGGTCACCTCTTCCGCAACCAACTCCTGATTGCTCTTCGTCATCCGCCGCCAAGTTCCATCTTGCACGATCGAGTGCACCGAGTCACTCTTGTGTATAGTTAGTACAATGACAGAACCGGGCTCTCCATCACGGAGAGTACAGCCGATCTCTTTAATGGTCGGGCTGGAAATCGTCGGGGTAACCCGCGTCTGGATCAGGCGCAAGAGCTCGTCCACCGCTTCGGGGTTTTCTTGGACGCCGTAAATCCGGTCCCGTCCGGTAGCCTTGTCTTCATCCTCTACGCCCAGTACGAGGAAGCCTCCTTCCGTGTTGGCGAAGGCCACCACCGTCTCCAGTGCGCGGGTGAGTTTCCTACCGGCAACCCGTTTTGTTTCGACCTTTTGTCCTTCGGGGATAGCCACGATCTGTTCGACAAGCGCATCGTCAAACTCAGGTGCCTCTTTGGTCACTCCACGTCCACCCATGCAAATCTTCCTATTCGCTCTTTCCGTAAAGCCAGTTGGTTGGCCACTTGCCTGCCCTGAGCTTGTCGAAGGATGCCCACCTTTCGCGCTCTCGGCC
>CAYOTW010000186.1:1107-1723 GCA_964407005.1 Candidatus Woesearchaeota archaeon | reverse complement strand
AGACCCATGGCCTTCGGCCATGGAGTTTGGCATTTGCCAAACGGGTCAAACTTGTGTTCCATAAAGTTATTCGAAAGTCAGTTCTGTATTCGCAGACACGTCTGAGATTTGCAGGACGACAACCGGCGAGTCACTGTTTTGCTGTGCTGAATAGTGGAACAGGAGCAGCATTCACCAATACTCTGCACAGAAACAGGTCCTTATTTTCCAATAAAAACTATCACTACAGAGACTATAGTAAGCCTCAGGGTGTGGTCGGCGGTTGTTCGAGATTTGTGATGACGAAAGCCACAGGTGTGGAGTACTCCTGCATGGAGCAAACGGCGCGAGCTAGCTCGTACGTGGTGACCGAAGATCAAATTAATGGAGAACCAATGGAACTGAAGATATTTACGGGGATCGAAGCGAGAGACTGGCTGGACCAGTTGTCAGACAAGGACAAGAACTGGGTGAAGGCAAGCAATTTTTCAGGGAAGGATGGGGAATTGGCGCTTCTTCCCGGAAACGATGGTCAGATAGATTATGCTGTCTGTGTCTTAGACGATTTATTTGACATTTGGGGTTATGCCAGCCTTCCATCGAAGCTGCCACCAGGATTATACCGCTCTTCTAGAAA
>CAYOTW010000186.1:0-1097 GCA_964407005.1 Candidatus Woesearchaeota archaeon | reverse complement strand
AGAAAATTGGAAGGTCACCATCCACTGTCCATGGCAGATGCTCTCTCTCTTGGGTGGATTCTCGGGACATATTCCTTTGATAGGTATAAATCTAATCGTTCAGACAGCCAAAATATCTCAAAGGTCAGTTTGGTATTGCCAGAGGGAGTCAACAACGCCAATGTGTTGGGAATGGCTGAGGGAATATTTTTAGCCAGGGATATGATCTCTACCCCTGCTGAAGATATGGGTACGTAACACTTGAGCAGAATCGTGTCCACTAGTTTGTCTGACTGAATTCAATGCATGCAGCCCCTCAACATATCGAGAAAGAAGCAAGAGAACTCGCATCCGTTCACAATGCCACGATATCATTAATCATTGGGGATGATCTTCTAAAGGAAAATTACCCAGCAATTCATACCGTTGGTAGGGCATCCGTGAATGCCCCGCGTCTTATTGATATGAGATGGTCCCCACCTGAGGGAAAGGATCTTCCTAAGATCACACTCGTTGGGAAAGGCGTTGCATTTGATACAGGTGGTCTGGACTTGAAACCAGCAAATGCCATGAAACTCATGAAGAAAGATATGGGTGGTGCAGCCTTGGTGTTAGGGCTAGCCCATGCCATCATGAAGACAAATTTACCGGTTCAACTGCGAGTCCTAATTCCTGCAGTGGAAAATTCCGTTTCTGGGAACGCTTTCCGTCCTTTAGATATACTGCAGACGAGGGCTGGAATAACTGTGGAAAATGGCAACACAGATGCGGAAGGTCGCCTCATCTTGTGCGATGCTTTGGCAGAAGCGGTCACCGAGAAGCCCGACTTACTTTTAGATGCAGCTACATTGACTGGAGCCGCCCGGGTTGCCCTAGGAACAGAAATGCCGGCTCTGTTCTGCACGGATGATCATGTTGCAGATGAAATCATCAGAACATCCAACCATGTGCAGGATTACATGTGGAGAATGCCTCTTCACAAGCCATACAGGAAAATGATCAGCAGCAAAACTGCCGATATCGGATCTTGTTCCGAAGGAGGATATGCCGGCGCTATCACAGCAGCCCTTTTCCTGGAAGAGTTTGTGAAAGAGGCACCTGTCTGGGCCCATGTAGAT
>CAYOTW010000185.1:0-1723 GCA_964407005.1 Candidatus Woesearchaeota archaeon | reverse complement strand
ATTTTCACTTTTGCCGCCGCCTACAATTTATTGTGCAAATTTATTGCTTACAACGTCCGCGCAAACCGCCCGAAGTTTTTGCGACTATAATATTCTTGCTACATTAGTCAACTTCGCAAAGATTTTGGGCTTTGCGTGTTGTGCGACGTTTTTGGGCAATTTTTTCTTCCTGCGGGGCATTTCTTTTCTGTTTCATACATAGCCTTTTCTATTTTCGTCAAAGACAAAACTGTGTTCATTCTTATCAAAAACATCTAGTATACCGGAAATACCTGCTTTCAATTTAAGGTTGCATTCCGCATCGCTTATTGGAACCACCCAGAGAAGATTCACAGGAGAATCCTTTATTTTCAATGTTTCTTTCAGCTTCATATCTTCCTCGACAAAACTTGGCATAAATAGAAGTGTCGTTAATTGAGGATTGCTCTTAAATATTCCTGATGAACTTATCGGTAGGGTATGACCAATTCCCAAATAGCTCGAATTATCATGAGGAAAGTGTGCGACACGTCTTAACAATTCACAATAAATATTTTTAGGCTCTCGACAATAGAATACCAACTCGGTCCTATTGCTGTTAATCTTATCTTCGTCCGGAAGACTCATAGGTATATCACTCATTCCGCTTGTTACTAATGTATAGTAATCTCGTTTATTATGATTTGGGGGAAAGCACAGGACCCGCACATGTGGCACTAATGGTTCTTTATCTTTAAACTCACCTTCACATTCACCAAAAGTTTCGGCGTATTTAAGCATCCTGGTATCCGCATAGTCACCGGCTGGTTCTTGGGAATATCCTTTGTTTGTATTACCAAATGGGTCTTCTTTATAGCGATAGGTAATTTTATTTCCATCTTTCTCTTTTACTGGTTCCTTTGGCGCAACACTTTTCTTCTTTTTAAAGAACCAGAATAGACCTGGCTTCTTTTTATGGTCTTCCTTTTTTGGTTCATTCTTTTGGACATCAATACCTTTTTGTTTTGTCATCACAAAACCAGTAAGAAGTATATAACTTCTACGAAAATCGTCTTCCTCGATTTTGTGTACAGCATAGAGACCTAGCAGGAAACCCATTGCAATTGAAAAGAATGGCAAATATTCTTCATTTGTTTGGTCGTTTTTACAGTCCTTTATCAGATTTGTAATTGTATCTGAATGCTCATCTGACCATCCTTTTCTTGGTGCATTCATCTCATATCCAATAACTCCAAGTCTCACATGCAGATCTGAATACTCATTATAGCCACCTGAGTATTTAGCATTTGCAACATGGGTATTTAAATTGCCAAAAAGACTTTCAAATTGTTCATAACATGCGTTTAAGTTTTCATCGTTCGACATTCTTTTGTGTTCCTTTCTTCTTATGCCCCGCCTCTTCTGATTTTAAGAAATTGCCCAAAAATGTTGCACAACGTCCCGGCCAACAGCGAAGTGCCCGAAGGGCATTTGGGTCGAAGCGAAGCGGAGCCGCTGTTGGTCTGTTGTGCGCCGTTGGGACGGCTCGCCTTTGCGACTACGAGTCAGAAATGTTCAGCGGGGGCATTTTGTCCTACAAATTCGTTCTTTTCCATGTTTAGCTTCAACAAAATGACCGCGCTGAACCTACCTTGTTTCAGTTCATTTCTTGTTAATTTTCATCAGCAAAGGAGAGACGGCACAATGGCGCACAACGTTCTCGCCACTCGCACGCTGTACTATCTGTAATGCGCAGCGAAGCGGA
>CAYOTW010000184.1:0-1723 GCA_964407005.1 Candidatus Woesearchaeota archaeon | reverse complement strand
TGATGATTCTTTGAAACAAAGAAGGTCTCAAGTGAGTTCAAGACATTTATGACGAAGTCGTACGGCAAGATAGTTTCGGGGTCATTGATAAGATCGTAGAACGCTTTACCGGTAGCACTCCCGCATGCTGCGTCGCCCTCAAACCTGTGAAAGAATTCTCTCATTTCTTGTTTTGAGAATTCATCAAGCATGCTTCTGTATATAAAACTTAAGAAATCATTTCGTATGTACGGTGGCTTGACTATAGTACCTTTTTCAATCATCTGCTGCAACCTACGTCACCTTGATGAGAATTCGCTTTGTTGTCAGGAGTTGAAATTGACCCCTGCCGCTTTTTTCAATTCTGATGTCTGGATCAAGTTCTGATATTTTTCTGACGATACGGTTGAGCCTCGTTACAAAGCCGGTGTTTGATTCTTCAGTTATCAGATCACGATGCTGTATGAATTCTCTGTGGGTGAAATTGTTTCTTTTTTCTTCCACGCATGTACGGATGATTTTGTGCAGGAGTTTTGCCTGAATCCCTTGTGTTACGTATTCGTTTTGGAGATAGATATAACCGCTATCGTAATTGTATGTGAAAACGGCCTTGTTCATGTCCATTCGGTGAACAAGACTATCGTGTTTTGACTGTATGTCGCAGAAAAATTCAGTAGATTCGGCATGTATCAGCCGGTTTGTTACTCCTGCAAGAGATGGAATCTGCTTCTCTGATGGATCATACACAAGGTTGGCAACATAGACCGGCGCTCCGTAAGCACAGCCCTGGTGAAGAACGACACGTTTTCTGATTGGACAGAAGTAGTCCTTCTTGATCAGAACGACGTCAGGATCCCTTTCTGCTGTCACGGATAATCCCTTGCTAAGGAGAATATCCGAAAACCTTACAGTTTTTCCAATTACGGTGTCATCGATCAGCAAAGCGTTCTTTCTGAAAACCGGTTTGGGACCTGTCCAAAGGTAGCCCGACACAGGTATTGGATCGCATATTGCCTCGCACGAAGAAAAAGGTGATAGTCCGAACGGCACCACGAGATTTCTGTAAACCGGCGCAACGAAAATATCGGAGTCGGGCCAAATTGAGGCGAGGTCTTCAACCGGTGCTTTGGTGTAGACCGTAGCAAAAGCCAAATCTCCAAGCGTCCCGGCCCCAATCAACTCACTTATGACCTGAGGACGGCTTTTCCCACAAATCTGAGGATACTTCTCAAGAAATGCAAGCCGAAAATCGTCCGCTGACAGGAGATCTTTTAGAACCGGTTCAATTGAGTAGATGATCCTTGAGGCACTGACATTGACACCGCCGAAATGTGAGTAGGCGTCTGACATGAGTTTTCGGACGTCTTTTTTTCCATGGAGCGCCAATTCTTCAATGAGGCGGGTCAGGCGTTTGATGCTGGTGGCCGAGATTGTGCCTTTGCCCCTCCAAAGAAACTCGAGCAAATCCGGACCTTGGAGATCATCTGAGTCGCACCTGAGCGTCTCTTTACTCCAGAAGCGGACCAGGGAGTCTAATCCGAAGTTTAGGAGGGTCGAAAAGTAGTAAAACCTTGCATAGTCGCAAGTCACGGCCATATCGGGCATGAGAGTGTTCCGCTGCTGTAGTTACTAGATCTGCCTGGTTTGGCTGAATTTCTTTGCTTGGGTATAGATAATGAAATATAGTAAAATGCAGCGGTAAGGTAAACATTGTGCGTGTGTACTTTTGTCGAGGTTGGTAAGG
>CAYOTW010000183.1:0-1726 GCA_964407005.1 Candidatus Woesearchaeota archaeon | reverse complement strand
GGGGACGGACCCTCGAAACCGGGGACGGACCCTCGAAACCGGGGACGGACCCTCGCATTCGCAACGCTGGTTCGCCATCCGACGACGAACCTATCGAGCATTGAACGGCAATCCGGATCGCAATGCGATACTTCCTCGAACCATAGCAGTTTCTCCATAAGATTGGGTAACCAATTCAGGATCCGCCAGGGAAGCTACGGCAAGTCGTCCCATTTCTGAATACCCCGAATCGAAACTTGTGATGTTCTGGGTGATCGCCAAATCCGCATTGTCGAATCCAATGACCTGAAGATGAACCGTGTCGGTCGACTCGTGCCGTAAATACTCGGCCGCACAATACGCAACAGCATCATTTATACAGACCCAGGCGGTGTAATGCCGGTTTTCCAATGCCCGACGAAACAGCGGACGCAGACAGGAAAGTTGATGTGTGACACCCACGGCAATATCAACCGATGCATATATGCTCTGAAATATCGCGGGAGGTATTTCTCCGGGGGGAGAAATTGCGGTCTCCTGTAGCTTTGTGTAAAGAAGATCGCGAAGGCTCGTGCGAATGCCGGGGACGTTGTGGCCCGCAGAAAAGCATTCTGAGCAGTCGTATAAGAGCATTGACCTATCATGGCCGGGGGACTGAAGAGGGTATATCTCGCGGATTCCGTCGACTCTCTTTCGCACCCACGGAGTTCCCATTGGGAGATGGGTAAAAAGGATAATGTCGCGATGTCCCAGATTAAGAAGGAATTCGGCTACCGACCTCCCGGCGTGACGATTGTCGAACCGGATCTCCCGATAGCGCCCGAGAGGATGTGTGAATGGCTCGTCGGATCTATTCAGTATCGTGATCGGGAAGGGGACGTTATGCAATGACGGGGTTGTCTCGAACTTCTGGGACTCGACAATGAGTCCTGCAACCCGATGCGGCTCGGGGATGCTCGCCTCCGAGGTCACTAGATTGAGACGCCCCCATCCGATGGTGGACAGGTGTTCTTCGGCGGCATAGATGGACCGAAGTAGCAGGGGGTCTCGAGCGAATTGCTGTCGCGCAAGAAAGTACACGCTCGTTTCTCTCGCTTTGCGGTACGCGGGGAGAACCCGGTAACGCCGGCCGACCCGAACGACCAGTCCCCATCGCTCCGACAACTCACGAAGTGCTGAGCCGATGGTTCCCCGGGATGCGCCGTATTTCGATGAGAGGGCGCTGATTGAAAGGCATTCTCCATGCCGAAACGGTGCTCTGTTTGAGAGGATTTCTTTCTGCATAATTTCGGCGAGTTCGCTGCTTCGGGCGGCATGAGGTGAACCGGTCGAGCTGGTTACCTTTGCACCCATGTTCCGCATTCGGTAACGTCCCGAGTGCGGAACGCGTTCGAGGATTCCCTTCCGCACTAAACATTTGATCACCCGATGGGCCGTATCTTTTGAGACTCCCCACCACCCCGCAAGCTTTCGCACCGATGGTATGAGTCCGTCCGATGGGCGGGCTAGAGTTGCAATACACTGCTCGACATTCGTAACTATCTGTTCTAGATTCCGGGATGACATATAACCTCCATCATCGTGAAATTGTCGCGACATAGAGACATAAATATACGTTTGAAATCAAGCAATTTCGTTTGAACTGCGATTGTTTTCGTTAACTTTATTTTAAGCCAGTCGGTTTCCACCGAGTTAGTCACCGAATCCGTTTTTCATGGGGGACCCAAAATGCCTGCTTTCAAATGGA
>CAYOTW010000182.1:0-1726 GCA_964407005.1 Candidatus Woesearchaeota archaeon | reverse complement strand
AGAGCGCGGCGCACTGTTTTACCCATTCCAATTGCGTACTGTCACTTGCCGGTGAAGGCGGACGGGTACTGGTAAAGTCTTTTTATGCGCAAGCCGCTGAAGAGGTGAATGAGGAAATCCTCAATCCCGTTACCTATCCCGAGAGTGAAATCGATCATATCCCGGATGAATCACGGGTACGGTCCTACGGATGCGGCAGTCCGATCTTCGATATAGAACCCACCGAATGTGAGACAATCGTAGATCTTGGCAGCGGAACCGGCATCGAATGCTTTATCGCATCACGCAAGGTTGGCCCGAGTGGTCGAAGCATCGGAATCGATATGCTGGATCCCATGCTGAAGCGAGCCGAAGTCGCCCGGGTGGAGGTCGCGAAGAAGCTCGGATATGATAACCTCGAATTCAGAAAGGGATATCTCGAAGATCTGCCGATCGAGTCGAAAACGGTCGATGGAGTAATATCCAATTGTGTCATTAACCTGACCACCGACAAACGCCGAACACTCCTTGAAGTGTTCAGGATCCTCAAACCAGGGGGACGGCTGTGTATTTCCGATATTGTGCTGGAGCAGGATATCCCGGTCGAAATGAAATATGACACAAAGATGAGAGGGGAGTGTCTTGGGGGCGCAATGCTCGAGCGTGATCTTTACGGTATGCTTTCGGATATCGGATTCCGGGATGTGTATGTCAATAAGCGCTTCCCGTATCGTGAAGTGAACGGACAACAATTCCATTCCCTTACCTACACCGCGTATCGGCCTCCCGAAGCACAACCGGTTCGTCGAGTGCTGTATCGAGGGCCGTCGACATCATTGCGGAGTGAAGATGGAACGTTGTTTTCTCGAGGAGAGATCGTCGAAAGCGCCGAGCCGCTTCACGGGCTATACGCCGAGAGTGTTCTTATTCTGGATTCTGCCGGCATTCCCACGAATGCTTCGGATCAAAGCTGTTGCTGCAATTTTACTCCTCCGTCGGTTGAAAACCATGAGCCCGAAGACTGTGGGAATTCCTCCGGTATCACTCGGCACCAAAGCGGGTGTATGGTATGCGGAGCACCTCTTGTGTATCGTGAATCCGACACGCTGAGCCGCTGTTCTTATTGTGATGAAGAGAGTAGGGCCAATGCGGTTTGTGAGGCAGGCCATTTTGTATGCGACAACTGCCACGGCGCCGATGTACACGGGTTTATTGAACGTATATGCCTGGAGGCACAAGACACCGAATCGGTCGCGTTATTCAATCGGGCGCGTGCTCATCCCGGGTTTCCAATGCATGGCCCGGAACATCATGCATTGATTGCCGGTATTATCGTTGCCGTTTATCGCAATAACGGAGGTCAAGTATCCTCCGACGACATCCGTACCGCGGTGGGACGCGGGAAAACCGTTGCGGGCGGCGCGTGTGCGTTTCTCGGCGTGTGCGGGGCGGCAACGGGCGTGGGAGCCGCTTTTGGTGTGCTCCTGAAGTCTTCACCCTATGAAGGCGATTCCCGGCAGACAGTGCAGAAAGTGGTAGGGGCCATTCTGGATGAAATCTCTGTTCGTGCGGCTGCGCGATGCTGCCGACGCGATTGCCTCACTTCCCTGAAGATTGCGGAACAGCAGGCTGTGAAGTATTTGCCGGTCCCGATTCCGTTCGGGGGAGATTTGGAGTGTACACAATGGCCTGAAAACAAGGAGTGCGCTTCCGATATATGCGGGTTCGCCCCGAACAGGTCGAAATA
>CAYOTW010000181.1:0-1729 GCA_964407005.1 Candidatus Woesearchaeota archaeon | reverse complement strand
CGGCGCTTGCGTGACGAGTTCGAGATTGAGTTGAATTTCCGCGACCCGCGCATTCAGAACAGTGCTTGATGCGGACGGCGAAGCCGTTCTTGGCCCCCGGGTACCGGGAGTCTCAAGTGAATGTCTTTTTTGTATAGCACAAACATTGTATTCGGTCGGGATACCGGGGGATGATGAGGTTAGAATGAGCCGACCGGACAGTCCTGATATACACAAAACGAAGACTTAATTAATGGCCCCGTTTGAGAGACGGGGCATTAGTTTCCGGGACCGGGGGAATGGTGAATTTCAAATATGGCAAATACCGACATACACTCAGTACTTGACTTTGGGGCCAAAAAGGGAGAATTGTGCACCGAGTCGATTCAGGCAACAATCGACCATGCCGGAGAGAATGGGGGAACGGTTTATTTCCCACCGGGCACATATCATTCCGGTACGCTGTATCTTCGAAGCGGCATCACGCTGAAACTGGATCCGGCCGCGACTCTCAGAGGAAGCAGTGCTCTTTCAGATTACCCCTCCAACACAAACGTTCACGGTGTTTCGGGACAGCACCGACATTTGGTCCTGGCACGGGAATGTGAGAACGTCACTATCACCGGGGGCGGTACGATCGACGGCAACGGGCCTGCTTTCTGGAACCCACCAGCTCCGGATCGTAGGTGGAAAGTAGCCAAGAAGGACCGCGTAACACCAATGCTGCGGTTCGAATACTGTCGGCACTTGGTAATGCGGGACATCCGAATTGTAAACAGTCCCGGGTGGACTGTGCACCCATTTTGTTGCGAAGACGTAGTGTTGGACGGAATCCGGCTGGAAAACGATATACGGGGGCCCAACACCGACGGCATTGATGTTGACGGATGCCGTGACGTTTTTATCATGAACTGCAATATCCGTTGTGGTGACGATGCGATTATTCTCAAGGCAACAAAAAATGCCCGACGACTCGAGCGTGTCGTCATTACCAACTGCATTGTTTCCAGCAACTGTATCGGCATTGGATTAGGTCAGGAGACCATCGCGGGAATTCGTGACGTCTCGATAAGTAACTGCATCATGTACCAGTCGAACCGCATGTTCGCAGTGGGAATATGGGACGGGGGAACGGTTGAGAACGTGGTCGTCACCGGTTGTACCGGAGATACCCTGGCCGACATCCCTCTGGCCCGACCGATACACATAGAAGTAAAGGTACATCCGAAACGACCCTGTGCCTTGGGCATCCTTCGCAACGTGCAAATCTCCAATTTCAATTCGCGGGGAATGGGACGAATTCTAATAGGGGCACAGGACGGTGCAATGGTAGAGAATGTTACGTTGCGCGACGTTCATCTTGAGTTCACCGACCTCGAGGATGCCGACCGGCTGTCACCGCCCGATGCGAAAACCGGGTCGAATCAGTATTTTAACTCCAATCTCGAAGCTCGACGGCAAAATGCCGCGCTCATTGCGGAAAACGTGCGAAATCTTTACGTCGACGGATTAAGAGTGACGTGGTCCGAAAAGGCGAACAGCGAACTTCCCTATGCTGTAGCATGGGTGCGGAACATAGACGGCGGCATTATAAATGCTCCCTTTGCCGGGGCGCATGGAGGAGCGGACGACTACGTTCTTGAATCCTATCACGGTTATATAAATGGCGATGCCCCCGAAGAATACGAGGGCTGATGAATCGAGGAGAACAATGAACGGTACAGAACTGATGAACATGATTTCGGCCATT
>CAYOTW010000180.1:0-1731 GCA_964407005.1 Candidatus Woesearchaeota archaeon | reverse complement strand
GTCACGAAGACATGGCCGAACACGCGCGAATTCTCCTCAGAAAACAGGACCATTCTCGAATCCTGCCGCTCGAGTCTGACCACATGTCCTTCCGCCTGTAAGTACGGCTCCGAGTTCGATACACAGATGTATTCTTGTACAATGTATTCCCTTCTCAGTCGCTTTCTACCGACACCGTAGCGTGATTCTTTGCCGGCACAGTTGATGCATGAGGAAGGCAGCAGTTCGACGGCGTAGTCGGGAGTTTGATTTTGCGCCGTCGCAGATGAATACCGACTCCGTCCCGTCCCGTCTTGCGGGAGGACACCGAGTCGGCTGCAAAACCTTGACCTGGTCCGGGTTCCGGAGAAAGGAACGTTCCTGTGAGAGCGTGCAACAACAACATACTTCGAGCGATGGATCTCGCGGGTAAGCTTCTGTTTCTGGCAGATAAGGGAGATCTACAGAGAGAGGACGACGGTTGTGGGGTGCTCTACGGTATTATTCGTGATGCAGCCTACAAGATGAACCAGGCTGCCCAGACCGAAATACGCAACCATATCCTCCGTGGGACATGGGACGGAGTTGTGTCGGATTCCTTGGACGTTTCCCCCAAGAGAACCGCGAATCCGCGAAGCTAGCCCAAGTTTCGCTATCAACTCACGGCATTCTGCATTTCGACTACGCTCCGCTTCGGGACGGCGGTTCTCGACTGCGAAACTTGGGCTAGCCAAGTTGCAGCCGATTTGCGGCATTCTGATTTTTGTTCTCCACTTGCTCCTCTTTGATCTTTACAATTCCCCGGGCAGAGGATACCATATAGAGAGCTGTGCGACAGCTCTTCGACAAGAGCCGATATTCCTTCTTTCTAACAGACCGTGTCACGTCGTGAGACACTGTTACGGTGCTTTCAATGGGCTTTGAAGGCCGGGCGGGAGAATAGCGAGTGTTTGGCCGGAGCTTTTGAACCAGAGGTAGACCGAGACGTATGGAATTCAAGACTGAGGAACGTCGGTGCAACGGGTACGTTATTCTTCATATTCTTGAAGACATAGGCACACATTCACCACTTGCCCCGGAATGGCTGAAAACACATGTGTCTAGACTTCTGGATCGGGGAGTCATTTCCGTAGGCCTCATGTTCACGGAAGACACTTATTTCTACAGTACTACATTATCGGTTCTTATAGAATGCGCCAACCTGCTGAAAGCGTCGGGCGGGGTGCTCGCCATCATTTCACCGAACGATAAAATACTGGAAGTTCTAAAAAGAACCCGTCTTCTGGCTGTTATTCCGGCTTTTGCGGATGAAAATGACGTAGGAGTAACGGCACGCGCTTTGTCCTGAGATGTTGGAAATCCATACAAGGAATGGCCATATATGACTCGATGGTACGACAAGTATGAAGAGCTGACGAGAAGTCTGGAAGTCTTAAAAAGCATGGACCGCAAGGAACGAAACCCGGTGGTCAAAGACGTTCTAGCCATCATAGAAAGCGATGATCCCGATATCATCGAGGACACCGTAATGGATTATCCTCTGGATGCCCAACGCCGTCGATGGTACGATCGGGATCCCTATTTGTGGTTGATGGTAAACAGTCTTAAATGTTCCGAACCGGATCTCGTCAGAAGAGTAGCGATTCATCTGGAAGAGCGCCTCACGGTTCTCAACCCAAGTTTCGCAGCCAACTCACCTATGACGCCAAAATTCGGTTGGGTTTACTTGTTTGTCAGAATATCCAATAATCT
>CAYOTW010000179.1:0-1733 GCA_964407005.1 Candidatus Woesearchaeota archaeon | reverse complement strand
GAAGTGCATATTTCATCAATTTATCGTCAAGATATACATTCCCAAGTGGTTCCAGTTTGGAGAATCTCTCCAATAGTTCAAACTCAATAGAAGTTATCAGTCTAGCCAAGTAATAGTAGGGAACATTCCTGTCATTCTCTTTAACAAAGAAATTACCTTGTTTATTAAGAAATGACCTGTACTCTTGGTACTCAGTGTATTTTATTATACAATATATATTAAATAGTGTAGTGGTAGTTACTTTATCCATAACTTCATTAAAATGGGCAATTATATCATTTCCGTCCTTTTCATTATCCACCTTATCCAGAAGATTAATAATTCTTCTAGCAAAATCACCAGGCCTGAGTTTGAGTAAGTACATAAGCCTTTCATTATCAGTCTTATGCTTGATAAGAAATTCTATGGTAGAATTATAAGTCCTTATTTTGTCATTTCTCAAAACATCAATATAATAGAATGCTTTAGGATATTTATCCTTGTATTCACCTGGATGCAGTTTTTCAGTCAGTTTAATCCATTTGGATTTATGCCTGTGCAAATCATTCATAACAGATAACTGATTATCCATTCTATCAAGATTAGATAAAATAAATCTTCTTATCTTTCTACTCAACGACTTGAACCTGGATTTTTCTGCTAGTGAAATATCACCATTTGATAATGCTACCGCCAGTCTTAACAAATCAGTAGGTGTATTGAAATATTTAGAGTAATCAGGGCTAAACATACCGTTCTTGATTAACTCACTGATAACAAACACCATTATTTCCCTGTAATGGAATTTCTCAGGCAGTTTTAACCTATCACTAAATGATTTAATAAGAAAGTTAAGGTCTGCTTTGTCCTGTTTAGATATAGAAGTCTTGGAATTTACAATTTCGTCAAATATTTCATTGATTATATTCTCATCAGTAGTAACAGATAAAACTTTATATTCTGTTTCCTCCAGAAAAGGACTCCTTTCTTCCTTCTCTACATTTAAAATCATTCTTTTACCTATAAGGTCACCAGTATAATGAACAACTGAATTGGTATATAATTCAACTTCTTTCATATCAATAACCTGTTTAGGAAAATTGACATAAAAAGGATTATATAACTTTAAAGGATATAATTTTTTCAATGCATCAATCAAAATATTGTAAAAGGTGTGCTTGATTTTATCTGGAGGTACACAAGAAAGAATATTGACTGCTTCTTTATCAAAAGTAACACCAAACTTTACTTCTATGTTCTTAACAATAGAATACACTAATGGTAAAGAATTTTCTTTGTAAATTGTTACTTCACTTGATGGGACAAGTACAGTGTTTTTTCTTCTGATAAGGATTTCGTACAACATTTTAATTTACCTTTTATTGTGGGTTATTTAGTGGAGCGGTTACCAGGAATTGCACCCAGGTCTTATGGTTGGAAACCATACGTTCTACTCATTGAACTATAACCGCTTTATTTGTAAGAGGAAATCGAAAATTCTAATATTTACCTTATGTTTTATAATAGAAGGAAGAATTTTCTGGGCCTCTTACTTTTAAATGAGGGAATTAAATTGACTAATTTTTTGTTTATTTCATTAATAATTTAGAAGGAAGTCAATTTGTAGCCTCAATATATGTATAATATAATCAATATTTATATAATTGTAAACCTTATTTAGTATATTTTATGTAATATTTTCTCAAGAACAATTTTAACATCTTCAAGGTCTTGAATTTCTTTAACTTCTTTGA
>CAYOTW010000178.1:0-1734 GCA_964407005.1 Candidatus Woesearchaeota archaeon | reverse complement strand
TTGTAACGTTATTTTGGAATCGCTCTACTAGCCCAAGTTTCGCAACCAACTCACGACTATTCGCTCCGGTGAGAATAATGCGGTATCCGATGCAGAGTAATCGGGCTTCTTCGTAATCCGTCAGTATACCTACGATGTCGGTCTTGAGTGAGTGCCTTGAGGAATAACAACAAATATGAGCAGCAAAAAAGCCGAAAATGCGAATAAAACTCCGCTCCCCGTTGCGGCAATAGCCGTCGCCGCGCTCTCGGGATTTGCCGCGCTTCAATATGAAATCCTCTGGTCCCGCCGGCTGCACACGATTTTCGGCGGAACGACGGGCGTGACGGCCTATGTCATGGCATGGCTCTTCGTGGGCCTGTGCATCGGCAGTTGGGCGCTGGGTCCCGGGGCCGATCGCTCGAGAAATCCATGGCGACGTTTCGCATATATTGAATTCGGCATTTTTCTGCTGGTTCTCCCCACGGTTTGGCTCGATACGCTAGCTATGCCGTTTGGGGTCGCAGAGAATATGAATCTCAGCGGCGCGTGGCGCGATCTGACTGCATTTGCCGGAGCAGGTCTCGTTGTTGCGCCTCCGGCGGCACTTATGGGCGCAACGCTCCCCTCGCTGGCGGCGGCACTCGGAACTACCGCCCGCCTGGGCCGTCATGGCGCAATACTCTATGGTGCGAACACCGTTGCAGGCGCAGTCGGCGCCGTATGGGCCTCCTTTGTGATGCTTCCGGCGGTCGGAATGTACGGGTCGTTCGCTTTCGCCCTCCTCTGCGGCATCTCGGCGGGAATCATCGCCTTGGCAAAAGGCTCCGGAAACGGTTCTTCAAAAGAGGCATTCTCCCAGGTTACGCAAAACCCGACTGCCAAACGATCCAATACGGGCAAAAACAGCATTTTTGTTGTGCAACTCATTGTCGCCGCGATTTCAGGATTTGGCATTCTGGGCACAGAGACTCTGCTGCTCGTCGCTTTTTCCCAGGTGTTTCGCAGCGCTACTTTTTCCATGGCATCGATAATCGCAACGGTCGTCCTGCTGCTTGGCTTCGCTTCATTTGCCGCACCACATATCGCCCGATCTTCAATACGGCTGCCTCAAATACTTTCGCTGGCCGGGGTGGCCGCATCGACAATACCGCCGCTCTTTCTGCAAAAAACGATGTTTCTCTCCCAATCCGCCGGCCTGAACGAGGCGGGATTAGCGCGTTACGCCTGGACGCTTATCGCCACCTCGGTTTTCAGTGCAGGCTTTTTCTTCGCCGTTGCGGGGCTGGTTTTTCCCTTGTTGTTCGGTGAGAATGAAACGGAAGGAAAAGCGAAGCAGTGGTCATACCTTCTGGCGGCAAATGCTATCGGTGCCGTAGCGGGCGGACTCGCGGCGCGTTGGATTCTGCTCCCACGAGTCGGATTGTGGGGCGCTTTCGGAATTATCGGGCTTGTGTATGTATGCGGCGCAATCGCCTACTTCTTTCTGGTGCAGATTCGAGCCCATGAACGCATTAGGAGACCGGCGTGGCCCGGGTATGCGTTTGCGGCGACGCTAATTCTCGCCGTAGGCGCTTCGGCAGTCCTGATCGGTGCCGATCTGCCTATTCTCAGCGTTCGACAAGGTGACCGGCTTCTCGCCCTCGAACAGGCTCCCGACGGCATCGTTTCCGTAGTGAGTGAACGCGACGGAAATCAGACCATCCGGATAAACAATTACTATTGGCTGGGAGGAACGCTCGGGGCCGACGACAT
>CAYOTW010000177.1:0-1735 GCA_964407005.1 Candidatus Woesearchaeota archaeon | reverse complement strand
CGGACCTATATCGTAAGAATCGGACAAATAATTGTCAACTTTTTTCGCGGTTTGAAATCATTTCCCCTCCGAAGCTTGGGGGGGGGACCGGGACAGATGGAGATCTGCTCCGGGGCAATGAAGGTCTCCGGAGGACCTCTACATTAACCCAAGTTTCGCAGCCGAGAACCGCCGTCCCGAGCGGAGCGTTGTATTGCGATGCACTGAGTCCCGATCATAAATCGGGAAAATGCCGAGGGCGATGCCCCGAGCGAAGTCGTAAGGCGTTGTGCGAAATTGCCTCCGAAGAGCCCAGGGGTATCCGCTGAGATAACTTGAGTCCCGCCCGGCAGGACCGTGAGTTGGTTGCGAAACTTGGGCTACGGAGGTTTTCTCCCACCGTTTGTGCAGAAATCAAAAAAGGCACGTTGATCAAGACACCTGGGATTGCCCGGATCAAGCAGTTGGTATCGACAGCACCAAATCTCGAATGCGTTGTGCCTGTTCCTTTATCCTGCCGAGTTGGTCACGCGTCACGCTCTGTTCTCCGTCGCATAGCGCGTTGGCCGGATCATTGTGAGTCTCGATCAGGAGTCCGTCCGCCCCGGCCGCCACCGCTGCCAATGCCACCGGCATCACATTTTTCCGGTATCCAGACGAATGGGACGGATCAAATATCACCGGAAGATTCGACTCCTGCTTCAATACGGCAACGGCACCAATATCGGGAGTAAACCGCTGGAATCTCTCTTCCTCGAACGTACGAATTCCACGCAAACACAACATGACATTCGGATTGCCGTTGGCCACGATATACTCGGCGGCCAACAGGAAATCTTTGAGGGTGGAGGAATCGCCACGTTTCAGCAAAATTGGCGTCTTCGTTTTCTTGGTCAGCCTCCCAAGCTCCTGAAGCATTCCATACGATTTCATGTTGCGGGCCCCGATCTGAATAATGTCGGTGTAGCCGATAACGTTCTCCATGACATTGTTACGCTCGAGTATACCGGCCTCGTCCACATGTCGGTGTAGCCCGGTCGCTTCGGTGACTATTTTCAATCCATATTTCTCCCGAACCCCGGCCAGTATCTCCAATCCCTTAAGCCCCATACCCTGAAAGCTGTATGGTGAGGTTCGCGGTTTGTAGGCTCCGCCTCTCATTATAGGAATCCCAAGCTCGTGAACATACTCTGCGATACTCATGACCTGATCGGGGGTTTCGAGCGAACAGGGCCCCGCCATGAGCACAAGCTCCCTGCCGCCGACCGAAATATCGCCGACTTGTACAGTTTTGGACTCGGGAGAAAACTCTCGGGAAACCATTTTGTAGGGCTTGGAAATGCGAACGACTTTGTCTACTCCATCCAATTCGGCGAAGTAGCTCTCCTCAACATTACTGAGATCTCCCAAAACCCCAATGACATCTATACCGGTCGCCCCGTGTATAATTTGATACTCGAATCCCTTGGCTTTGATCCGTTCAAGAACAAGCTTTTCCTGTTCTTTCCCGGCGCCCTTTGCCATATTAATAATCATGTATATACCTTTTCGTTCTAGCCCAAGTTTATATGCCTGCTGAAATATGTATCGGAAAGATAAGATATATCGTGCATAAATCCCGGATAAGCAACCAACCAATACATATATGCTTAATTAGTGTCTGTCCGAAAACTACCGAAAATGGACGCCGAGTCCCGATAACATATCGGGAAGGTGCCCATTTTCGCCCCGAAACGGGGAGTTCATCTTCCCGATG
>CAYOTW010000176.1:0-1743 GCA_964407005.1 Candidatus Woesearchaeota archaeon | reverse complement strand
CGGCCTTGACGAAGAACACCTGCGGGCCCGTGTAGTTCGAGATCTCGAAGACCGTAGCGCTGACCAGCCCGTCATGACAGCGCGTCGCCGCTTCCCACCGCCCGGTTGTGCCGGAAACATGCCTGACCTCGAAGCCCGCCAGATCCCGGGGGGCCTCGGCGTAGTCCCAGCGCAGCACGCCGCGCTCATGCAGCAGGGTTTGAACGTCGGGCGGCGGCGTCGATCCGCCAATAACCTCATGGGCGTTAAGCGTGGCCCATTCCGAGACAATGCCGTACTGCCCGATGTAACGCAGCCGCACGTCATAGATTGAGCCCGTCGCAACGCCGGGAATGCTTACCACTTTCGCGTCAGCCGGTAGATAGGGCAGCGCGTCCCAGCTACTCGCGCCGGTAAGCCGGTATTGAACAGCCAACCCGGCAAGTTCGCGATCCGGGGCCGGCAATAGGCTGATGCGGATGCGCGGCTCCAGGGAGCCGTCCCCGGCCCGATAGAGCGCGCTCTCCCCCGAATCCACGGCGAAAATGGACGGCTTGGCGGGCCGGTTGGGGTTGACGATGGGCGGCTTTGTGATCTGCGAGTCCCAGTCCGGGATCGGCTGTTCGTCGGCGTCATAGATTGCCGGCGAGTAGTCCACCAGCACAAGCCGGGCCGTCAGGTTCGCTTTGGGATGGATCTCTTTGACGAGCAGGTCTACAGATTCCCGGCCGCGTTCCCCGAAGGCGAACAAGTCCCCTGCGGCAAGGCCGGTCACGGCTTCGTTAATGGTCACGCTCGTCTGGTCGCCGGCGTTCGTCGTGACCTCCCGGGGAACGCTGGAGCCGTCAGCCAACCGGAACCGGATGCCGTAAAGGACGCCGGCTTCCATGGGCACGGCGGAATCCAGGCTGATCGTGGTCCCGCTTACGCCGGACACCCGCCCGAATCCAAGGCCCCACATGGGTACGTCATGCACAACATGTACCAGGTCGCCGCGTTGGCATACTAGATGTTCGAGGTCTACCTCTAGCTCATAGGTGGCCGGGCGCAGTTTGGCAACGGCTAAGTGGTACCGGCCCTCCTGGTAAGCAATGGCCGGATCTGATACTCCAAAGAGATCGAGATCCTCGAACTTCGTCGCGTTGTCCGTGTCATAGCCGTCGTTGTAGACGTAGCGCTCGTCTTCTTGGTAGTCAGCTTCCGAGTTCTGAAACTTCGCGCGGATAGCGTGAGGCAGCTCTCGTATCCGGTGGACACCCTGGAATCCCCAGGAATTGCGCGGCGTCAAGGTCTGAACGGCAACCGCTTGCCGCTGGTCTTGGATGACGGAGAAGACGCCCGCGTCAAGGTTCAACGATGCCCGGCCCACGCCGGCGATCTGGCGCGCCGCTTCGAGAACCGTCGTCTTCTTCTCGAAAACGCCGTCGAAGGTTCGCCCCGCGGCGTCGTTGGAATCCGCCCACGCCTTGATAGCGTCGAGGTCTAGCTCGGATTTTGTTACCGGGTGGCGATTCGCGGCCCCGGTCAGCACGTCGCAAAGGGCCCACGCCGGGTTTCTCGTTGGCAGATTGTGCCACGTGGAACCATCATAGACCGGCAAAACGCTTTCGACCAGGCAGTTGAATTGCTCAATCTGCCCGCTAAGCTGGTCGCTCGCCTTGATTCGGAGGCTGACCAATCCAAGGCCCCGCTTGGTTACGGGAGGCTGCCGGCGGTAGGAGATGATCGAGGTCAGCTCGGCTTGGTCGGATACGCCCTCGGCCT
>CAYOTW010000175.1:0-1743 GCA_964407005.1 Candidatus Woesearchaeota archaeon | reverse complement strand
ATCGTGCAACAGCTTACGCAGAATGCCGTGAGTTGGTTGCGAAACTTGGGTTAACACCCAAAAGTTCGTCAACTCTAATCCCAAATGCATGTGGTGGTCCTTGTTTTGGGCGGGAGTGGGTCTCCCGGTATTAGACCAGTTGTACTTTCAGTTTCTTTCCCAGCACTGAAGCCGCTTTGTTAAGGGTCCGCAGAGTAACGGATTCGCTATTCGGATCAAAAAGGCGATCAACAGCGGAACGGCTCGTATGCATTCGCCTTGCCATGGTTGATTTGTTCAAATGCTTTTTTTTCATTTCCTGTTCGATCTGAAAAGCAATTACCCGCTTGATCGCCGTCGCTTCGACTTCCTCTTGAATTCCTTCCTCCGCCAGGAAATCGCTAAAATCTGAACCGATATGCCTATTATTGGGTGCCATACTCAGCCTCTTATCTCTTTCTTTCTACTTCGAGCTGTCTCGATATCATTTCTCGGTGTCTTTTGTGATTTTTTGATAAACCCGTGCAACAGAACCATCGTCTCACCTTCGACGGTGAAAACCACTCTGGCAATGCTGTCTTTGAGGCGGGTTCGCACTTCCCATAAACCCGCTTCCAGCTTCCGCACCACCGGCATTCCAAGCGGCCAACCGAATTGTACTGTTTTGATGTCCTCGCCAATGGCCTTTTTGTGAGCCCGCGGCAAAGACTGTAGCCATTCACGTACCGGTTCATTCTCGCCGGCCGACTTGTAGAAACGGACTTCCAAGATGAGTCCCGGTGCTTTGTCTGTGTTCATTACGTATAATGTACCAAAAATGGTACTTCGGTGCAAGAAATATCTGACATTTCTCTGGATTTAATGTTCTAACCCCATTTGATTTCTCCAACGCGTTGTTGGAGATTTGGCCTCTCGCAAGGCGCGGAGTTGTTGTCGTGGCGGAGGAAGAGCCCCCATGCAATAGATTGTCCGGAATGCAGGGTGAAGAGAAATCTTTCCTTTCACCCGCTGTGTTCCCCGCCGGGTTGCACCGATCTGTAGCGAAAAAAGCAAACCGCAAGTCTGGTATACCGGGCTTGCGTTTTTTTTATTCCGCCGGCTTTGGCGATTTCATCTCCAAGGTATCCCCATCGGGTTTATCACAGCTCCGGAATTGATATTCGGACCGGCCTTGGTTATCAATTCACAAAAAACCTCTATGGAACCGTCAAGATTACCGGAACCTATTTCGCGGCAACCATACCTAAAGTGAGACACATTATCATTATTCCCGGCGGGAGCATGGAGCAAGAAATCGAAAATGTAAGGTATGAGTACGTTAGGACGGCACTGTCGATCCAACTTGGATATAATTTCAACAAACAATGGAAACTCTTTGTAGAAGGAGTTACGGGATACTACTTTACGCATGACACATTTTACGTCGGTGGTGTGGTCGGGATTGATCTATATTGGTGAGCACACCGTTATAAAATGAATACAAGCGAAAAACAGCGCGGTAATATTGGGAAAAGCCGATGACCCTCACTGTTGACGGTGTTGGACCGCCGGTATTCCGGTAGATGGCTTCGATGTTCGAGCACGAAGAAAAATGCGTTTGTCACACGAGAGAGGCAGGGGGCGAAAGTCGGGACAAACACGTTTGTCTGTCCCGACTTAGATTATTACGCGAACCGGGTTACTTCGCGATCTCGCACATTTTGGCAAGCGTCTTCCGGTACTCGCCGAGGTATGCCGCCACTTTGGGCACGACGGCTTGCGGAG
>CAYOTW010000174.1:0-1761 GCA_964407005.1 Candidatus Woesearchaeota archaeon | reverse complement strand
ATGAGAGAATGAGAGAATGAGAGAATGAGAGAATGAGAGAATGAGAGAATGATTGAATGATTGAATGATTGAATGGGAGAATGAGAGAATGATTGAATGGGAGAATGATTGAATGATTGAATGGGAGAATGGGGTTGGTGATTTATAATAAAAATAATTGGTATATATAGATGACAGAGAAAGAGGTTTTTATTGAAAAGCTAAAAGAGACAACTAAGCAGTTTGCTGTTGATGTAATAGATTTTTGCAATACATTAAAAAAATGTAATGCTTCAAATGTTATAAAATATCAATTAATAAAGTCTGCAACATCCACTGGTGCAAATTATAGGGCAGCTTGCAGAGCAAGGTCCAAATCTGAATTCTTCAGTAAATTATGTATTGTTGTTGAGGAAGCTGATGAATCAGGATATTGGTTTGAAATAATTGAAGAAACACAATTATCTAATGATATTGAGAAGCTTAAAATTCTTAAAGACAAATCAACAGAAATTATTAGGATAATGAACAAAGCAAAGAATTCAACATACAAGAAATAAAATTTGGTACATTCTCTCAGGATTCACTCATTCACTCATTCATTCATTCATTCATTTATTTAATCATTTACGCATTTTTCACGCAACTCATTCACCCCCTCAAAAATAGCTGCTATCTGCTTGTCGCTAACCTGATCATCCATATTGATACAGCATACGCCTGTGAGGTAGGGGTTGCCGGAATCTTTGACCAGTTTTTGAATAGTTTGCCTGATCTCTTCGGGAGACTGTTCCACAATGCTGACCGGGTCAAGGCGGATATTAAGGAAAGTATTGGGCAGGTGTTTGCGTAATAATTGAAGGTCACCACCCCAGCCAACATCCAGAAAATCAAGATGGGGAAGTTTGGCAAATGCTTCGGCATAGCGGTGCGGGTCGTTTCCGCAGTAATGGATACCATAAGGCCTGTGCTTTTTGCTCCATTCCATGTCATAGGGTAATAAAAACTGTTCATATTGATCATTGGAGATCATGGTATGCGAACATTCCGAGTGCAGGTAAACAGGTTTATCAATATTGATCACGTTGCGGTTTACAGAGATTGAAGAAGAGCCTGTTTCTGATTCGATGCCTGTAACAAATTTTTCAATGAGTTTGCTGATCTGCTGAAACCCCTTTTGCACTTCATCCGGTTTTTCAAACATATCCATGAAAAGGTTGCTACCCCTTACATCCAATGCAATATTAAGGATGCCGCCCCAATTGATATCACCGGTAATATAGCCATATTTTGTTTTCAGTTGGCCGGATAATGTTTGTAACGCTTTATAAGATTTACTTTTAAGGGCTTTGTCCGGATCAATGATCAATGATTCTTGTTCGGCTGGTAGTACCTGCGGCGCTGCATCTTCCAGGTAATGAACCTTGCAGCCCAGCATCTCAGAGAGTATATAACCTGCTGCATTGTGTACTGCGCCAATAATTGGCAGTTTTTTGTCATGATGCTTACCCAGTCCGTATTGGCCGAAGCGGTCATATAAGACCTGCTCCATCTTCTGTTCAGCTTCAACCCTTTTGGCAGGGTGATAATAAAAATCCTTGTCAAATGTGATACCTGTATTTTTAAACCACCATGAAGGATGCAAAACAATCTCTACAGGTAAAATACTGCTGTTAATAAAAGAATTTTTCTGGTAGTGTGGCATGGTATATTGTATTTTGTAATTTTTCAATACAAGGATACTAAAAAATTTACAAAATTTATATGTAATGAGCATGATTA
>CAYOTW010000173.1:0-1775 GCA_964407005.1 Candidatus Woesearchaeota archaeon | reverse complement strand
TGCCGGAAGCCAGATATACCGATGAGAATGTGACTCCCGGGGAAGAGTACTATTATATCATTCGGGTAAATACGCGTAAGTGGGGCTATTCTGAAGAAAGTACAAAGTTTGAATCAGGCCGGGTGCCTGTACCGGTTTCACTGGGGCATTGAAGCCGTCTGGTCTGACCAAGAACCGCAATCAATTACAATCACCTGGAGTCCGCCGGCCGATGTTGATTAATATTTGTTGTATCGCAGTGTGAATTCGGCAGATGCATCTCCCCAACTGATCGATACGCTTAAAAGGAAACCAGCGAATCCTTATTTATCCCCGGATACAGCGTATATTGATTCTGATATTTTATGGGGCAACACTTATTATTACCGGGTTCAGGCGGCTTTTCCGGAAAGCAGAGGTGAAAAATCTGATTTTGCTGCAGCCGTCGTCGGTATTGCTGGTGAGCCTCCTGTGCCACCGGATAGTGGGTGGGTTACTCATGGGATACAGGCCGAGCACATTACCCTGGTATGGGATTATGTGCCGGGAGTTACGTCATACAGAATTATGCGCTTGCAGGCTTCTGCCTTTGCAGATGTTGCTGATATGTCATCTTATACGCAGATTGCTGAGTTTACAGAAGCGGATATGGAACAGCTCAAGTATACCTATAGCACTGGAAATAGTGAAGGGAGGTACATAGACAGCGATGTTTTGACCGAGACCAAATACTACTATCGCATTGTTTCGGTGGGACCTTTTGGTTCGTCGGAGTTTAGCAGGGTCTGGGAAGGGTGGCTTGGGAATCTGATTTCACCTGCAGAGCCTGAAGCTTTACAGGTGAGTGACGGGGTGTATTCTGATGCAGTAGAGGTTCGCTGGAATGCAGTGGAGCAGGCCTCTGCCTATCGTGTGTACCGGAATGAATCCGGTAGCACCTATAATGCTGATGATGCGATTAGTGACTGGATTACGGAAACCGTGTGGGTTCATGACAATACAACAGAAGGTCTTGCAGACGGGGGTTATTACACTGTGCAGGCCATGCACGAGGTTGGTGGTGTCAGCGGTTTTCCTGAAGCATTGTCTGGTAGTGTGAACCCCTCAGGTCCAACTTACGCCGAAGGCCCCATCCCCACAGGTCCCGGTGAGTTTGAAGTGTTCAATAGTTCCGCACCTGTCCATGCAGCGGGTGACATAAACCTGCCGGCAAACGGATGTGATTTGTATCTGCTGCCGGCGGATGCCGATGATACCGATAAGCGTGCGAACTTGATGTGATTGGTGCATATCTGCCAAAGGAGTGATCACATATTACGAAATCGCCACGTGACAATTATTTCGGGTTGTGCAACCTCGTATTGGGTATCTATATTACATAGTTCAGCAAGATTGTGTACATTTAGGCTGTTTAATCTATGTACATGACCGAACGACGTACCCATTTGTGGAGGGAAGCAATGGCGGAAGCGGAAAAGGCGAAGCGCAAAGAACTCGGAGAATTCATGAGTACCGTTTGCTTTAAAGCGGCGATCGTTGGGATGGAAGAGGCTCTGGGGGAGAGTACTGCTGCTGTGGCAATGATCGCGGCCGGGCGACAAAGAGGCAAACGGCTCGCTGAAAGCCTCGGCCTGGCCGGAAAAGGGGGAACCTTATCGACCGAGCAATTTGAACAAATATTTCAAGATGTTTTCGGCGTGAAAGGAACACGACTGTGCATCGTAGATAAGGTCGAAGCCGATGACGAGGGGTATCGGATATATGCGCGGGAAACGGTCTGCTCTGCTGGAGAGGAA
>CAYOTW010000172.1:0-1779 GCA_964407005.1 Candidatus Woesearchaeota archaeon | reverse complement strand
CGACAAAGCCTCCTCACGAATTGCTGCACATAGATGCGTAGTGCAGGTCCTGTGTTTCCCGAACCGAATTGGCGCAGGTCGGGCTCAGCGAGAATACTCTCGACAGTGAGAGCATCGATAGTACCAATTCATCTGGGGAGGATTATGGGCTGAGTAAGGCGATCCCCGCCTTCAAGCACAGCTTCCACCACATAGGATCCCGCTACGATTTTGCGAGTATCCCATTCATGGACCGCTAGCCCTGATCTCAAACGGTCGAGGTTTGACTGCAGAACCACTCGACCCATAGCATCGCGAAGATTCAGGGTTGTTACTTGTTTGGACATATCCTGTGAGATCCTCACCACAAGTTTGCCGCTTGGTGCTATTCTGGCGTCCATTCGCTGATGGGGTGTCACAGGTTGCCATTTGGGCAACCTGTCGGCGGCGCTTATGCCCAAGGCCGAGAGGCTAAGCATCCAAACACTGGCACCTTGTGTGCCCGCGTAGAGGTAATTGTCCGAAAAAAGCAGGCAGGTCACCTTATATCTGCCGATGCCCTGGTTATACGTTTTCCAGGTCTCGCCCTGGTCGATCGAGATGGATACTCCACCACCGTGGGCAACCGCGACTAGGGAGTCCTTGGCAGCAATTGGACCATCTCCCGAAAACGTACCTTCGGGTGCTTGCCAGGTTGTCCCGTGGTCAAAGGAACGATATACTCCCTCTCTTCGCGCCGTGGCGTATAGTACACCACCGGATTCGGCCATACGAAAAATGTCTGAATCCGGCAAATCGCGACTCCAATTCTCCCCGCCGTCTTTGGTAACAAGAAGATCTCCGCCAAGACCGGCATATAGTCTGGATCCTGAATGGTAGAGGAAGCATGGAGCAGGAAATGAAGAAAAGGCGAATCCATCTCCATTGCGAACTATACTGAATGCGTCCTCATGGGGACTCTTCCTCAATATGATGGATCCATCTGCTACAAATAAGGTATCGTTCACCAATAGCGTTGCAAGAGGGTTGAACTCACCGGATCTTGGATCCTCCTCCCAAGTCTCGCCGTTGTTGTGAGACACAAAAAGGCGTTTCCAAGCGCCAAGGTAAATTGTTTCCCCGCTAGTGGATAGGTCCAGCATCGCTTTCGGCTGAACCTCTTGGTTGATGGACCACTCTTTCGTATTCTCATTATACGTCCCCAACCGTCCATTATAGCTTATACCCAGAATTCCGGCATCCGACAGACAAAGATCCATCATTGTACAAGCCGCAATCCCATCTGAAACATCCTTCACGAAATTCCCATCCGTTCCGCAGTTATAAACCCCGCGGTTCGTGCCTGCAAAAAGCCCGTCTTTCAAAACAGCCGAGCTTCGGAACCAGTCCTCATAAGCGGTGCAGGCTTGGCGCTCCCACGATTCTCCATAGGTGTTGCTGGTATACACACATACCGAATTAGCGGAGTCTTGCTTACGGGTAACAAAAATTGTGTTTCCCACAACTGCCATATCAACCGTACGTCGGCCGGCGGAGGGGAAACGATCCCAGACGAGATCCCAAGTTCGCGCCGTATCCGATGAGCGATAAACGGAACTGTCGATAACAGCAACGAATCTGCCGTCGACTTGACATACTGCATTAACCCCCCCTGGGAGGTCTTCGTTCATGAATTCCCAGGTAGTACCTCGATCTTCAGAACGACCTACGCCGGAATACAGGGAAAACGAGTAAAGGTCTGAACCAATTTCGTACATGGTATGCGGGGCTGTTTCTATGTACGTAAAAAGATCGAAGCTA
>CAYOTW010000171.1:0-1790 GCA_964407005.1 Candidatus Woesearchaeota archaeon | reverse complement strand
GGTCTACAATGCCCGCCGCGTACTCTACCCGAAACGGAGTGCCAAGCTTCTTATCCCGGATATCGAGTATCTGTTAATCGATCCGTCCGTGATTGCCACAAGCGAATCGATCACAGGTTACATCGATTCGCTTGTTGGATATACGCTGAAGGATGATATTATTCCGGGAAATACGCTGGTACAAATAGAGAAGTACCTGCGCAACATCCATCGTCAGCAGCGATCAAAGCTGAGAAACCGCAAGAGCTACGAAGAGAGCAGGAAGACCAAATAATCTGCTTTCGATATTGAAAGGGATAATGTCTACAGACTTCTGCGGCCTTTGCGTCCAATTCGCCAGACAGCAAAAAGAAACAGCAGCATAACCGGTATCAGAAGCACGGCAATAGTATGGCCTTCAAAAAGTTTGTAGAGCCACAGACGCCAGATCAAACCTCCGTCGAAGAAGCTGGTAATATTACCGTCATAGCCGGGAAAAGAAAAACCCGCCTTGTTGCTCAACTTGGTAATCGACTCGGCCATAAAACCCGCAATATACAGATGTGCCACGATAATCGGTACACTTATTATAACTGAACGGATTACGTTTCCGCGTGTTGCAACGACAATCATAACGCTCAGCGCAATTATATTCGCAAGATCTCCGATGGGGATGAAGGTAACACCGGGTAACGTAAACGCAAGGATCATGGCAATGGGCATCAGCAGCAGCCCGGTAACAATAACCGCCGTATCCCCCTGTAAGATCGCGTTATCCATACCTATGTAGGTCTCTGCGGCATGTGGAAACTTCTTTTTCACATACTCCTTCATTCCCTCCGAGATGGGGATGAGCCCGTCGGTAAGAACACCGCACATTAATGGAAGAATAAGGACTACCGCCGAAACGGTAAACGAGAGCTCCAGCGTTTGCCGTACATCATATCCGGCCGCAATGCCGAGCCCCGTACCAAGTATAAAGCCGATTACCACCGGCTCTCCAAACAGCCCCAGTTTTCTGCGTATCTTCTCCGGATCTGCATTTAACCTGTTAAGTACGGGAATACGCTCGATAATCCAGTTTCCGAGAAGGCCAAACGGAAAATATCCGCCGCCCGAGAGCGTGGTAATGGTAATACCCGGTATACCCGAATATGTGCTTGCATATGGACCGGCAAAATCACCGATCTTGAGCATCAGAATCTCGGCGGCAATAATAGAGGAGATAGAGAAGAGATAGCTTCCTGTTGCCGAATACACAAGGGACCCCACCATGATAAAATGCCAGAAGTTCCATATATCGATATTTATTACCTTGGTAAGACGAAGTGCAAGCATTATAACATTAACGATAATAATGGCAAGAATCATCAGCGGCGCAAGAGAAAATGACCAGGCAATGGAGGCCAGCGGCGGCCATCCGACATCAAGGGCGTTAAACTGCAATCCGGTCTGTTCTACCAGCGCCTTTGTTGCCGGACCGATTGCCGCCACAAAGTAGTCAAAGATTAAGAATATACCGATAAAACCAATACCGATAGAGAGGCACGCCTTTACCGAAATTGAGGGTCGTATCTTTAGAAATGATGCAAGAATAAAAATAATAAGCGGCAGCATCACATAGGGTTTAAAACTCAATATATAGGTAACCGCAGTGTTAATATATTCCATCAGTGTTCCCTCCATAAAATAAGATGCTCAGGTACCACTGCATCTCTCTGTAGTATCGGCCTTATGACATTGCAGTGTGTTCTATCCGCTAAGACGTACATCAATTCGTATTAATCATTTTTTGTCAACATCTTGCAAAA
>CAYOTW010000170.1:0-1814 GCA_964407005.1 Candidatus Woesearchaeota archaeon | reverse complement strand
TATGCTGGTGACTCCTGTTCTGACTCATTTTTTATACAAGTTTAAGGCATGGCAACAAGTCAAAAAAACCGATACGGAAGGTAAGAGAGCACCTCACTATTACCGTCTTCATAAAGACAAACATGAGCGTAATATACCGACCATGGCTGGTATATTGATTTGGGGAGTAACTTTAATGGTGACAATGATGTTTAACTTTTCCAGAGCTCAAACATGGTTGCCGCTCTTTGTCTTGGTTTCTGTTGGTCTTTTGGGTTTGGTAGATGACTATTTAAATATTAGAGGTGTGGGAAAAGTGAAAGGTATTAGAATGAGAGCAAAGCTGGTATGGCTTACTTTTTTTGCAGCCATTGCTGCTTGGTGGTTCTATTATAAGCTGGGTTGGAGCTCAATTCATATTCCTGCCTTTGGTGATTTTGAGATCGGCCTCTGGTATGTTCCAATCTTTATTTTCTTTGAGAAGTGTTGTTGCTTCATCACTTGCAAGAAGTCTAGCATAGTTTTTTCCGAGCCAATCCATTCCATAACTTTCATTTGAAAAATCGATGTCTTCATTTTTTGAAAGTTCTTGTTTGAATTTTTCAAAGTCAAAATTGCCTTCTTTATCAAAACAATGTGAAAAGTTCTTTTTCAAAATCTTCAAATTTTTACTTGGAATTTTGATATTATTAGTAATTGATTCTTTAGTCTTTGTCATTGTGATTTCGCCCCCTCTTTAAGTTGTTGTTCCATCATTATTTCTACTTGACGAGAGACTAATAAACCTTTCTTCTTGCACAGCTCTCTATATTTGTCATAAATTTCAGAATTTACCCTTAATGTGATATTTTTTGATTCCATTTTTACCCCTATTTATTCTTCTCATAACTTTGTTTTATTAGTGATAGTAAAACAGGCAATTCTTCAGAATTTGAAAATGAAACTTCATAATCTCCATTTCCCCAATGCCCTACATTTGAAACATCTCTTGCTATTGAATCAATATCTTTAAGCTGTCCTTTAGATAAATTAAGCCAAAATTTAATCTTACTTTTTTGTGGCAAAATATCTACAAAATTTCTGTCTGCCTTAAAAGCAATATATTTCTTTTTAGGAATTACTTCAATATTTTCATCAATAGATAAAATCTGATTCTTCAATTCATCATATAATGATTTAATCTCTTCTGAACAATGGCTTAAATGATCTTCTTCAGTATAAACCTTTACTTCACTACTTACTTTCTCAACAACCTCACTTTTCTTACTAATCTTATTTATTGATTCAGAATTTTCATGCGACCTTAATCTTGTATATTGAATTAAATCATTTTCATATCTTGATATTTCCCACAACTCAATAGGCAAATCCTTAAAATTAATCGCTTGTTGTTGATATTTTGAAAAAGCAGGAGATACAAATAAAACTCTTGATTGCGACCAATCAACATTTTCTCTTTTCAAATTTCTATCGCAATTCTCATTATACTCTAAAATAAAATCTGCTTTATTATTAAGCATTAAAGAAAGATAAGCATAACCTTGATCTATAACACTAAAATTCTTATCTCGCTTATATTCTATTATCACAAAACTATTATTCTCATTATCGTAAGCAAGAGTATCTATTCTTAATCCATTCAAAGAGAATTCTGATTTAACTATCTGTAACCCAAAAATATCGCTTAAATTCTTCTCTGTCAAATCCTGAATTTCTTTCTCTAACTTAAAAGATAATTGTTTTATCCTACTAAGATTATTTGATGAATTCTTGAATATTGCCATAACATTACAAATAAAATCAAAATTTATAAACATATCGCGAAATTTCCTCCA
>CAYOTW010000169.1:0-1816 GCA_964407005.1 Candidatus Woesearchaeota archaeon | reverse complement strand
GTGGGCCATATTGATCCCGGGCATGTGGTTGATGATAAAGGAAACAGGTACATACACCTTAGTGGCGGGCATATGGTAAAGCTTAACGATGAAGGAACGCTTGCTGTTGGTGAGGTAAAGAAAGTTTATGAAGGCTGGCAATACCCTGAAGAGTGGCTGGTGGAGTGCATGTGTCTTGAATCCCCGAAATTACTAAAAAAAGACGGTTGGTATTACCTTACTTCTGCCGAAGGTGGTACCGCGGGGCCGGCTACCAGCCACATGGTGGTTTCTGCCCGCTCAAAAACACACGAAGGCCCCTGGGAAAATTCTCCTTACAACCCCATCATACATACCGAAAGCCCTGATGAAACATGGTGGTCCAAAGGACACGGGACGGTTTTTAAAGGCCCCGGAGATCAATGGTATTGTATGTTTCATGGTTACCAGAAGGACTACTATACCCTGGGCAGGCAAACGCTTATGGAACCCATAGAATGGACTGATGATGGTTGGTTTAAGATACCGGACGGAATTGAAACCGACCAGCCAATACAAGCCCCGAAAGGCAATAAAATTGAAAGCATGGGGTATTTATCAGATGACTTTGACGGTGATAAAATCAACCTGATGTGGCGTTTTTGGGAAGAATATGATACATCGCGTTTCCAACTGAAAAATGGGAAACTGCATCTGAAAGCGAAAGGAAATAATCCATCCGATTGTTCCCCGATGATGATCATACCCACAAACAAAGACTATGAAATAGAAACCAAACTCACAATTTCTGAAGATGCATCAGGGGGGCTGATTTTGTTTTATAACCCCAAAGCTTTTGCCGGACTTGGTTATAGTAAAAATGGACTTGGCATGTACCGGCCTATGAGGAACAATCCGGGGCACAATATTGAGATTGAAGCCAATAATACCCTTTTTTTGAAAATCAACAATACTGGCCATCACCTGAGGCTTTTTTACAGTTACGATGGTAAAAACTGGACCATGTTTCCCTCAGGTGCAGAATCAAGTGGCATGCACCACAATGTATTTGGTGAATTTATGAGTTTGCGCGCAGGAATTTTTGCAGCCGGTGAAGGAGAAGTTATTTTTGACTATTTTAAATATAAAGGGATTTGATATAACATCGTAATTTAATTGTAAATTAACGTGCTAAATGTCATTTGATAATTGAGAAAAATAGTTGGCAAAATACTTATAAACATGGCATTATTTGCCAAATGTTATTTGCCAATTGCCAACTTAATACATTATTTTATGAAAAACAATTTATTTTCAAAACTATTCGTATTGCCAGTTGCAGGATTGGCAGCTTGTACGAACCCTGGATCAACAGGTGATCCGGACAAAAATGGTATATTAGAAAAACCCAATATACTTATTGTTTTTACAGATGATCAGGGATACGCCGATCTGGGATGTTATGGTTCTGAAGTACACAAAACCCCAAACCTTGACCAACTGGCTGAGGAGGGGACACGCTTTACCAGTTTTTATGCCCAGGCGGTTTCAGGCCCTTCGCGGTCTGCATTGCTGACCGGCAGATACCCGCACAGGAGCCTGGGCTGGGGAATGCCGGCTGAGGAGACCACTTTTGCAGAATTGATGCAGGAACAGGGTTACCATACGGCATGTATAGGCAAGTGGGACGTGTCCAACAGAAAACCGGTAATACCCCGAATGCCCAATGCACAGGGGTTTGATTATTACTTTGGCCCACTCGGTGCAAATGATAATGCAAAACTGTTTTTTTATGAGAACAATGAGTTTGTGGACAGCACTGAGGATATGTCAATGGTCACCAGGTTGTATACCAACA
>CAYOTW010000168.1:0-1828 GCA_964407005.1 Candidatus Woesearchaeota archaeon | reverse complement strand
ACGCTCGTGGACGACATCGTACTGGTGGACGAAGAGGCCATCGCCTCGGCCATCCTGACGCTGCTGGAATCCAAGAAGATCCTGGCCGAGGGCGCGGGCGCCGTCCCCCTGGCGGCTCTGATGAGCGGCGCCGTCGGCATAACGCCCGGAAGCCGGACGGTGCTGGTGATCAGCGGAGGGAACGTGGACAGCCCGCTGCTGGGCCGCATCATCACCAAGGGGCTGGTCAAAAACGGCCGGATCATGCGGGTCCAGGTGCAAATCAGCGACACCCCTGGCGCCCTGGCCAGGGTATTGTCCCTCATCGCCGAGGCCAAGGCCAACGTCATGCACATCGATCACCATCGCCACGCCCGGAACCTGCCGCTTTACACCACCGCCGTCGATCTGGAGCTGGAGACCCGGGGCGAGCCGCACATCCAGGAAATCCAAAAGACCCTGTCGGATGCGGGGTACGAGATCACCATCGAATGCCGGATTTAAGGCAAGCCTGGAAGGATATTGAAGCCCTGATCGCCAATGGAATATAAAGGCTACATCGGAGAAGCATTCTACGACCATGAAATGAAACTGTTTTCCGGAAGGGTGGCTAACGCCGAAGCCGTGGGGACGTTTTATGGCGCCACGGTGAGCGAACTGGAACAGGCGTTTCAGGAAACCATTGATTACTATCTGGATTTTTGCAGCCGGAAAGGAATCGAGCCGGAGAAGCCGTTTTCTGGACAATTGAATTTAAACATACCATCGGCGCTGCACCGAAGGCTCTATCAGTCAGCGGTGGAGGAAGGAAAATCCGTTGACAGATGGGTCGTGGACCATCTGGAAGAATTGTTGCACTAACCGCCCAGCGTCACTCCATGTGAATTCGGAGGTTTATCACAAAAAAGCTCCCTTTGGAATCGACGGGGTGGAATTCGTCGCCGAGGCCCTGAAGTGGACGATTTTCTGAAAGATTTTGAATAACTATATCAAGGAGCGACAACGGTGGAGACCAAAAAGAAAATTAAACAAATGATCGAGGGACTGGATGAGGCAAAGCTTCAGCAGGTTGCCGAATATATATCATTTTTACAATTTCGGTCCAGATTTGAGAATAAATCCGTTCAGAATGAAAATGAATGGGGGCGTCTATATGCCGAATTCGCGGAAACGGACCGTCTTGAAGCAGAGGAGGGAATGGAAGACTACAATCGGATACTGGCTGAAGAGGACACCCGATGAGACGAGGGGAAATCTGGTTGGCGGATATGAATCCCGTGAGAGGTTCGGAGCAGGCGGGCTTCCGACCTGTGGTGATTTTTCAAAATGATGCTGTCAACCGATTTACATCTACGTTGGTAGCGATTCCCATAACCGCCAATCCGCGCCGGGCGGGTCTGCCGTCTTGTGTCAAACTCCAGCGAGGGGAAGGCGGCCTTGAAAAAGAGTCGGTGGTGTTATGCCATCAGCTCAGAGCTTTGGATAAGATGCGACTGAATCGTAAACTGGGCATGTTAAATCCCAAGGCCGTTTTGGATATTGAAGCATGCGTCTTGTTTACACTGGGGATTGTTCCTTAGCCTCCAAATGGTTCGGGTTGAGCGGAAGGTTCATGAGGGGGGGAATCGAGGAAGGCGACGAAACGTAAAAAGATTTGAATCCCTGGCCGAACTTTTTGTTCCGCCAGGGATTCGGTGCTAATCGCTTAAATTACGCGTTAATCACCGCCGGCTGCAAGTCCGGCTCTTCACAGGCCTTCTCTTCAAAGACCACGTCCAGCACCTCGTCGATCCGGTCCACCAGGATAAATTCCATGTCCTCGCGGACCTCGTCGGGCAGGTCGTCCAGG
>CAYOTW010000167.1:0-1829 GCA_964407005.1 Candidatus Woesearchaeota archaeon | reverse complement strand
AAAATCACCGATTAACCTTCGGGTGAACCTCAGATTTTGTGTAACTCTTCTGAATAAGAATTCTTTCCCATGTTTTCTAACTCAGAATCGAACGATTCAGGTCAAAATAATTTGACATTTGTTCTAAGATATGTTATTTTTTTTCTGCAAGGGGGGCGACCTGTGACGGGCGTCCTCTTTTTTTTTATGTTCATTTATACAGAGACTTTTAAATATCCTCCATTTGGACTCTTACCTGAATGATCACAGGTGAGAAGTCAGGGTTTGGTAATATATCATTGGAGGATTTTATGAGAGTTATTGCAATCTTTGTTTATTTCATCGTTATGATGGTAAGTGCCGGTAGTTATTTTTCAGATTTCGACACATCGAATCTGTCAAGTATGAGTACTGCACGAAATCGACTTGCTGCTGAAGAAGAGTAAGCAATGTCCGGGTTTGTAATAATCTCTTTTTCTTCATGATTATTACCAGGCCCGCCTATAATTTATCCGATGCGCCGTAAAACTCGGTCTCTTCAGGACGGGAATATAAGGCGTTGCTGTTCAATATATTGTTTAATGACTTTCAATGGTGCGCCACCACAGGAGCCAGCAAAATAAGAAGGAATCCAAAGTCCACCTTTAGGAGGGAGAGGATGTCAAAATATTTGTTTCAATACATATTTGTCTAAGACAAGTTTAATTTCTTGACCTTGTGATACAATTCACTATAATTTTCATACAAGTCCACAGGACATGTGACTCCGGTCGCTGTCCTGTAGGACGGCATCGGGGATCATATGTCCTTCATTATGCACAACAACTAATGGAGGATCGTATGTCGCGTTCATTCTCAGGAAGAAAGTATTCGAAGAAACAGTGCAAAGCGTATGCACGAAAAAAAGTTCGTATGCTCAAGGAAAAAATCGCCACCATCACGCTTGATGATCTTAAAACCTTTGCTACACAGTGGTCTAACGGGTCGTTTCATCAGTACAGCTTTCAGAATATGCTGATAGCGTTCTTTTCGCTCGGATGTCGATGGCCCGGTCCGATGGCCAGCTTCAGAAAGTGGAAATCACTTGGACGAAGTGTCAAAAAAGGACAGAGGGGTATTGAGTGTTTGTATCCGGTGTTTCAGCAGCGGAAGGTTACGCGTGAAGAGTTGGCACGGGATGTCGGAGATGATGTTTCAAAACTGTCACCGAAAGAGCAGAAAGAGACTGTCACTCTGGAGGGAAAACTGTTGTACTTCGGTGTTGGACATGTATTTGAAATTGACCAGACAGAAGGAGATTCGTTGGATTTGTCAGATGAAGATCGCGGAGGATTTCAGGGCCGATATGCCGGAACAGCCGGCATGTCGTTTGCTGAGATCGCGGATCGTTGTCCGTATGATGTGTCTGTTGTTGAAGCCGGTCGCGGTGAAAACGGCAGCACGGACGGAAAAAAGATTACAGTGGTAAAACACAGTGATCAGAGGCGGATGATAGTCACACTCTTTCATGAGTGGGCACATTGTCTGTTGCATTTCGGTCCGGATCGTTCCCGATTGAAATCTGGTGAGAAGGAAGTTCAGGCGGAAACAGTTTCGTATGTATGCAGTGCCGCAGTTGGTATTAAAAACACCAAAGCGGCATGTTACATCAAAGGCTGGGCAGGCGAAGCATCCGACACAACGGTATCATACACGGTCATTAAGGCCTGTGATACTGTTATGAACAGGCTGTCTTCGAAATGAGAATTGAGCAGGCATCGATCCCCGATGTCTGCAATTAGGGCTTTATCTTTTTGGCTCCTGTAATTCTCAAGTGGGTTGACAGCACGCATTCACACTCCTGAAATTCA
>CAYOTW010000166.1:0-1829 GCA_964407005.1 Candidatus Woesearchaeota archaeon | reverse complement strand
TGCTCATACGTCTCGCGCAGATGAAATTTTCCAAAGGATACCGGGACGCAGATGACATCGACTTTCTTTTTCATTTTCCCGAAGAAACGGTCGGCAAAAAGGTCGATACGCCGCATGTGGTAGGGGGAAGAGACAAGTGCGACGCGCAGTTTGCGCTCAAATCGGTTTGCATCAAGTAATGAATCGACATACCGGGCGATAGATTCTGTTTCCTCACAGGTATTGCGGCACGAGGTTACGAGTACAAGTCGATCGGGATCGAAACCCTGTGTGCCGTGCGGAGCCGGAAGTGACGCCGGTGCACTCACTACCCATCGAACGTTTTCGTAGCTATCAACAAGCACACGAGAAAAGGTGTTCCGCGAAAGTTCACCTGCATAGGTAAAAACCACGTCGAGTCTGTCCGGAAGGGGCTCTTTCACGACCAGCCACAGACCGGCATGACGGAAACAAACGGCTGCCGCTATGATAGCAACCCCGCAAAGGCCGGCCACCGTGCCGACAAGCTGTTTCTTCTTCACCCCACCCCTGGATTATAGATACGACTTGGCCTCTTTGATAGGAGGAACCACGGAGACTTGGCGCAGCATAGCCGCAACCAAAGAAGCTCATCCGTCGTGCTCGTGCTAGGACTCGGTGGGACGCAGGACTAATAGTTCGTAATCGATAATCCCCCAACGAGCACCGTCGAATCCGATTACGAGTTACGCGCACGAGCACGAGCACGAATTTCAATAAGATTTTGCAGTTGAGTAGTACTTCATGATTCCGTGGATTTTCGCAGTTCTTCAATTCTGTTGGTACTAAGGCCGGTTATTGCGGATATCTGTTCGTTGTCCATGCCCCTCGCAAAGCATTTTCTGCAAACGCTCTCCAAACTCTTTTCCATGCCCTTTTCCATGCCCTTTTCCATGCCCTCCTGGACCCATTTTTCAGCAATAGTCGGCATTATGTCATCTCCTGTCTTTATCGCCTTTTGCACTTCCTTCTTGAGATCGTCAGCCTTCTGTGCATCGATAGAAGCGGTCATATACCGTAACAATACTTCTAAATACTCGGTCGCACGCGACTTATTTGATAGGGTCGCCAGCAGTTTAAATATTTCAGGTAGTTTATCAAAAAGGCTCCTCATCAAAATCTGTGGGTAAATAAGATAAAGCTTTTTATTGTTTTTATTTCCGTGCTCGTGCTCAGTCCCGCATCAGCGGGACGGTGCTCGTAATCGAAAATCGAATTTCGAGGACAAAAAGAAATCGAGCACGATTACGCGCACGAGCACGAGCACGAATTTCAATAAAGGCAATAACTTATAAGGAATTTCTCTTAAGAAAAACAAGATTTTGCAGTTGAGTAGCACGGGGGAGCGCGGCACAATAAAGCGTCTTTTAAAGCTTCAAGATTCCTGAACACAGCGTCCGCGGTCTTTTATCGCATTGTTGCTCATAGTGCAATAGCCTCTTTGAGCGCATAATGCGTAAGCATGCCGACATTATCGCGTTCCTGGCGCATTTTTTGTTCTGATTTGATCACGATATCAACGGAAATATGCTTTTCCGCGCACTTCGTTCGAATCGCTGAGGCGACTTTTGCTTTGGCGCTAAAAGAAGGCTCGCTCTGAACGCACACATAAAAATCCCAGTCGCTTTGCCCGGATGCCTCACCCCGCGCTCTGCTGCCAAATAAAAACAGACGCACAATGATAAGGCCCGCTTTGGCGCATTCATCCTTTATGGTCTTAACGGCAAGCCACTGCGATTCTTGCTGACTGAGCATTTCCAGACTCCTTTGTCTGTTTGCTAAGGGCGCGAAGATTCAGAAACAAAATATAT
>CAYOTW010000165.1:0-1830 GCA_964407005.1 Candidatus Woesearchaeota archaeon | reverse complement strand
CACGATTCCTTCCAGATCGCCGGCAAAATGGTCGGCATTCTGCGTAAGTGCTGAACACCAAGTACCCAGGCCGCCCTCTCTACCGAAGCGCATGGTCGTAATGAACGGCCATAATGGAGATTGGTGGCATACGCTACAAAAGAATTGACGAGAGCTGTTTCAGGTCCCATGAGATATTGTTGAAAACGGGAATGTCGGTGAATTGCTTTAACTCCTCAACCGAAAGCGGAGAGCTTGAACAGACGCCCGAAATGGCATGAGGGGTCAGGCCAAAGCGGTCTTTGAGCGTATTCAGCCCGCCTATTGCGCCGAATGCATCTTGCGCCGTAAAAATAAGGCGATGAATTCGTGATCTGACATCCTCCGACTCCAGCAGCATCGCTGTTTCACGCTGCAATACCCCATCGGCGATCTCGACCACCCAGTAGTTCCTGGGATTGTTCCCATATTTCAGGTCCAGATGGTTGAAAATGTGCAACAGGTCCTCATGAGAAGCTAGGTAGGTAGAGGGAAAGCCGAAAAAACTGAAATCATTGACAGGGAAAGCCCCGGCATCTTCCATGTGCAGAATGTCTTTCAGGCTGGCGGCTCCTGTGATTTTTGAACCTCTCACGTGTAGCCCATGGTATTCAGCGCCCAACAACAGGCGGCGGCGCCGGCGCTTTTCCCTGAATTCATCGAGGTCCCAACAATCAATATGAGCTTGGCGCGATCATCTTTTTTTCGGCATAGTGTCGGCTGGATAAGACTGTAACCGCGAGTATTGATGACTTCATGATTGCGATCGCAAACATAGCCCAGGATTTTAACCCTGGTTGGATCTTTCATTTTGGCGTTGCGCCGGCGGACTACCCCAATGATTCCCGAACGCGCGATCAGGTCTACCTCGGATTGAAATGCATCGGGTACAACTCCCTCAAACGCATCGACAGCGTAGCGGTTACCTAACACGAAAATTGCACGGCTGCCGTCGTTGATTCGGTGGATACGTCCATTTTTGTTTTCCAGGTCCGTATGCTGACCAATGCGTACTACCGTGCCATAAACCAGGTCTCCCACTGCCGGCGGTTTGTCACGGAATTCATAGTAGCTGATAATGGATGGCTTCACCGTATACGCTGCACTGGGCAGAATGTATCCTGCTGGAATCTTTTTCACAAGATGTTTCCTGTTCGATATGGCCGGATTTTATTATTGTCGAACTTCGGGAAAGGCGCCGGACTTGTCCATTAGGTGAACACGGGCCCTATCGGTTCTACTGCATTGATTCTTTTCAAGCTTGCGTTGTTTTCATGTACGGCGGCGGCAAGCCACAGCCGATTTTATCAGAGAAAATGATAATGGAGCCGGAGAAAAGCAAGGGTAGAGTATCGCACCCGGAGAACAGTGCTTTCAGTTTCAGTAAGCAATGAGTTATCCCAAGTTTCGCAGCCACGAACCACCGTCCAGAGCGGTGTCGCAGAATGCCGTGAGTTGGCAGCGAAACCTGGGTTATGCACTCGGCGTGGAATGGAAGCAGAAGGCCGGACCTACTGGGCTGTGCGGGTAGGGGGATCGTCCTCATTTGATCATTATTGTGAAAAACTACTGTAATTGATTGTGAAAGCATAGCCACTTAACCGGTATAATAATATTATATTGTTATACCGGTTCCGAAGGTATCCTGCTTTGGGACTGATATCACCGGAAGCGGTAGGTAGGCCTATACGCTTTCTGTTCCGGCAAAAGTAATCCGATCATTTCGACAAGCGACCGACAGAATCCTGTTAATTCAGTATGAGCCGTTCAACCACCGATCCTTCCCGAAATCCAGTTCCGGAGACACCCGAC
>CAYOTW010000164.1:428-1837 GCA_964407005.1 Candidatus Woesearchaeota archaeon | reverse complement strand
TGTAAAGACAAAAAGGGCAACCCGGAACCGGACCCGGAACTGCAGGACACCGAGATTGTCCCGTTAGATGAGGACATTTATGAATATTTCGAGCGGGAGGTAAAACCCCATGTTCCGGACGCCTGGATCAATGAAACCAAAAAGGACCTCAAGGACAGCCAGGTCGGGATAGTGGGATATGAAATCAACTTCAACCGGTACTTTTACAAATATGAACCTCCGGAACCCCTGGAAGAACTTGAAGCGAAGATCCAGGAAAAAGAACAACGGATTGCAGGCCTGCTGCAGGAGGTGATGGGGTAATGGAATTTAGAAAGTACAAGGCGTATCCGGAATATAAAGACAGCGGGGTTGAATGGATTGGGGAGGTCCCGGCGCATTGGGAGGTTGTTCCATTGTTTGCGATGTCCAAAGAGGTAAAGCTAATTAATAAAGGTTTAAAAGAGAAGAACCTACTCTCCCTCAGCTTTGGTAATATTATTCAGAAAGATATTAATCAAGGGAAAGGGCTTCTGCCCGAAACTTTTGAAACTTATAAGATTATTGAGAAGAATGATATCGTTTTCCGTTTAACCGATTTACAGAATGATAAAACAAGCCTTCGTTCTGCTCTTGCGAAAGAGCGAGGTATTATTTCATCTGCCTATGTGATATTGCGACCAACGAAAGAGAGTGTTTTCTTTAATTATCTAATGCGGGCATATGATCTTATGAAAGTTTTTTATAAGATGGGAGGCGGTCTTCGTCAAACCATGCGTTATGACGATCTTAAAAGAATGCCTGTTTCAATGGCTACTTGTGAGGACGCAACAATAATAGCCTCCTTCCTCGACCACAAAACCACCCGAATCGACCAACTAATCCAGGAAAAGCAAGAGCTCATCGAGCTCCTGAAAAAGAAGAAGACAGCCCTGATTACAAAGTGTGTGACCAAAGGCCTGGATGACAATGTGAAAATGAAAGACAGCGGGGTTGAGTGGATCGGGGAGATTCCGGAGCATTGGGAGGTTAAAAAAATTGCGCACACAACTTACGTCAAGGGCAGGATAGGTTGGCAAAACTTGCGATCTGATGAATTTTCGAATACTGGTTTTTTATGTATAACAGGAACAGATTTTAAAAATGGAGAGATCGATTTTAAAAAAGCCTACCGAGTTAGCGCAAAACGGTATGAAGAGGATCCTTATATTCAGTTAAAAAATGATGACTTGTTGATAACAAAAGATGGCACCATCGGTAAATTGGCCATAACAAAAGACCTTAAAGAAAAAGCCACTTTAAATAGTGGTATATTTGTAACTCGACCATATAATAATTGTTATTCTCAGAAAATCCTTTTCTATATATTATCTTCAAAAATTTTCAACCAATTTATAAGTTTTCAATGTGCTGGGACTACTATAAGTCAT
>CAYOTW010000164.1:0-418 GCA_964407005.1 Candidatus Woesearchaeota archaeon | reverse complement strand
GTCATTTATATCAATATGTTTTTATGAAGTTCAGGTATCCTCTTTCACCCATGACCGAACAACACCAAATCGCCACCTACCTCGACAAAAAAACCGCCCAAATTGACCAAACCATCCAGGAGACCGAAGAGAGCATCGAGCTCCTTAAAAAATACAAAACATCTCTTATCACCAATGCTGTAACCGGTAAAATCGATGTCCGGGACTGGAACCCTGAACCAAAAAGCCACAAGGAGACTGTCCATGCCGAATCTTGATGGAAAGGTCAAGGAAGAGAAATTCGAGGGAGATATTGTCTATTACCTCTGCCAGGACGGCTGGCAGGAAGGGGCCCCTTCCAAATTCGATGCAAAGCTTGCCCTGTATCCGGAGGACCTTCTGGGATACCTCCGGGATACCCAGGAAGAGGAATATGAAA
>CAYOTW010000163.1:0-1840 GCA_964407005.1 Candidatus Woesearchaeota archaeon | reverse complement strand
CCATCAGCCAGTCGACCGATGCATATAAATCCGAATCAAAGAAACACAAGGTATTGATTCTGCTCTCGGACGGTGAAGACCACGAGGGTGATGCGGTCGAAGCAGCGCGTGAAGCGACAAAGCAGGGCGTGCGTATCTACACTGTCGGTATCGGATCGGAAAGCGGCGTTCCAATCCCGGTCCGAAAATCCGCGGGGCAGATAGCCTACAAAAAAGACCGTAGCGACAACCTGGTCATGACCAGGCTTAATCCGGTCGTGCTTGAAAAAATCGCACTTGAGAGCGGCGGCAAATATTACCATGCGGGAATCAATCTCGATCTGTCCCGCATATATGCCGAAATCGCGCAAATGGAAGAGAAGGATCTCGGCATGAACAAAGCGGCGCTCTACCAGGAACAATACCAGCTTTTCCTCCTGCTTGGCCTGTTTCTCCTTCTGGTGGAATTCTTCATACCCGAGCGAGTGAATCGCAAAAAAACATGGAGGGGGCGATTTGAATAGCAACGGTATTACTCGAATACTCGAGCACAGGTTCTTCCGCGGCGTGCTTCAGATGTGCGTTGCGGGAACAATGATTTGTGCACTTGCTACTCCCGCCGAGGCGGACGAAGTGCATCGAAAAAACCGTGCTGCGAACAAATATTATGAAGATGGGGATTTCGAAAAGGCGCTCGAAACCTACGAAGACGCGCTGCTGAATGCCCCCAGCGAAGATAGACTCAGAATCAACAAAGGCTCCGCCCTTCACAAACTGGGGCGTTTGGAAGAAGCTGAAGAGAGCTACCTTGGAGCCGCGAAAATTGATGACCCCCAGGTCAAGGCGGATCTCTGGTACAATCTGGGAACCACCATGTACAAGCAGGGCGAACAGATGATGGCCTCCGGTGGGCAGGGGGCCATGGAGAAGTTCAAAGCGGCGAAAGACAGCTACATCAAAGCGCTTGACGCCCGTCCGGGAGATGAAGATGCAAAATGGAATCTTCAGTTGACTCAGTTAGTTTTGGACCAACTCGAAAAACAGCAGCAAGAGCAGCAGCAGAACAACGAAAACAAAGATCAGAATCAAGAGAACGACAAGAAACAACAGAATAACAAAGGCGACGACAAAAAGCAGGGCGATAAAAACCAGAATCAAGATCAACAGAACGAACAGAACGAACAGAAGGAAAACAAGGAGAACAAGGACGAGCAGGGAGACCAGTCCGAAAACAATAAAGACGAACAGAACAAGGACGAGCAGCAAAAGAAGGACGGCCAGGACCAGGAGAAAGAAAAGCGGGAAGAGGAATCGAAGGGTCGGGAACAGAAGAAAGCCGGCGACAAAGGAGACGATCAGTCTCAGCAATCCAAATCGGCGGAACAGCGCGAAAAGGAACAACAGGAAAAACGTGAAGCTGCCCGACTGCTGGAGCAGTATTCCGACGACCACGAAGACCTGAACAAACCTACGGAACGCATTCGCGTCCTGCGAGGCAAAGAACCTGAAAAGGACTGGTGACCGAAACCGCTATGAGTGAGCAGTATATCGAGTGGAAACGGGGGGAGAAAACGCTTCGGGGTATGGCGCATATTTCCGGCAATGGTACGGGTATCTGGCTTGTGATCAATCACGGATTCACCAGCCACAGCCTGGGACCGGGATACCTATATGTCTCCATGTCGCGGCACCTCGCAAACCACGGCGTATCCAGTCTTCGCTATAGTTTTGCCGGTGCGGGTGAAAGCGACGGTGTGTTCATGGATATGACGGTTTCATCGATGTGCGAAGACGCGGAATCGGCGATTGCATTCCTCAGGGAACGGTATTCCCCCGCGAAAGTGGCGCTCTTCGGTCATAG
>CAYOTW010000162.1:0-1842 GCA_964407005.1 Candidatus Woesearchaeota archaeon | reverse complement strand
ATGCCTGCTGTGCCAAATATGGAGTTGATTCTTTGACTGTAGGCCATTGCACCAGAGATGAACGGCCATCCCTGGCCGATGCATTCATAAAATTCTGAAAAAAGTAGCATATGCTATAACAATGTATATTATTTTATAGGATATGAAACACCAAAAGGCCGCCTGGCAAAACAGGATTATCGAACTGGTGAAAAGGAACGGGATAGTACGTCCCCGTGACATTGAAGACCATGGTATGCCGCGTGAGTATCTCCTGCGTCTGACAAAGCAGGGCACTCTCGAAAGGATAGGGCGAGGTCTCTACGCACTTCCCGGCAGCCTTCACAGTGAATTCCGACAGATGGCGGAAATCGCAAAGCGTGTGCCGCAAGGCGTTGTCTGCCTCCTTTCCGCTCTTCAATATCACAACCTCACTACACAACTCCCGCATGAAACCTGGCTGGCCCTTGAGTCGCCAGGTTGGCGTCCAAAGGTGGATTATCCACCAGTTCGAATCGTCTGGATGACCAGAAAGCCCTTTGAGTTCGGAGTCGAGGAGCACCGTATCGACCGTGTGCAGGTAAGAGTCTATGGAGTGGCGAAGACTGTCGCTGATTGCTTCAAATTCCGCAACAAGATTGGCATTGACGTGGCGATCGAAGCGCTTCGTGAAGCTCGTCAGCACAGGACGGTATCGATGGACAGCCTCTGGGAAGCCGCCAAAGTGTGCCACGTTACGCGAATCATGCGACCGTACATGGAGGCGATATCATGAGCAAGCCGTCAGAACGCAACTGCGGCCATTCGGCCTATACCCGCCTACTCGCGTTCGCTAAGCAGAACGGCCTTGATTTTACATTCGCACTGCAAAGATATGCCATGGAGCGCCTACTTTACAGGATGAGCATATCAACACATGCGGACAAGTTCATACTCAAAGGTGCAAGTCTCTTTCTTGTCTGGAAAGGACACAGTTTCCGAGTTACCAAAGACGCGGATTTTCTTGCGTTCGGATTCCTGAATGAAGACAGCTTAGCTTCGATATTCAAAGAGATTGTCAGTATTCCCGGCTGCGAAGATGATGGGCTTGGTTTTGAACCCAACTCAATCCGGGCAGCACCAATTCGTGAAGAACAGGACTATGGAGGTATCCGCGTTACACTGACGGCACTTCTGCACAACGCCCGTATCCCTCTTCAAATTGATGTTGGCTTCGGCGACGCGGTCACCCCAGCACCGGAGATTGTAGAATACCCAAGCGCTCTTGGGTATCCGGCAGCCCACCTTCGTGCGTATACCCGCTACACAGTTGTGGCTGAGAAACTCGAAGCTATGGTTCAACTCGGCATCGCCGACAGCCGAATGAAAGATTTCTACGACATCTGGCTCATGAGCAGGCTTTTTGACTTTCACTTGGTCACCCTCTGCAATGCTATTCAGGATACTTTCAAGCGCAGGAAGACGGATATCCCAGATGCAGCACCGATCGCTCTTACAGAAGAATTCTGGGGCGACGCGCAAAAGCGCACTCAGTGGAATGCATTTCTTCGCAAGTCAAAGCCGGAGGGCGCAGAAAGTGATTTCGAAAAGCTTGTGAGGGCTATTGCCGATTTCCTCCTTCCGGCACTTCAAGCTATTCAGGCTGAAGAAATGCGCAACCGACATTGGGACTCCGGTGGTCCTTGGAAAGAAGTGAAGGGCAAGCACAGGGCGCGTCCTGCGCCACGAGAATAGCGGGCAATGGCCGAGGAGAAATGGCACAGCAGGCAAACGGGCTTACAACAGCCGCGTTGCGCAAGGCCCTTCGGGCACATGGCCGGGCTGGACAAGGGGAAGCGCTTCGTGTCCGACTCCTTTCAGTCG
>CAYOTW010000161.1:0-1847 GCA_964407005.1 Candidatus Woesearchaeota archaeon | reverse complement strand
ACCCAGGAAGCATCCGACATCCATTCCCGACTATTCCGGGGAGAGGTCCGGCTGGGAATAATCCAGGGGGGACAGCTCGGGCGTATGCTGTTACAACCCTGTATGAACTTCGGGATCACACCCTACGTCATGGATAAGGACCTCGACGCGCCGTGCAGAAAATTCTGTGAGCACTTCTTTCAGGGGGACGCCCGCAAATATGAGGATGTCTACGAATTCGGCAAGCGTGTTGATATCCTGACGCTCGAGTACGAAGATGTGAATCTCGAAGCTCTCACCCAACTGGAGAAGGACGGGATTCTGGTGTATCCCTCCCCGGCCGTAATCAAAATCATTCAGGACAAGGGGCTTCAGAAGCAGTTTTTCAAAGACAACGAAATCCCGACATCGGAATTCGTACTCCTGAATTCGTCCGATGAGCTTGGCCGCCATACATCTTTGCTCCCCGCGTATCAAAAGCTCAGGCAATCGGGCTATGACGGCAGGGGGGTGATAAAGATTGCAGGTGAATCAGATCTGGAAAGCGGTTTTGACGCACCCAGCGTGCTCGAGCGATCCGTGCCCGTGTCGAAAGAAATCTCGGTAATTGTGGCAAGAAACGTCTCCGGACGGATGGAGACCTTTCCTATAGTCGAGATGGAATTTCATTCACGGGCGAACATGTTGGATTATCTTTACGCGCCGGCCGAGCTGGACGACTCCGTGCGTGTCCGGGCCGAGCAGATAGCACAGAAAATTGCTCAACAGATCGAGGTGGTAGGTCTTCTTGCGGTAGAGATGTTTGTCACCCCGGACACCGAAGTACTGGTGAATGAACTGGCGCCTCGTCCGCACAATAGTGGACACCATACAATCGAGGCGAACATCACGTCCCAGTTCGAGCAACACCTTCGTGCCATTCTCGATCTTCCGCTTGGCTCGCCGGACATGCACAGTCCCGCGGTTATGGTAAACCTTGTGGGGGCCGAAGGGTTCGAAGGACCGGTTCGCTACAGCGGACTTGAAGAGGTACTCGCTCTACCGGGAGTACATATTCACCGATACGGAAAAAAGTTCACTCGCCCATTCCGCAAAATGGGGCACATAACGGTTATAAACGACGACATCCGTCAGGCGAAACAGATAGCGGCGGAGGTAAAGGATAAAGTGAGGGTAATAGCATGAGTCAAGTACGAGTCGGAATAATAATGGGCAGCCGGTCAGACCTCGATGTGATGCGGGAGGCCGGAGAAATACTGAACGAATTAAAGGTCCCCTGCGAATTGAGCGTCGTTTCGGCCCATCGGACCCCCGAGCGAATGTTTGCCTACGCGCAGAGTGCGGAAGAACGGGGTTTGAGAGTGATTATTGCCGGTGCCGGTGGAGCGGCCCATCTTCCGGGAATGGTCGCTTCACTGACCTGCCTGCCGGTTGTCGGTGTGCCTGTAAAGTCTCGCAATTCCCTGGATGGATGGGATTCACTGCTTTCCATAGTACAAATGCCCAACGGCATTCCCGTTGCAACCGTCGCGGTAAATGCGGCAAAAAACGCCGGTCTCCTGGCCGCACAGATATTGGCGACTTCGGACCAGGAGCTACGAAGCAAGCTTCGTTCCTACAAAAAAGCATTGTCCGAAAGAGTCGATGACCAGCTTAAGCAGATGCAGGAAGACGGGTACACTCAGCCCGATTTGGATTAGTATGCCGGCGGGTGGGCTTATTCGGTATGCCCGCATCGGGCCAGACTCGTACTCGTACTCGTGCTCGTGCTCGTGCTCGTGCTCGTGCTCGTGCTCGTGCTCGTGCTCGTGCTCGTAATGAACGTAATCAAAAAACCACGTTCAAACCCCAAAAAGCGATTCTAAAGG
>CAYOTW010000160.1:0-1848 GCA_964407005.1 Candidatus Woesearchaeota archaeon | reverse complement strand
TTTCTACTTTTAATCAAGGTCTGTGTTCGGCTACTGCTCATACACAAAACGTTATGCCCCATTTGAAGAACGCAAAGCCACGAACTCATATAAGGCTTTTTTAAACTCATCAATACCCCCAAACTTTTCAATTTGCGAGCTTAGTACATACAGAGAAACCTGTACCTTTTTATCAGATACAGGTTTTCTGCCAGCGTTGGATTTCTTAACCTTGCTTTTCATTCTCAACTATATTAAGAGTGAAAGGAGCAGCGATATTTTCAGAAGCTGCATCAATTAAGGTTTGTAAGTCCTTAACCGTTTGTCTTAATTGGCTTTCGGAAGGTGCTGCATCATCCGAGTATTTATGCCCATCGGCATATTTTAACCCCATTGAAGCGTGCAACCTTGTGTTGCCAATTTGCACCCTTTCAGGTGCGTAATAATCGGCTGATATTTCACAGCCTAAACGAACTGCACCTTCGTATAATATATTGAAGTTGCTTTTTACAAATTCGTTCATTTGGGTTCTCAAATCAAAGAACCCGTTTTGTCCAACGGTTTTTGTGTTTATTGTCAAAGTTTCCATATTTTGAGATTTAAAAATTAAACAATCTAAAAAAATATGAGAGCTTTCAGGTACTCTCCGACAGGCATTCTCAATCCCTGCACCAGCACTGTCAATGCTTTTTTGCCAAAACGTATTCGGAAGACATCCGACCTTACAACGGGTAGTTATGAACTACCAACTCTATCAAGACGTATCAGGTCATTACCCTGCATTAAAACGGTGCAATCTTATTACTCGTAAGGCTCATGCACTTGCCCCCAGTTTTGTCTTCAACTACCTAACTACTATGCTTCGTTGGTAGTGGGTGCGGTCTGGCTTGCCACCCTTTCAAATATTTTCAAAGAACTCCTTTATTATTTAATTACTCTGCAAATATACAACGAGTTTTTTAATTGTGCATATATTTAATCGCTTTTTTTTCGAGAAAATATATATTTAGAATTGTTCTAAATAATTGTAGTTGATAATCAGATATTTAATAGAAAAGAACGCAAAGAAAAAAACGGGGCATAACATCGCATAAAACGACAATAAAAAGCCATTGAAAGTTAGTGCTTAAAATTGACATTAGCGGTTGGCTTTTTACTGCGTTTATGCGTAGCCGTTGTACGCAAGCGGGTGAAGTGCTTCGTTGATAGTTCATCGGTAATTTGATGAAAAATAAAAAATGCCCCGCCCGCTTCTGTTTTTTCAAAACAGTTTGGTTTGTCGTTTGTACTCATCATAAGCCTTTAATCCATTATTATAATATTCTTCGTCTATTTCGCAAATATCAAGGGCAAATCCTTCCATATCACACGCCTTTGCTATTGTCATACTTCCTCCGTTTGTATCGAGTATTTTCATGCCTTTTTCAGCATAGTTTAATAAACAAAAACGATATAAGTACACGGGCTTTTGTGTTGGATGAAATCTGTCTTTTCCACCTCTTGTTTCTGCTTTTGAATTTTTCTTGCAACTCATTAACCTTTTTTCAAATGAAGTCCAAGCCAATTCGCCATCGCTAAAATTATTTTCTCCATTGTCTTTATCCCAATAAATCCAGCCTCTGCTTTCAGGTAAATTTGAAGTGAAATAATTTCCGCCCCAAACAATCTGATTTTTTGAAACTCTAAATAATTGCTCCCAATATTCAGGTGTTGGTTTTATATTATCCCAATCCTTTGTTTTATATTTTTGCGGTCTTTTGTTAGGTCTTTCAAGTGGTTGGCAATTATTAAAAACAGCAACTTTGCCATAAGGCGGGTCAACTATTGCAAGGTCGTAATACTTATCGGGTTTAGTTTTCATAAACTCAA
>CAYOTW010000159.1:0-1857 GCA_964407005.1 Candidatus Woesearchaeota archaeon | reverse complement strand
TTTCTTCTTTGCAGGAATGGAAGATTTCGACTTTGAGGTCTGTTCATTTTCCCGAGGCCTTTCGACTCTCGAGTACGAGTACCCGGCCCAAAAGGGCCTGAGTACCGTGCCTTACGGCACTGAGTACGATTTGGTCATCCGTAAAACTAATATTCCCCGGACATTCTAAACGCTGTTCCGGCACTGAAGTGCCGGGTATCATTTTATTTGGGTTTTTGGCTTCCCACTCGCGTGAACGCTGGATGCGATACGATACTAATGAACCGCGATCAAACGGCATAAAAAATCCCCTCGTCACGCACGGTCTCACGAAACGGCGTCGATGAGTTTTCTATCTCTTCACGCGCGTAAAAATGGCTGTCGATAACAATTTCGTACTCAAGCTCTTTCGCGTAGATTATGTCCCGGGCTCGCTGTTTTTCTCGCCAATCGGGCTTGTGTTCAAAGAGAAACACCATATCGTAGTCACTTCCCGATTGTTCTTCTCCGCGAGCACGTGAACCGTAGAAATAGACTCCACGGTAATCGGGGAATACCCTAACAAGCTCTCCTGCTAATTCGCCGGTGATTTCCTCTATGGTTTTCATGGTATTCCTTCGGGCTTTTGGCTCCCCACGGCGGTTACTCACGCAGGAAACCGACAAACGCTTCCGTGTCGAAACGTACCGCGTTGAGAGCTTCTCTGAAATTGTCCAAGAGGGGCGACATTCTGCTCATTCGAATTTCAAAGCCGTAAATATTCCTGACGATATGGCGAAATGCTCGATACTCATCAAGCAGGGATGCTGTTTCTCGCGTAAGGACGGCGGGACGGACGCCTTCTATATCAAAGGTCATTTTTCGAAGGAGTATCACATGCCGGTCGTGTGATTTGGGGAGCCCACCGTTGAATTCTGAACTTATTCGTGTGAATACTCGCTCACAGTCGGTATAGAAGTTGTGTAGTTTAAGAGCGATACTCTCCAGGTATACCGACTCGTGCTTCGTATCATGAGGTAGATCCGATACGGTAGCTTCGAGTGCTTCACCCAGCTCATTCAGCAGAGAAAGTTCCCCTTCAATTTCAGCGTCTAGCTCAAGATACTTTTCGCTCATACAGCACTTCACCGTTCTCGGCGCCTTTTGCGATTCCCGGTCGGGCGCGTAGTTCACGTTGCGCCGTTGTCTTCCGGATATGCGAGAGTCGCCATTAGATTTCTGAGCTGTTCGACAAACCGGTTCAACTCCTCCGGGGTAATCGACTCGATTACGTATTCGGGTATCTCATCAAACCGGATATCGGCAAGAAGATGCGATACAATGGCGGGATCGAGTCCGCCCTCTTTTTTCTGAGCTTCGGCGAAGTGTACGGATATGTCGAAACCACTATTGTGCAGAAAGTAGAGATCGAGAATGTCTTTGCGTTCACATCTGCTCACCAGTGTGCAGATTTTATTTATGCCTATTTCTCGTAGCGTATCAACCCGGATGCTGCCGAACAAGGCTTTTTTCTCATCGATCTGCGGAACACGTTCTCGCACAAAATCAATAATTTCACGTTCTTCACCACGTTCAAATGAACATCGCATGAACTCCGGAGAACGAGAGATGAAGGTAATCGCGGCTTCCAGTTTTTCTCCGATCGCACGGATCTCGTTTTCAACAAGATGCCATTCCACGGTGTCGGCCGTCGTGAAAAGATCGATGTCGTATGAACGACGGTGATCGAGATAAAATACACCAAGTGCGGTACCACCGGTGAGAAAAAATCTGCTCTCCCGTTCAAAGAAAGCGTACAGAAAGTCCCTCTTTAGAGGGGTCAGCGCTCTAGATTTTTCCCAGTTCATGCCATTTATTCAGTATGTAGACCCAGAACTC
>CAYOTW010000158.1:0-1860 GCA_964407005.1 Candidatus Woesearchaeota archaeon | reverse complement strand
CAGCACATTTTCGTACCGGTGTGATGCATCGATAAAGACAAAATCGATAGATCCGGCCAGTTCTTTAAAATCGAATTGTGTCGAATCTTCCGTATACTGAATTATCTTTTTCTTCCACCGTGTCGATTCATATAAACGGCTCTCTCTGGCAGCGTTATTGACAAATAGCATTTCCTCCGGATCAAGACTTTCTTTACTCCGCGGCCCGGGTGTTACCGGCAGATCTATCGTATACAATACCGTATCTTTCGGTGAATTCGCCGCCATGTTCAGCACAGTTCTGCCGTTAAACGTGCCGAATTCGAAAATCCGGCGCGGTGCTGATCTTCCGACCAGATGAACGATACACAGCAGCTCAAAAAGCGAAACGTTTCCCGATATCTCTTCGGGAGAAATCAACCTGACTTCCTCTTCAAAGTTGATATATGAGTTAACGGGTCGTTCTCTCAGACGGGGACGGTATACAATCGGTTTACGAACAGTATCAACAAGCATTGCTACATGCTGCCGGTATCTCTTCTGAAAAAAGCCGATCGTGAGAATTCTTGCGGCACCGGCACATGCGAAAAAGTATCTTTTCACAACTGCTTTCAGTGCCCCGATATATGGACTTACGCCTTTTTCATGTATCATGATTTCCTCACCGTGTTTGTGATATTCAGTATACCACTGCATTGCAGCCGATGCCCGCAATACCAAATTGGGAATACGGTGAAAACCGGCAAACCGTCATATCCGACCGCATGCCTTCCGGCGATGTGACCATCAACGCGGGCACGGTCCGGGCACGGAGCCCTCGGACCCCGGTTGTGGGCGTTGTACGAGTCCCTTCCGGCCTGCTTCAACCTCGATCAGCAGGGCCGGTCCCCCGGCGCCGCCGGGCGCCGGGCGCCCGTTGAGCAGGTAACGAGATTCCTTGAGCGCCGACGATCCACGTACGCTCCATGTATTGGTCTTATCTGCAATGTCAACTTCGCCGAAGAGCGCTGGGTGTACCGCGTTGGCGTAGCGTGCGCCCAGTATGCGCACGCTTGGTGCGTCGAAGTGCCAGTCGTCACGGAGTGTCAGTCCTTCCGCACTGACGACCGCTACATTGTCGAGCGAATCGGGCAGCGTATGCAGCATCTGGTTGATGGCTTCCTCGCCGCCACTGGTTACGGGTCCGATTTCGCCCGCCACGAACAGCAAATCAGGTTGGCCGAAATCCGTGCGCAACCCGCGCACGATCGTCACGATATTGTCGATGTACCTCGAAGGGTTGTCGAAATCCGCTTCGCCCTGATGCCAGAGGATTCCCCGCAGACTTCCACTGGGAACGGCGCGCGCGCGAGCAACCGCTTCGTCATAGTAGCTTGTCCCCGGTATCCATTGGCTGCTCGAGGTAGCTCCACGGGCATTGACAACCAGGCCAACAGTCAGGCTGGGCATGCTGTCACGCAGGACTCGCCCGAACCACATCGCGGGACTAAGCCTCTGAAGTGAAATGCTCGTGAAGATCGTTGAGAAGCGGTTGACCGGGTTGGTTGCGGGTATCCACTGGGCAAGCGAATCGAGCAGGAGCAGTTGTGGGTCGTTGGGTTCGTCAACTGCTCCCCACGGTGCTCGCCCGGCCATGTTCGACTGTCCAAGACAGAGGAACACGGCAGTGTCGGGTTCAGACCACACAGAGGTCACGAGCCCGGCCACAACCAACAGGCAGACTCGCAGGCCGCTGAACCAACCACTGTTCATTTTCATAACGAACCTCCTTCCAGATTATACGCATATTCGCCGGGGAGTGTGCGTAAGGATAGCCGGGACACCATCCTATGCGGAAACCACGCTCTATTTCGAGGCACGAACCAGCCCGCCACAGAAGGG
>CAYOTW010000157.1:0-1862 GCA_964407005.1 Candidatus Woesearchaeota archaeon | reverse complement strand
CAAAGGGTATATTCATCATCAGGCCTGTCAAAGACCATCTCTGCGCGGCCATCAGGACTGCCGTCAAAGTGTAAAGCATAACCGGGCCCCGGCACATCTTTCGCGAGATTGGGCCGCTCACCGACAATGTATTCGGCACGGTGCTTTTCTCTTCTTGGACGCGTAATTAATGTGCTGGCATACTCATTCAACTCAGCGCCAGTATTTTGCCAGCCACCTTCATCGCCATTATCCCTGCGTTTCACGAGCCTGTTATCATCTGCTTTTGATGATGCATCCGGGTTTCCATCATAATTATAGATAACCTGGTATTCCGGGTCAACACCATTGACAACAAAAACACCATAATAATATTGTCCTAATTTTACATAAGCAGGTGAAGGGGGTTCGTTAAGTGTAGGCTCCTGGCCAACCAGGTAAATCTGAACACCTTCGGGGTTTCCTTTGCCTAAATTGGTTACAGTAAGGCGGTCGCCATTGGGATGATAATAGGTAAGGGAGGTGCTGGACCAGTCAGGCGGATATATCTGTGTACTGTTATCTCCGATTGGGGCACCAGAGTATACATAATTTGAATAATCTGAAAATTTCATATTGTTTAACTGTGCATCGAACAGTCCATAGTGGTCAAAAATCACCCCACTTAGGTCAACCGAATCAAAACGGTAGTATGCCTGGAGTTCTGCAAAATGTGGATGTGAAGATGTCACCTTTTTACACATCCAGTTCCTTATGTCTGTTGTATTATGACTGGCAGTGCTCCATAAACGCAATTCATCAATTCTTCCAACCAGGTGGTCATACGTGTTAGCCCCTTCAACAGTAGCGCCCAACACAAAGCGGCTTTTATCCGCTGTTCCTGTAAGATTGCCTTGCTGACTGGCTTTTTCAACGCCATTGACATATAATTTATACGTATTGCCACTCTTTATAGCTGCTACATGGTAATAATTATCTACCAGGATGACGGGCCCCTGCAAGTCTGCTATCGTGGTGCCACTATTATTTTGTACTGTCCATGTTATCCTGTTGGTATTAGCGATCATTAACTTGTTTCTGGCCGGGTCAGTGCCATTGGATAAAGACCAGACGGTTTGGTTGAAACCCACTTTTTCCGGCCTCACCCATGCCTCAATGGCATAATCATCGGTAATATCATCAGGTTTATAGGCCACAGAAGCATCCACATAATCATCGTATCCGTCCATTTTTAAGGCTAATCCGGAACCTACCGTATCTGAATCTTTTAACAGCAGGTCACAATCTTTTATACTACCTATCACGCCGGAATATTTCGGGAAAGTCATAGGATCAGCATACATGTCATCAAAAAGGCCCCAGAAGCCAACGCCATTATTAACGGCATTCGGTTCCCAATTGCTAAGTAAGGATAATTCATTCCCCCCGTCAATACCGAGGCTGTTAAGTGTGTCAAACACTTCTTTTGTTAATGCATCAACACGGGGGTCAATCTGCAAATCCTGGACTACATTCAAACAACTAAAATTCCCTGCATCCTGGGGGTCAGACCCCCAGCCGCCTTCGTAGCAAAACATTTCTTTTCCAAACCCTTTGGCCATGTCTGCATGATTTTTCATCTTATTATACCATGAACCATCCGGATCTCTAATACCAGCATAAAGATCATTGATGGCCTGATCAGCATCACACCAACTCGTATTAATATGCCCCCAGTAATAAGTCACCGACCAAACATCAAAATTATCAGGGCCGCAGGCCATAAGGCGCGGAAGAGAAATATGATTAATGTCCTCTACACCCTGACTGGCGAGTACCCTTCTTATACGCAAACTATCCCTGCCAAACGCTTCACGGAAAATTTTATAAATATTTTTACATAA
>CAYOTW010000156.1:376-1872 GCA_964407005.1 Candidatus Woesearchaeota archaeon | reverse complement strand
CTTGGTACTACGCAACGTGGAGCTAGCGACAACAAATAACAGTAGCGAGGTTATGTCCGGAGGGCTATTTCGGACTGCCACAGCAACGGGCGGGACCCCCCCTTACGATTGGAAGTTGTGGTTATGGTGCTATGGGACCATATTAACGCCGTCGCCCGATGTTTATGGCCAAGTTTATGATACCAAGCACGGAGACTCTGACTATGAATGCACAATTGAGGCGGTTCTGCGTGATTCGGAAGTACATTTTGGCCCGATGCATTCATTGCTAATAGACGCCAAGGGCTCTACCGTCAACATGGGTTCTCCTTTTGGGGAGGCACTATTCGCTACGCCTTCATGCCCGAGGACTGTTACTGGAGCAGTCCAGGGGTGTGATGTAAGCATGATATTTGATGACCTACAAGCCGATTTCCGAGACTGCAAAATAACGAGGATGGAGGCGGATGATAACGCCGCTGTCTCAGAAATCAGTGGTTTGTACTGGCATTGCTATAGCGACTCGTCTGGGGCGTTTGGTGGCGAGGACGGCACTGAGGAAGGGGATACGGTTAGTGGTACGTTCATGCATTGTTTTAAGTCTGCCGGCAGTTTCCATTCGGCGGATGTTGATTTTACTGCTGTGGTTCGTGGGTGTTATGATAGCTCGTATAATCTGATTTCGAGGAACTAAGAATGTATATACGACGCGGGAATCCTGACGGCATAACATCCAAAGCCCCTCCGGCGACAGGTTTCAATGTATTGACCCAAGCGGCTAATAAGATTGTGACACCGGCAGATTCGGAGAATGTAACAGAGAACGACGCAAATATCATACGCCACACGTCCGCCGCATTCGACCAGCGATGGCAGATAACTGTAGAGCCTACCGCCTTAGCGTATGACGAATTTGAAATAGAAAGCCTAGACACAGAACATGCTATGGTGAACAATTCTGGGGTTACGATTGTTGAGTCTCCTGTAGACGGGCTAAAGGAGGTCCGTTTCAGAGTACAATCAACACCATGGGCTCAACGGTTAGCCAAAATCGTCACGCTTGAAGTTGGGCGTGTTAATTCAGGCACGACCGACATTTTGGATTCATGGGTAGATGGCTCACTGGCCAAAGCTGCCTCTGCCGCTATTGATAATCGTATTGCGGGGCTTGACCCAGCAACGGCACTAGATATGTACCAGAGTGGATATCCAACGTCTCTTGTCCGTAACCCGGATTGCTGGTTGTCAGATGTAGATACTACTGCAATCAGTCCGCGAAGTGATTATAACTGGGGTACAAGACTACGGGGCGGTATTCTCATCACTCCTCGGGATATGTTACTGTGTTCTCATTGGAGCCCCGCCACGGTCGCTGGTGATAAGTACGATTTTGTGACCATGGATAATACAGTGGTTACAATGACCGTCGCCTCCGTAGGTGAGGTAGCCGGTGGTTGGGCTTCTGGTGTAGATTTGAGGATAGCCACTTTCACCGAGGACGTTCCAGCAGGTATCAC
>CAYOTW010000156.1:0-366 GCA_964407005.1 Candidatus Woesearchaeota archaeon | reverse complement strand
ACCGTGTTTAGGGCTAGACCAAGAGGAACATGCGACAGTACGTGATTTGTGTAGGCTAGGAGACGCCTGTACCATAGCAGGATTCAGCCAACCCCTTGACGACCAACGCGATGAGTTTTATGAAGATATCATCCTGTACGATTCGGGCAATCCTGCCTGTATGATTGGGGATTTCGGAAGCGGTAGTGATGAGTTAATGGTGCTTACGGTCTGGACCTACGGCGGCGGGGGTAGTGGCGAGGCTGTGCATGCTTATCTGGATGGGATAAATACTGCCCTGGTGGCGAATGGAAGCCCTTACAGGACAACCGATTCAGGCAGGATAGCGGATTTGAGCAGCTATACGAATTATGGGTAGACCATGAT
>CAYOTW010000155.1:0-1873 GCA_964407005.1 Candidatus Woesearchaeota archaeon | reverse complement strand
GCCACCCGGCTATGTAGTAGTATGTTCCAGGTCCCATGTCGGGCTGGTCCGAAGGTGAGAATTTGCTTCCTCGCATCGGTATATTTCCTGGAATTGCTATATTTTGCTGATAGGTATAGTCGAATAGACTGTCGCCCTCCGCACTTACACCCACGAATGAAGAATCCCGAGCAAACACGGTAATCGAATCGGTATAGTTTTCGATTACCGATCCACCGGGATCTTTGCTGTAATAGATCTTTGCCGAATCCGGGATAAAGGTAATCGGATCGCTGCTGAACCCGGTCCACTTTATCCAGACGGCATCGTCGGGCGCGATCGGTGCGAGAGGGAATTCACTGAGTACGTATCCCGTTGATTGTTCCTGCGCAAAGGAAAATGTAGTGAAGCAGGCGATCAGAGCCGCGAACGCTTTGGCGTGGGACATGATCCTATCCTTTCAGAATTCGTAATATGCGATATACCGTCCGGCTGATTAGTGTCGTTTCAACTCGATGAAGACGATCAAGTCGGAGGACAATGTCGGTTTTTCCTGCCTAAAAGTAATACAATACACCGCTCTTCAATGCCGTCAACGGAAGCACGTCGACTTCCAGCAGCAGCTTTATTTTTGCCCCGACAGTTGTCCCAAACGTCAGTACCGGCATGAGTGCTCCGCCGCCGTATATCGGCCAGACATCGGCCAGTCCCAGCTCCAGTAGATCCTCTTTCCCCATGAAAGAGACGTCGATAGCGAACACCCCCGCGTTTATGAAAGCATTTTTCAATGTTCCATGCAACATGAGTACGTGGTCGACCGACACCGAGGCGTCGAATACAATTTCGCGTACGACTTCTTCTTCATCGTTCCGTGAATCAACGGGGCGTCGCACCGCTTCTATTTTGTCCAGTTCCATGTGGATCTCGCCGAATAGTTTTGTATACGACAAGCGGAGATGCTCGGGAAGCAGGTCAAAGGTAATAGTATGTGCCATGGGCATTTCCCACGTCAGCTTGTCGTCCGATTGATATCTAATGCTGTCCACATCGCTGGATTCGAGACGATTGATATTATCGAGGAGGTACTGCTCGTCACCCAAATCGTCCATTGTGAAGCTTTCCGGGTCTATGAAGAACGGAAGTGAATATCGACCATAAATCGAGCCTTCAGCCTGAGATCGTATTCCGAAGCGCGAAGTGAGACCCAGCCGCCAGAATTGAAGCCCTATTGTGGGCGACCAGGTTTCTAGTTCGTAATGCCCTTCCGCTTGTCCATATACATCATCGGAACTGTACTTCAGATACCGTCTTTCAAGACCCGAAAGCGCATCGTTTAAATTGAACGGCATATCATCATTTTCCCCGGCTTGGTCTGGGATTTCGGGGTGAAGATCGAAATACCCCAGAAGGTCCACATCAATGTTAGCCCGCATGTCGAGGTGAAAAATGTGACGGTGCAGGTTGACGGCGACTTTGAACAGATCATTAACCTTATAGGCGTACCCGAAGGTCATGGTTTCCCAGCCGAAGGAAACGTCGAGAGGAACCGCAACCATTCCGCGCATAAAGAAATCGATATTCGGGTCATTGAATCCCATGTGTACGCTGGGCTCACCAAGTGTGTTGGAATAATTCATGTACATGTTCTGAAGATTCGACCAACTGGCGACCCCGCCCCATACGGGAATATCCACTCGCACCGTGTAGTTGGCGTATTGTCTCGCCGTTGCCGTGGGCTCGAATTCCTTACCGTCGGGGAACATCGAGGTGTCGATAAACGACTGCGACAATGTCTTATCAAGGCCCATTTTTAGGGGCACATTAAATCCGAAATACCCCAGTGGATAGTCGAAGGAAACGTCGGTAGGAATCCGGTTGAAATCATAGTTGAATC
>CAYOTW010000154.1:0-1873 GCA_964407005.1 Candidatus Woesearchaeota archaeon | reverse complement strand
GCCACCCGGCTATGTAGTAGTATGTTCCAGGTCCCATGTCGGGCTGGTCCGAAGGCGAGAATTTGCTTCCTCGCATCGGTATATCTCCGGGGATTGCTATATTCCGCTGATAGGTGTAGTCGAAGAGACTGTCGTTCTCCGCACTCATACCCACGAATGAAGAATCACGAGCAAACACGGTAATTGAATCGGTATAGTTTTCGATTATCGATCCACCGGGATCTTTGCTGTAATAGATCTTTGCCGAATCCGGGATAAAAGTAATCGGATCGCTGCTAAAACCCGTCCATTTTATCCAGACGGCATCATCGGGCGCGATCGGTGCCAGAGGGAATTCACTGAGGACGTATTCCGTTGATTGTTCCTGCGCAAAGGAAAGTGTAGTGAAGCAGGCGATCAGAGCCGCGAACGCTTTGGCGTGGGACATGATCCTATCCTTTCAGAATTCGTAATATGCGATATACCGTCCGGCTGATTAGTGTCGTTTCAACTCGATGAAGACGATCAAGTCGGAGGACAATGTCGGTTTTTCCTGCCTAAAAGTAATACAATACACCGCTCTTCAATGCCGTCAACGGAAGCACGTCGACTTCCAGCAGCAGCTTTATTTTTGCCCCGACAGTTGTCCCAAACGTCAGTACCGGCATGAGTGCTCCGCCGCCGTATATCGGCCAGACATCGGCCAGTCCCAGCTCCAGTAGATCCTCTTTCCCCATGAAAGAGACGTCGATAGCGAACACCCCCGCGTTTATGAAAGCATTTTTCAATGTTCCATGCAACATGAGTACGTGGTCGACCGACACCGAGGCGTCGAATACAATTTCGCGTACGACTTCTTCTTCATCGTTCCGTGAATCAACGGGGCGTCGCACCGCTTCTATTTTGTCCAGTTCCATGTGGATCTCGCCGAATAGTTTTGTATACGACAAGCGGAGATGCTCGGGAAGCAGGTCAAAGGTAATAGTATGTGCCATGGGCATTTCCCACGTCAGCTTGTCGTCCGATTGATATCTAATGCTGTCCACATCGCTGGATTCGAGACGATTGATATTATCGAGGAGGTACTGCTCGTCACCCAAATCGTCCATTGTGAAGCTTTCCGGGTCTATGAAGAACGGAAGTGAATATCGACCATAAATCGAGCCTTCAGCCTGAGATCGTATTCCGAAGCGCGAAGTGAGACCCAGCCGCCAGAATTGAAGCCCTATTGTGGGCGACCAGGTTTCTAGTTCGTAATGCCCTTCCGCTTGTCCATATACATCATCGGAACTGTACTTCAGATACCGTCTTTCAAGACCCGAAAGCGCATCGTTTAAATTGAACGGCATATCATCATTTTCCCCGGCTTGGTCTGGGATTTCGGGGTGAAGATCGAAATACCCCAGAAGGTCCACATCAATGTTAGCCCGCATGTCGAGGTGAAAAATGTGACGGTGCAGGTTGACGGCGACTTTGAACAGATCATTAACCTTATAGGCGTACCCGAAGGTCATGGTTTCCCAGCCGAAGGAAAGGTCGAGAGGAACCGCAACCATGCCGCGCATAAAGAAATCGATATTCGGGTCGTTGAATCCCATGTGTACACTGGGCTCACCAAGCGTGTTGGAATAATTCATGTACATGTTCTGAAGATTCGACCAACTGGCGACTCCGCCCCATACGGGGATATCCACTCGCACCGTGTAGTTGGCGTATTGTCGCGCCGTTGCCGTAGGCTCGAATTCCTTACCGTCGGGGAACATAGATGTGTCGATAAACGACTGCGACATCGTCTTATCAAGGCCCATTTTAAGTGGCACATTAAACCCGAAATACCCAAGTGGATAGTCGAAGGAAACGTCGGTAGGAATCCGGTTGAAATCATAGTTGAATC
>CAYOTW010000153.1:0-1874 GCA_964407005.1 Candidatus Woesearchaeota archaeon | reverse complement strand
GGACGCGGAGGTTAACACTTACTCGGACGCGGTTTATGCTGCCTTGAACGCTCAAGCTGGCTGGGAGACCAGGTAGGTCTATGGTCCTTTATGATCGAAGTGGTGATAATTGAGACTCTGTATGCGTGAGCTCCTCGTACAGTTTGTTGAATGGACCAAACTCAAGGTTCGAATTCATATTAAGGAAAACTCAGCTCTTTACTTTCACGAACGCGAGGTATGGTGGGCGAGCTTGGGAAAGAATATCGGATTTGAACAGGACGGGAAAAATAAAATGTTTGAAAGACCTGTTCTTGTTCTAAAAAATTCAATAGGCATACACTGTTAGTTATACCTCATTCTTCAAAATATAAAGATAGACCATATCATTTAAAGATAAATTATAACAAGTACTATCGAGACAGGGGTGACAAAATAGTACACGAACCTAAAGAGGGAACACTATTAATTCATCAACTGCGAACAATCAGCAGTAAAAGATTGATACGCAAGAATGGTATCGTCTCCAAAGAAGACTTTGCGTTTATCAAAAGAGCTGTGAAAGAGCTTATATAAAAGCAAAAACATCTCAGAGAGATGTTTTTGCAACGGTCTTTCCCCTCGCGGAGAAAGTCTCGGAGCCCGAAGGCCTTTACATAGTATATATTACTCTAATGATCTATAAAGTCAATAAGGCGTTGGGGATAGCAGTTATATGCTATAAATCTTACCCCGCCAATGCAGTTGGTGGCGGATGTCCAATTTCGAACTTGCCACATAAAAACAAAAGAAAAGCCGCTAAAGCGATGCTTTAGCGGCTTTTCTTTTTATCCCCGCGTTAGACAAGGGGCAAGCCCGAAAACACTTGTATTACTTATCTCTCTTGGGTAACTGCTCACACCCCTCTCATCTCTTTCCACTCTCCGAAGAAGTTATCAGACCCTTTCCACCACAGAGAAAGAATAACTGAAGCCAATACAGCCGTCACATTCGCTCCTTTCCCTGTTTTGGAGCCAAATGATGTCTTTCGCTTGATCTCTTGGTACTTGACAAAAATAAGAAATAGTGTATAGTATAGAAAGTTAATTTGAGAAAGAGGAGAGGAAAGAAAGGACAAAGGATAAGGAGATTGAGAAGGAGAAGAGAGGGAGAAAAAGAGAGTGGGCAGGCATAAGAGGGTCAGGAGGAACAAGCCCGACCTGCTCTAAGAAGCTTCGGCGGGACAAGAGAAGAAGAAGGGAGAAAGAAACCGGCCGCCGCAAAATCCATTAGCCTTGACAAAATACAGAAAAGATGATAGAGTATAAAAAGTTAAGTTAGAGAAGAAGGAGAGAGTGGTTAAGTATTATGTAGAAAGAGGGGGTGAGGAAAATGAGAATGAGCCGCCCTCGTGACAAGCTCCAAGGTGACAGGGAAAGAGAAATGAAAAAGATTCACTATTGACAATATATAAAAAAAATGATAAAGTATAAAAAGTTAAGTTAGGGTAAAGAGGCGAGAGACAAGTAGGGAAGAGAGAGAAGAGAAAGCAAACAAGATGGCCAGGAGTGAAGAAAAGAGAGCAAGAGAGCAAGAGAGCAAGAGAGCTAAAGAAGCGTCCAAAGCTATTGACAAAATATACAAAAGGTGATATAGTATAGATACGAAGATGGAGTTGGCCGAGAGAGCGCTGGCGACGAAGAAGAGGAGGAGAGAGAAAAGTTCGCCGCCACCGCTCTCCCGACCACGAGGAGGGAGACGGATCGGACGCGGTATCCGACCCGAAACGAGGTTCTTTGACGGGAGCTAAGTACCGGATCGTTCCCCACTCCTTGCTCCGACGGTCGTCGGAGGGGTATTACGACCTTCCGCCCGGGGCGGACATCCTCGGGTACGGGGCGGAGCTTGCCGTCGAA
>CAYOTW010000152.1:0-1875 GCA_964407005.1 Candidatus Woesearchaeota archaeon | reverse complement strand
AGGAACCACGGAGGGCACGGAGATCACAGAGAAGAGGGTTAGTTTTTGCCCCCTTCGGGGGCGGTCTGAGGAGAATGGGCGTGGTTTGTTATGGGTTGAGGGGGTGCCGCCGACGGGGAGCTTTCGCTTGCTTGGGTCACAGGTTTCTTTTTTGAATGCGACAGCGGAGTCCGGGGACGATGGGTGACCACCGTGACTTACAGCCAATTTGCTGCTCAGAAAACAAGATTCTGCAGTTGAGTAGCACGGAGATTACAGGGAAAAGGTAGTTTTTGCCGCTTTCGGGGGCGGCCGAATTCGGTATTTTCTGTGGTAAAGCCGGCGTATTTTATGAAATTTGCAAACTATAATGGCAGATGTTATAATACATGCATGGAGACCAGAACTCATATAGAGCGAAAACTGGATATTCGTCCCGTGCTGGAGCGTCGGTCCTGTTTTCTATTTGGACCCCGTCAGACAGGGAAATCCTGGCTGATCAGAAACCAATTGGTCGGCTGCAAGGTCTACAACCTTCTGAATAGCAGCACTTACATCACGCTGAGCCGGTCACCATCCCGGATCAGAGAAGAACTTCAGCCCGGTGACCGTATAATTGTTATTGATGAGATTCAGAAATCACCGTCTCTTCTTGACGAAGTACAGCTAATGATCGAGGAGAACGGTATTTCGTTCCTTTTGACCGGGTCCTCGGCCCGAAAACTGCGCAGGGGCGGGGTGAACCTGTTGGGAGGACGAGCACGGGTGCGGCATCTGCACCCGTTTGTTCACGATGAACTGGGAGGGCGTTTCGATCTCCTGCGAGCGCTCGATATCGGTTTGCTTCCCTCTATCTACCTTTCGGACGAACCACACGCCGATTTGGACGCATATGCCGGTACGTACCTGCGTGAGGAGATCGCCGCCGAAGCGGTAGTGCGCAATGTGCCGGCATTCAGCCGTTTTCTGACCGTTGCCGCTTCATGTCACGGACAAATAGTGAATCAGTCGAATGTCGCGGCCGATGCGCAAGTGTCGCGCACCACCGTGCATGAGTACTACGAAATCCTCAAAGATACACTAATGGGATTTGAACTCTCCGCCTGGAAGAAAACGAGCCGGCGTAAACCGTTCAGCACTTCGAAATTCTATCTTTTCGACAGCGGGGTTGCCCGCTCTCTCCAACATCGCAAGGGGCTCCAGTTCGGCGCAACCGAGTGCGGGGAAGCATTCGAGACGTATATCCTCCACGAAATACGCGCCTGGCTCGACTATACGACAGTTGACGCCGATGTGAAGTACTGGCGGAGCACTTCGGGTTTTGAGGTCGATTTCATACTAGCCGATGCAAGCGCCGTCGAAGTCAAAGCCAAAAGAAATGTCGCCGGCCATGATTTGAAGGGGTTGCGAGCACTCAAGGAGGAGACGGCTCTCAAACATTACATTGTTGTTTCATTCGAAGAATCACCGCGCATTGTTGACGGCATAGAGATTTGGCCGTGGGATTTTTTCCTTCGTGCTCTGTGGGAAGGTGAGTTGGTATGAGCGAGAAGTCATAGTTGGCGGAACGTTACATGCGGTTGAACGCCAAGTGCATCGCCCACCCGCCGGAAACAGATATGAAAGAATGTTTTGTCTGCAAATCCGATACGATTGTCCCGAGCAAAACAGCTCAAACCTATCAGGAAAACGGACATTTGGTTGTCATCAAGGATATTCCATGCGTTGAATGCGAAACCTGCGGGGAAACCTATCTTTCCACCGAAACGGTGCGGCGCATCGAGCGCTTTTTGGATACGGTTACGAGCGCCGAAGTTGAGATTGTTTCGTATGAGGCGGCTGCGGCATAGCATTTGGGGGAGGAAGAATAGGAACCACGGAGGGCACAGAGGGCAC
>CAYOTW010000151.1:0-1897 GCA_964407005.1 Candidatus Woesearchaeota archaeon | reverse complement strand
ATTGCGGGAAGCGGGTTTCCAGGGAAGCACGCTACTGTCACCATTGCGGACATCAGATCGTCGTTTTTCTTCAGTGCACCGAATGCAACAAGAACCTCTCTCCATCCGCCAAATTCTGTTCTCGTTGCGGCACAGTCGTCAAAAAAGAGGCCGCTGCGACGACCTGCGGGAACTGCGGCGCTCAGGGAATGCCGAATGCCGTATTCTGTAACCAATGTGGTGAGAAAATCACGTAGTCTCAATTCCTCACGATGATCAGAATTCGCGCGGGAGCCTCGGATGAAGGACATTGACAAAATCTTGCACCTGGAACATCAATGTCCCCAATGTGGTGCTCCAATCGGTATGCTCGAGACCGACCACATTCTTTCTTGTCCCTATTGCCGAACGCACCTGTTCATGCAATGGCCCGACGGCATCAGCCGCTATTATCTTCCATCGTCCGTAAAGAACCCGACCTTCTATGCCCCCTACTGGCGATTTCGCGGAAGTGAAATCCGACTTTCAAAAGAGAATGAAAGCTACGGGTTGCTGGACACCACCGCCATTGCCCTGCGTCGGACGCATTTACCCCGTTCGATAGGTGTCCGAGCGCAGACGATCAGGGGGAGACTTGTCGGTAGTGATCCTGGAGTGCCTTTTCTCGAGGCCGATCTACCCCTCGATGAGTTCCTCGCTTCTCTGGACGAAAACAAGAAGGTGGACATCGAGCGGGACAGTCCGAAAAAAAACCCTCCCCAACGGATTATCAGTGACTTCTATAGTGGCAAAACTCCGAGACGTGAGATGATTTTCACTCGGAAGAAAATGCGACAAAAGAGCACTGAAAACGGACGACTTCTTGCACAACTCACCCACCTCTATGCTTCCGGTACCACTGGCGAGAAGGTCCGGCACCATGCTTTCATTGGTGAGACTGTCAGCATGTTATACTTCCCCTACTTCATTGAAAACAATCGATTGCATGACGGGCTGACCGGGCGAGTACTTTCTGATTTTCCCTCCTCTGAAATGCCCGGGCTCAGTTGCAACCGCCCCGCCCATGAGGGAATTCAATTTCAGCCCGCACATTGTCCGAATTGTGGCTGGGATCTCGAGGGAGATACACAGAGTATTGTCCTTACATGTGCCAATTGTCTCTGGGCAGGCTGCGCAGGCCCCCAACAGCCGACATCGGTCACCTATGGGTATTGGGACTGTTCATTTCGGCCCCACGTGTGGATTCCGTTCTGGACCTTGCGAATAGAATCCCGGGGAATCCCGCTAAGCACTGTAGGAGATTTCAGGATGATCACAAATCCGTATACAAGGTTTTCAGGCGTCGCACCGGAGTCGCAGATGCGCTTCTGGATGCCTGCATTCAAGATTCATCCGGCACAGTTGCTTCGCATAGCATCAGCGATAACCGTGAACCAACAACCCCCGCGCCCACCCGATCACAGGTGTCGTCGGGAACCCCATTTCCCCGTCACGCTTCCGCACAAAGAAGCTTTTCAGGCGATCCATCTTCTGGTGGCCTCTCTTTGTCGACGACGCAAGAAATACTTTGAACTCAGCGCTGAAAAGAATTACCGTCTCGTTGAAGTATCTCTTGCATACATTCCATTTATCCGACGAAACATGGAACTGATCCAGCCGGATATCAACTTCTCGATTCAGGCGCGAGCCCTTGAACAAGGGGGCAATCTGTAGCGATGGGAGGCTGGTGGGGAGCCGTATTCGCGCGTCTTTGCCACTCGATTGCCCGTGAATGACGGATGAGCCGGCGACGGACCGCTGAAATGCAGCTTCGCCCCCCCGCGCTACTCACCGAGGTCGACAAGCTTCTGAGACGCCAGTTTGTATCGAGAATGGGTTGGGTCGCGACGGTAGACCTGTTTGACCATGCGCCAGTAGT
>CAYOTW010000150.1:0-1898 GCA_964407005.1 Candidatus Woesearchaeota archaeon | reverse complement strand
CCGCCGCCTATCGCGAACGAATCAGCCCGATTCTGGAAACAGTGTACGACAACAACGACGGGACCTACACCGCCATATTCGGCTACCTCAATCCCAACCCTTCGACCGTGGTGCTTCCGGTCGGCGAAAAGAACCGATTCGCCTATCAGGGACAGGTCTCGTTGGACAGGGGACAGGTGACCGCATTCGAACCCGGACGGCACCAGGCGGCATTCGCGATCGAGTTCGACGGTACCAACCTTGTGTGGCATTTGAACAAAAAGACCGCCACCGCCAATGCCGACGAAGCGACGGAGCCGGGAACGCTTAGCAAAGTGAGCCCGGTACTCGAAAAAGTGCTCGACAACGGCGACGGCACGTATACGGCCTGGTACGGATACTCGAATCCCAACGATGAGTATGTCTACATTCCGGTTGGTTCCGACAACCGATTCGCTTATCACGGCAATGTGAATCTGGACAAGGGGCAGCCGTCGGTGTTCATACCGGGGCGGATGGTCAATATGTTCAGCGTAGATTTTGACGGCTCTCATCTGGTATGGCACCTCAACGGCAAAACGTCGACTGCGAACAGGGGAGCGGCGCAGCCAAACGAGATCGCGCTTATAAGTCCTGTTCTCGAACGTGTTGAAGGTGATGCTTCCTCCGGATACACCGCCCATTTCGGCTACTATAACCCGAACAGCCACGCGGTAACTATTCCAACAGGACCGAATAACGGCTTTACCTATCAGGGAACCGGCGAACAGGATCTCGGGCAACCCATCGACTTTGCACCCGGACGGGTGGTAGATTATTTCACTGTTGAATTTGACGGTTCCAATCTGGTTTGGTCACTTAACGGCAAAACCGCCACGGCTTCCGACGAAGCCGCCGAAACCGGCGTAGCTCATGAACCGGTTGATCCGGTGCTGGAGCAGGTCGTGGAGAATGGCGACGGCACGTTTACGGCGGCATTCGGCTATCTCAATCCCAACGAGCACTCGGTGCAGGTTGCTGTCGGGACTGAGAATGAATTCTCGTATCGGGGTGAGACCGGCCTGGATAAGGGACAGCCCGAAGAGTTCCTTCCGGGACGGCATTCCTTTGCGTTTTTCGTAGTGTTCGACGGCTCCAATCTTGTCTGGAATCTAAACGGAAGGACGGAAACAGCAAACGGCGAAGCCGCCGAAGTACCAACCACAGACCATGATATCAGCCCGGTTCTCGAACACGTGGCGCAAAATCCGGACGGGACGTTCACGGCCTGGTTCGGCACCCACAATCCCAATGATTTTGTCGTAACCATTCCGCACGGGGTGGACAACCGCTTTACTTATCAGGGACAAGGCGTTGCGGATTTGGGTCAACCCAGTTCTTTCGCACCGGGGCGGACCGTGAGCAGTTTCTCGGTTCAGTTCGACGGCTCTCATCTGGTCTGGTATCTCAACGGCCATACCGAGACGGCCTCGGGTAATGCGGCGGAGCTGGTGAGTGGGCAGGAGGGTGATGTGTTCGATGCCACCGCGAACCGCAATGACGGGGTAAACGAAGGCTCCAGCGAGATCTCTGGCCTTATAGGCAATGCACGGCGCTTCGACGGCGTCGATGACTACATATCCATACCGGCGGACAGTTCGCTGACGACGCCCGAAGCCTTTACGGTTCTGGCTTGGGTCAAAACCACTCGCGAAACGGTCGAGCAGACCCTGGTGTCGAAGTACACCGGCTCGAACGGCTGGCATCTGGCACTGGGAGACCAAAGCGAGATCATTTTCGGCCACGGCGGAGCGGTCGAGGATGGCAGTGCCGCAGTGGAACCCACAATTTGGCATCATGTAGCAATTACCCATGACGGTACTAGCGGTCGACTGTTTTTTGACGGCGAACTGATTGCACGGCAGGAATCTGCTTGGAGC
>CAYOTW010000149.1:0-1914 GCA_964407005.1 Candidatus Woesearchaeota archaeon | reverse complement strand
CCGCTGATGCGCAAGGGACAATACTGGGACCACCTCGCCGAAATCGTCGAAAAGCCCGTTAAGGGTTTCAATCTGGTATATGACATTTACCAGGTCGGTTTCTTGTTCTGTGCTCATCCGTGTCAGCCGGTCAAATGGCGTTTCCTGCTCCCGCTGCGCGAAAAACCGTTCGGCTTCATCCCCGTATGCTTCCATTGCCTCTGTAAATGCCCGCATCCGCTTGGTCTGCTCTTCGGAAGGAGGCTCTATCGTGCTTATCCCGCCGCCGGCGGCGGTATTGTCAGATACCTTATTGTGTGTTTCGAGATAATCATTCAACGGTTCCAGCAATGCCTGGGATACTTCCGTCATGGCTTTTACAGCAGCTATGGCCGCGCCGACTTTCCAGGAACCGAAAAGAATCCGCCCCAGCAAGCCGTAGCCGGCCGCCCCGACCACCCCATCCGGCAGGGCGGTATAAATGTCATAGATCCCGGAAACGCTGGTTTTGATATTGTCGATATATTCGGGGATTTTCTGCTTGATCATTGCGTCATTGTTCTGGACCCAGTTTTCCATTTTATCCGCGGCGTTCTGCATAGCCTCGGCCACTGCATCCACATACCCGGCATCCCCGATGGTGACCTTGATCCGGTGCCAGGACTCGGAAAATTTGTTTGATGCCCGGATGGCGTCGGCGACTTCGCCGGAATATTCCTTCTGCAGTTGCTTTGCCAGCTTGGGGAGCAGGTCATCGGCGAGCACGTCGCCGCGTTCCAGCATGTCGTTTAGTTCCTGGGTGGTCACGTTCATGGCCCTGGCGGCGATCTGGAAGGCCCCGGGCAGGCGTTCGCCCAACTGGCCGCGCAGTTCTTCGGCCTGGACGTTTCCTTTCGAGATCATCTGGTCGATGGCCCGCAGCGCCCCCTGCATCTGGTCGGAAGACAACCCCAGAGTGGCTCCGGCCTTGGCGATCCCCAGAAAGATATCCCGGGTTTTCTGCCCTTCCATATTGGTGCCCCGTGCGGATGCCGCCAACTGCTTGTACGGATTCAAAAGGGCGTAAAAATCCTGTCCCAGAAGGTCGGCGGTTTTTCGCAACCACTGAAATTCCCGGTTGGTCGCATCCGCGCTGCCGGTGACCTGGTCCATGGCCTTTCGGGTGGCCGCCATGTTTTTGCCGGCTTCGAAAAAGTCCCGCCCGACGCGCTCGACCATGTACAGCCCGCCCATGGCCACGCCGACTTTCACCAGGTTGGCATGTAGGCTTTTGGCCGACGTGTTCATCTGGTTAAACGACTTGGAACCGGTATCGCCGGCTTTTTTGGCGGTGCTGCCGACGTTGTCGATCACCCGCACGGCGCCGTTGTCGTCAACTTTGAATTTCAGGGTCAGGGTGGCGGTGTTTGCAGCCATTTATTTCGCTCCGGTAAAGGGACAGTTCCGGGTGTCGAGCCATTGGTTGACCTTGCCGAGATCGAGCCATTCTTCGTACGTGAGCAGATCCGCGTCCATGGGAAAGCCGGCCGCCTGGAGGGTCCGGATGTTGAGCAGCTTCCGGGTGTAAGGGTGGATCTCCTCGCTTTTGGCCTTGGGGCAGTTGGCGCAGGCCCAGGCGAGATCCGACTCGTTCATCTCCTCCAAGCACTCGGCGATTTCGGGTTCGCCGCAGATGTCGCCGTTTTTCATGGCGGTGATGTCGTGGTGGAGGATCTCGTCGGGGGTCATGTTTTTTGTTTTTCGCCTTTTACACCCCCCCGGCCCCCCTCAAGGGGGGAATGAACCGGAAGGGGGTCTGTTTGATTGGCGGGCGACCTGCCGGTCGCCCCTACAGGGTGTCGTTATGGCCCAGGCCGACGGTATGGCCCGGGCCGTCGTTATGGTTCCGGGTCGGGGGCCGGGGCGGCGTCGGCTTCACCGTCATCGAGTTCGTCG
>CAYOTW010000148.1:0-1915 GCA_964407005.1 Candidatus Woesearchaeota archaeon | reverse complement strand
GTTTGCTGCGTTGACACTGCGCAAACCTTCGTATCTTGGCGGGAACGTTGTGCAAAATAAACCAGGCAAGAATGTATTATAGGCGCGCGCGAAAACCAGAGACAATACAAATGCAGAAGACGGCGGCGCAGGAGATAAGACAAAAAGAACTTAAAGCCTTAATTACAAAGGCTATTTTAAACCAAGAGCCGCGCCCCAAGACACGCCCGGTCGTCCTACCCGGGCGAAAGGGCATCGTGCAATAGGAGATAGAGTATTGCGATGAGAGATTTTCACTCAAAAGGTTTTGACGACGCAACTAAAGTCAAACTCGATATCTTCAGAGGATATATTCGGGAGTGGCTTAGCGTGTTCATGACCCGCCCAAGCTATGCAACTGAAGATTATAAGGCCAAGCTGAGGATATTCGACTTTTTTTCAGGGCCTGGCTATGACAGTAACAATAATCCAGGATCACCAGTAATAATTGCCGAAGAAATTAGCAGCTATTGCAAGTCACGAGAAGATTTTCGGGCCACAGTACAAGTTGACCTATTCTTCAATGATTCTAATGAGAACCATATCGCGGAGCTTAAGCAGAGTGTCAGTGCAGTAGCTTGTGAAAAGCCTTGTTGCGAATATCACTATTCTTCAGCACGCTTTCGTGAGGTATTTCGCAAATATCTGCCGATACTTAGAGACAGCTCCTCTGCCAAACTTGTAATAATGGACCAGTTCGGCGTGAAAGAGGTAACACCAGATATTCTAAAGTTTCTTGCAGAATGCAATAAGACCGACTTGCTGTTCTTCATATCATCATCTTTTGTAAAGCGCTTTATCGAGACACCTGAAATTGGCAGCAAATTCAACTTGGATGTAACACAAGTGAAGAATGTCGAGTACAATGCAATACACCGGTTAATGTGCAGTCACTTTCGAGACGAAATAAACTCCGAAAACTACTTGTTAGCCCCATTCTCTCTGAAAATAGGGTCAAACATATACGGCATTATATTTGGCTCAGCAAGCCTTTACGGTCTGGAAAAATTTCTCCAAGTATGCTGGAAAATCGATAGCCAGACAGGTGAAGCTAATTATAGTATAGAAAATGAGAAGTATTGGCACGGGCAGCAGTCACTGTTCCCAGAGGAAAACACATTACGGAAAATTGATTTATTCAAGAATGAACTTTTCGACTTTCTTCATGAAGCAGAAACAAACAATGAAACTTACCGCTTTGCTCTCCTTAAGGGGTTTCCACCAGGCAAAGCAAATGAGGTGCTACGCGAACTCCAATCTGATGATAAAATTCAAACACAAACGATTCCAGACAATATGCCCGGTAGAAAAGGCAGCTTTTATCTCGGCCACACATTTCGGGACGTGCAAGAAATCTGCCGGGCTGTTCTATTTCTGGTATCATCCAACCGAAGCAGGCAGATATCGCTTCAGAGTCATCGCAAAAGATGACCGAGGCAGCGAAACATATAGTTTGACAAGTTCATATTTCGATTATCCATAGAGGAAAAATTAACATGTTCAACCAAACCCAGTTAAACGACATGACGGCGGCGATAGTTCGAACAGTACACCCGCTTTATGTTATACTGTTCGGCTCGTATGCCCGAGGCGATATGCGCAAAGGGTCGGATGTTGATTTGCTTGTTGTTGAAAAGGAGCCTTTCAGCGGTCGGCGCAGCAGGTGGGAAGAGATAAAAACAATCCGCAGTGTTCTGCGCCCGTTCAAGGGGGCAAAAGATATTCTTGTTTACAGTCAGGAAGAAACAGCGAAACTAAAGGACTCAATCAACCACGTAGTCGGTGAAGCTTTTCGTGAAGGGAAGGTGCTTTATGAAGCCTGACCCTGCAGCGGGAATGCTTCTAGTGTGGCGACCGACAATTGCCAAGAATTAATACGGGCGCTTTTCGCCCCCAT
>CAYOTW010000147.1:0-1917 GCA_964407005.1 Candidatus Woesearchaeota archaeon | reverse complement strand
ATTTTTGTACGATTAATTAATCAATATTCAAATATACAAAAAATAAATGAATCTAAAAAATTTTTAGATATTTATTTGCTCCGATAAGAAGATTCGAACTTCTGTTTCCTGCTTAACGCAGGTGTCCTATCCACTAGACGATATCAGATAACTGGCCAATAATATTCTGCCAAATACTTATTACCAGTACCCCATTAATTTACTTTGATTGAATGGCAGCTCAATCGTTTCAATTAGCCAGGGTTTTTGTACCCGAGGTGAGATTCGAACTCACAACCTCCAGAGCCTAAATCTGGCGCCTCTTGCCAATTGGGCTACTCGGGCAGAAAAAACTGAGATTTTGGCGTAAGCCTTTTACTTACACACTTATTAGCGTTTCAACTAATTCACATCTCTGAATTTGTTTTTTGAAATACGGAATATTCGTAAATTCTATATACAAACCACTGAATGTACAGTGCAGCTTCTTATGCAAACCAAAATCAACACATTTTTTAGAAGTGTGCATTATCTTCATAAAATGTGTAACAAACAAATCATGCACAAATCCGTCTGTTCAGTTTAAACTTAAAAGACATCTTTAAAATATCTTATTAAATATTCTTGCTATTAATAATGCATCTTCTTCATCATTTGTATTTAAATTAAATTCTTGATTTCTTGTGTCAACAATAATACAATGAGTTTTTTCTACATTATCTTTTACACTTAAAGGTAAAAAATACTTTGTTCCTTTCCATTCAAATATTTGTTCTTTCATAAATATCAAAGTTTAGTTTGCGGTAGAAGTAGGATTCGAACCCACACCTCAGTTAAGAGCGAACGGTTTTCAAGACCGTGTCCTGTACCCAGCAATCTTTAGGAGAATTCTACCATTTGTAGCGAGAGAGGGATTCGAACCCCCGACCTTCAGGTTATGAGCCTGACGAGCTGACCACCTGCTCCATCTCGCAATATATTGTAGCTCTGGTCGGATTCGAACCGACACCTCCATTACTGAAGATTGGATTTTAAGTCCAACGCGTACTACCAATTTCGCCACAGAGCCATATCAGAATAGGATTATTATTGTCAAATTTTAAGTTTGATTTTTTATTTTTTTTGCTGTTGCTATTCTTATTGTAGGAAGAGTAGGATTTGAACCTACATGAGATAAATCTCAACGGATTTCCATTAGCTTTGAATTTGCTGTTTACAACCTATACAGGTTGCTTTTTTTGCATTTTCCGTCACGTCTACCAATTCCGTCATCTTCCTAAATTAATTTGCAGTTGTCCTACAAGGAATCGAACCTCAATCTCGTGGGCCAAATCCACGTGTCTTATCCATTAGACCATAGGACAATTAATATTAACATTTACATTTTTTATTTGAAATCTCATTATACATTTCAGAAATATCACTAGAAAAATCGTCAATTCTATTATGTAATCCATCAATATCTTCAGATTGGTTTTTAATAATAGCAGATACTGTTTTTTCAGTATTATCCAATTTTTTTTTCAATATAAAAACAGTTGATATTATATATATATCACAGTAGCAATTGATATAACAATAATAATACCACAAATAAGGCCTAAAATAAATTCATTCATGTTTTTCTTGTATTTAATTAATATTGAGCAGAATGTCGGATTCGAACCGCTTCCTCAGATTGGAAGTCTGATACTTTACCAATTAAGCTACATTCTGCAATTTGAGCGAGTAGTGGGACTCAAACCCACGACCTTCTGCATGGCAAGCAGATGCTCTAATCAACTGAGCTATACTCGCAGATGAATAATCGACTTTTTTATATAAGTTTATATTTATCATATTATATCTCATTATTATATTTCATATAATTATTTAGTATATTTGCTGTATTATTACTGATTGCGATTATTCATGGTCGGGGTGGCAGGATTCGAACCT
>CAYOTW010000146.1:0-1918 GCA_964407005.1 Candidatus Woesearchaeota archaeon | reverse complement strand
TTTCTCGTGAATGCCATGGGATCCCTGACCATCTGGCCCTCGGCAATAAGTGCCTGTTCAAAAAGAAGTTGCGACCAATCCTCGAGTCGGGTATCCTTCGGATCCTTCTCGTAAATTGCGTTGAGGTTCTCCACAATCGGATGCGAACCGTTCAACTCGAGGATTCTCTTCGTGGCCGAGACTTCCTGGCCCATCGCTTTCATGAGTCGCTCCATGTGCGCACCCATGTCCTGCTCGTCGGCAACCAGACAACTGGGACTGTCTTTCAAGCGAGAAGTGATCCGGACTTCTTTTACCTCTTCGTTCAGGACATTTTTGATCCGCTCGGTGAGCTTCTTGTACTTTGAAGCCGTCTTTTCCTGCTCTTTTTTCTCTTCCTTGCTCAGCTCGCCAAGATCGAGATCTCCCTTTGTGACGGATTTGAGCTGCTTTTCATCATAGTTGTAGATTGCCGGAACAACGAATTCATCGATAGGATCGACCAGGTACAGGACCTCGACCCCCTTTTCACGGAAAATCTCGAGATGAGGACTCTTCTCAACTATGTTGCGGCTGTCGCCGGTGATATAATAGATATCTTTCTGTTCCTCGCGCATACGATCCACATACTGCCTGAGTGAAACCAGATCCTCCTCCGATTCACCCATAGACGACTGAAAACGAACGAGTTCGAGAAGTTTTTCTTTGTTCTCGGGATCGGAATGAAGACCCTCTTTGAGGATCGGGCCGAAAGACTTCCAGAATGCCTTGTATTTATCGGGTTCCTTTTCGCTCATCTCCTTGAGTTGACCGAGGATACGTCCGACAAGCGCTTTCTTGATCTTGCCGATCATCGGATTGTGCTGCAGGGTTTCGCGAGAGACATTCAGCGGCAGGTCTTCGGAATCGACCACCCCTTTGACAAATCGCAGGTATTCGGGCAGAAGCTCCTTGCAGTCATCCATTATGAAAACACGTTTGACATACAGCTTAACCCCGTGTTTTCGGTCGTAATTGTACATCTCAAAAGGAGATATCTTCTCTGGAATGAATAGCAGTGATGCGTATTCCATAATCCCCTCGGCCTTACGATGCATGGTGGCCAGGGGAGTCTCGAACCCGCCGAGAGCGTGTTTGTAGAATTCTTCGTAATGCTCATCGGTGACTTCGGAAGGATTCCGCATCCAGATCGGTTTGGTCTGGTTAACGACCTCTTCCTTACCTTTGTCATCCGGCAGGTAAATCGGAAATGCGATAAAATCGGAATACTTTTTTATGAGCGACCGTATCTGCCAACTCTCGGTATACGAGGTCTCATCATCTTTGAGGTACACGACGATATCGGTTCCCGTTGTCTCTTTGTCGGCTTCGGTGATCGAGAATTCGTTTTCACCTTTCGATTCCCACTGCACGGCCGGATCGTCGGTGCCGGCACGCTTGGTAACGACTTTCACCGACGCTGCAACCATAAATACGGAGTAGAATCCCACACCGAACTGACCGATAAGGTTGGAGTCGGCTTTCTGGTCGCCGGTCAGTTTTTCGAGAAATGCTTTAGACCCGCTTCGGGCAATCGTTCCGATATTTTCGATCACTTCCTGACGGTTCATTCCGATACCGTTGTCTGAAATAGTAATCGTTTTGGCGTTGGAATCGAGCTTGATGTGGATTGCAAGATCGTTCTCATCGACTTTGATTCGATCATTGGTCAGCGATTCGAATCGAAGCTTGTCCAGGGCGTCTGATGCATTTGAGATCAACTCCCGCAAAAAGACGTCCTTGTGCGTGTAGAGAGAATGGATGACCAGGTTAAGTAATTGTTTTGCCTCAGTTTGGAATTCCATTCGTTCCGAATTCCCTGTTGTTTCACTCATGGTAACAGCTCCTTGATTTGGTTACAGATGCATGCAAACTCGCGTTTGCAGGTACGTAAAATAGT
>CAYOTW010000145.1:0-1929 GCA_964407005.1 Candidatus Woesearchaeota archaeon | reverse complement strand
ATAACGGCACGTTGCGGGCAAAGTCCCATGTAACCGTCAACCTGGCGTCCTCGGAGGCCGCGGCCAGTATGGCGGTTTTTTTGGTGTCATAATAATCGAGGACCTGATCCACCCAGTCCTGGATTTTGCGGCATTCAGCGACGATGTCGCTGCGCCCTTCGTCGAGTGCGCGGGATGCGTAGCCGTTAATGGTGGCCTGGATGCCCTGATCGTAAACCTGGTAAATGTATTGCTGCAGTTCCCGGTTCAACCGGCGCCAGGTCTGGTCTTTCCAATATGGCAGATCGGTCAAGGGATGGCCGGGCGCGTGGCGCAGTACAGCGTAAATAAACACCGTTGCCTCGGTTTCCGCATCGGTTGTTTGGCGACTGTTGTACGGCATCAGTATTCGGCCACCCAACGTGCAGATTTTGGGTTTTTCGTTTGATTGCGGCATGGGTCAAAGCTCCTTTTACGACAGCGTGTAGTATTTATCGATCTTCTTTACTTTGCTCCAGAACGGGATTTCGTGGCCATACTTTTCGAGCTGGTTTTTGAGGACTTGAGAGCCGGTAAAAAAGACATGCGCCTCGCCCTCCCGCTCAAACTGCACGGTCAAGCACTTCCCCGACTTGTTTTTATCCCGGAATTTACTGTCCTGGACCCGAAAACCAGTGATAAAAATGTCGACGTTTAAAATCGAATCGAGCGGCACCTTGCCGCCCTCCAGCGGGCCTTCCTCGGTGGCAAAATCGGCAAATCGTTTCATCGTCTCCGTCATGGTTTTCCTGCCAGTGCATTTTTCTGGCCGTATCGCATACACATATCGTCGACCTGCGCCCTAACCCGGCCATCCACGTGCGCACGCCACAGCCGGGCCGCATCGGCATACTTAAACCACCCGTAATAGCTCATCACCCGGTTGACCGAGGTCCGGTTCGGTTTGGTTTTGATCTGGCGCATGGACCGCTTGAACCGTTGTGCGATTTTCTTGCGTACCAGGGTGTAGTTCGGAAACGATCGGTAGCCCAGAAAATCGATCCCGCGCACCGCGGTGGGAAACACCTGCCAGTTGGCTTTCAATTCGATATGGAGCCGGGTGGCGAAATATTCGGCCACCTGGCGCCGGATATCGTGCAGCCTGGCCTTGTCTCCGTCCAAGATCACCAGGTCATCACAGTACCGGGCGTAATACGGCAGCCGCAGGACCTCTTTTATCCAGTGATCAAACGGGCTCAAGTACAAATTGCCCAGGTATTGCGACAGGTAGTTACCGATCGGAATGCCGGGGGCTGAATCGATGATCCCGTCGATGATCTGCAAAGTGTCTTTGCACTTGATCTTCTGGCGGATGATCGCCTTTAAAATGGCGTGATCGATCGACGGGTAAAACTTTTTCACATCCATTTTCAGGCAGTACCGGGACCCGGGCCGATCCCGCAGAAACGCCTGCAGCCGGCGCTGGCCGTCATGAATGCCCCGGCCCTTGATGGCCGAATAGGTATCCCGGATCAGGGTGCGCTGCCAGATCGGCTCCACCACGTTCATGATGCAGTGGTGGACGATCCGGTCCGGATAGTAGGGGAGCACATAGATTTCCCGGGCCTTGCCGGTATCGGTGCGCACCTGGACCTTATACGGGGAGGTGACGTATTGCCGGGCGGCCAGCAGCTCGTGCAGGCGGTTCATGGCCGCGGCCAGATTCCGGTTGATCCGCTTGACCTCGCCGTAATGGCGCTTTCCCTTCTGGGCCTTTTCGTGCGCCAGGTACACGTTTTCCCGACTGGCGATTTTCGCATATAGATTGCCGTAGCGTTTCATGCTGCTGATGCGGCCTCCGCGTTTTCGGGTGATCCTACCAACACGTTGGTGAGGCAAGCCTTGTGTTTCGGCAAGCGCCGGGGCGGCAATAAAGGGTTCCTTTTCCCAGCAGTGCCCTGCGAACCGATA
>CAYOTW010000144.1:371-1936 GCA_964407005.1 Candidatus Woesearchaeota archaeon | reverse complement strand
TTTATTTTATTGTAATACATGAAGCTTTTCATGTATTTAAAAAACATTTAAATAATAATAAATAAATCAAGTATTATTGACAAAAATTATCTTAATATGAAAAATCATTTCTTTTTAACCTTAACAGGAATTCTTTTAGCAACCTCAATTATGGGCCAGTCACCAAATTTAATTAATTATCAAGCAGTTGCACGAGATAATACAGGTAAAGTAATCGCTAATCAAAATGTAAATTTAACTATTAGTATACTACAAGGTAGTATTAATGGTATAGAAGTGTTTTCCGAAACTCACGACAGTACAACAAACACCTTTGGCTTAGTGACTTTAAACATCGGTGCAGGTAATCCAAATGATTTTGAAAATATTAACTGGAGTGCTGGTCCTTATTTTTTAAAAATTGAAATGAATGGTAATGTTATGGGTATTAGCCAACTATTAAGCGTGCCTTATGCAAAATATGCAGAATACGCGGAAAAAGTTAAAGAACAGATACTAAGTATTTCTAACGATACAATTTATTTAAACAATGATAGTTATGTGGTTTTACCTGATTCAATATCTCATTCTATTTCTGCAGATACTGCTAATACCTTTAACAAACTAACCACTAAAAATGGTGATATTTGTAATACTAACAACGAGGGGATTATGCGCTATAATGCTGTTAATAAAGAGGTTGAATATTGTAATGGTACAAGCTGGATTACTTTAGGAGAAAAAATTTCTTTTGCTATTCCTAAACTCACAACTAATGTAGTAAGTTCCATAACAAAAAATTCTGCAATTAGTGGTGGAAATATAAACGACAATGGCGAAGCAGAAATCTTTGAAAAAGGTGTTTGTTGGAATACAGACGGTGCTCCATCTACTAGTGATAATAAAAATTTAAAAGGTACAGGTAGCAATGCATTTGCAGCTAATATAACAGGGCTAATTTCTAATAATATTTATTATGTTCGTTCTTATGCAATTAATACAGCAGGCACAGGCTATGGAAATGAAGAAAACTTTACAACTCTAGCCTCATTAAACACATATTCTGCAAGTGGAATTAGCTTATCAGATTTTAGCACCGGAGGAAACATCAATATTGGTGGTGGTGAATTGGTTACCACACGCGGTGTTGCGTACAATACAAGTGGTTCTCCAACACTTGCCGATAACAAAACTATAGATGGTTCAGGAACAGGTAGTTTTACATCCAACCCGAATAGTTTAACAAGCAACACCTTTTATTACTTTAGAGCTTATGCAACTAATGAAGGAGGCACCAGTTATGGTGAAGAAAAATCAACAACAACACTGGCAAATGTAGCAGTTACTTATGATGCTACATTTAATAGTTATACTTCATTTATTTCCGGTGGAGATATTGATACAGGGGGAGATGAACCAATATCAGAACGCGGCGTTGTATATGGATTAAACAGCAACCCTACAAAAAATGACAATTATGTGACAGCAGGTAGTGGTACAGGTAGTTTTATAGCAACAGTGACAGGATTGCAAGATACAGGCTACTATTATAGAGCTTATGCTTTAAATGCAACAGGTATAAGTTA
>CAYOTW010000144.1:0-361 GCA_964407005.1 Candidatus Woesearchaeota archaeon | reverse complement strand
TGAAAAATCATTCTCAAAACAAAAGAAAACCATAGAGTTTAATGGTACTCTATATGTTTACCCTGAAGATAATTCAAATAGTATAAAATGGTATAATGATTTTTACATAACGACTTCTGCAATAAGCACTACTGACGGGGAGACGAATACAAATTCTATCGTGGCAAACCAAGGTGAAGGAAACTATGCAGCGTATTTATGTGATACACTTAATGCTTATGGTTATAATGATTGGTACTTGCCAGCATTTGATGAATTAAACGCATTATATCAAAATAAGGGGGCTATAGGAGGTTTTAGCTCAGACTACTATTGGAGCAGTACTGAAGAAAACCTTGAAAATGCATGGGGACAATTATTT
>CAYOTW010000143.1:0-1941 GCA_964407005.1 Candidatus Woesearchaeota archaeon | reverse complement strand
TGATCCGCTAGCCTACGGTCTAGCCGTGCTCGCAGTCTCTGTTCATCCCGCCAGTGCCGCCTTGAGTGCCGAGATATGCTGAGCAACAGTGCTGGGGGCTGCGCGCTGAATGGGCTGTTCGGGCTCAAACGGCTTGTGACAGGCAGCTTTCGGTACCGCGCTCGCCTTGGCCTGACTCAGCAGCTCGTCAACGCGACCGGGTTTGCAGACTGCGCTCGGGGTGATCCAGTAGGGGTTTGACCAAGTAGCCTTGGCGACCTTGGCGGCTTGCTCGATCTGTGCGGTGGTGTTCGTCTTGAGCGCCTGTTGCAGCGCCTTGCGGTGGCGGACTGAATCGGCCTTGGTGCCGCTGATGGTCAAGAAGTAGGCGACCAGTGCCGCGATCTCGTCAGTGGCCTCTCTGCGGCTCTCTGTGGCGTTTTCAGGCTCGGGGGATGCGTTGGTGTCGACCGGTATCTCAGAGACGCTCTCGAGCTCGCTCAGCGCGCCGGGTTTGAGCGCTAGCGCTTCTTCGACTTGGTTTTCGCTCTCTTGGGGGGTAGGGGGGAGAACTTCGTTCGATATCTTCGTCCGATTGTGTCTATGGTCGTGGCCGTCTGAGGGGCACCCCGGTAGACCTCGCAAGCTGTAGACGTTGCTCCTGCCGGTGTAGCGCACCGCAAGCAGGCCCATCTCGATCAGCTTGCGGATGGCGCGCTTGACCAGACTCAGGCATAGGCCAACCGAATCAGCGATGGTCTGTAGCGATGGATAGCAGGTGCCTGAGCGCGAACCGATGCGGGATGCGATCTCGGTGGCCACGGTGCGCTCGGCGGGCGTAAGAATTTGGCTTCGGTTGGTGGTCCGCAGCCAAGCGAGAATATCGACGGGGGATGATGCGATCATCGGTCACTCTCCGGTAACCGACTGGTGCAAGGCAGGGCGGGGCTTGGATCAAGCGCAGGTGAACGCTACACTCTAACCATGCCGAGCCCTCGACTCTTCATCAGTCGTGGGCGAAGCCCGCAAGGTGTTGACGCACCTACGGGCCGGGCGTGCGAGCCTCGCTTATGCGGGGCTTTCGCGTGTTTGGGGTTCTGGTTTTATGCCTGATCGCGCTCGCGGTCAACCCACAGCATCACGATCACCTGGGCCATCCCCCCTCCTGCTTTCCACCGCACAAGGTGTTTTTGAAATACAAAAATGCCGTATATTCAGACTTCCTTGTATTTTTGATTTTTGTACTTCAAAAATAGGAAGTTCTTATATGGCAAAAAATCGCTCTGATCTTGGCTTTGATCTCAATGAGTTAAGTGGAGAGATGGCACGCTACGACGCGGAGAAACCTGCACCGCAAAAGGTCGGGCGCCCCAGAACGATTGCTGGTGGGACTATCCCGCTTAGCGTGCGCATCAGCGACGAACAGCGCACTTGGCTGGTGAAAGAGGCGGCAAGGAAGGCGCTCGAAACGGGTCAGCGGCAGGATGTGTCGCAGCTTGTGCGGGATCTGATCGACGAAGCACGACAGAGGATGTAGTCATGCGGATCATCGCGTTCTTCGGCAGTAAGGGAGGGACAGGGAAAAGCACACTGGCCCATCTCTTGGCCTATGGGGCAAGTCTGAACAAGCAGGTCGCGTTGGTGGTGCATACCGACGAACGCGAGCCGGAAGTGCATCAGGAACGTCCGTATCACTACTTCGACGGTCGTGATCCTGAGCGCTTATATGCTCTTCTGGAACGTGCCAAGGCTCCGGAGAACAAAGGCCTCTGCATCCTTGATGGCGCTGGCAATCGACCGGGAGTAGCAAAGGTGTTGGCGAAGGCCGCCGACCTAGTGCTGATTCCGTGTGGCATTGGTGGTCAAGATGCGCCAATGGCGCTTGCTGACCTTGAACGAATGCCGGGCTCTTGGGTTGTCGTCAACCGCTTCCCGACGGTACCGAAACATCCGCGGCGCGCA
>CAYOTW010000142.1:0-1941 GCA_964407005.1 Candidatus Woesearchaeota archaeon | reverse complement strand
GATTTCAGTTGCGGTAGGCATTTTCAATCACCTGGACAAAGGAATTCTGGACAAGGAAATGTGATAGGTTCTGTGGAAATTAATTGTTCTAATGGATGGCCTTTTGAACAGGATTACGATTCTTGTTAATTTTAAAATTTAGACTTTCATAACTTCAATTTCTAGATTGTTTTTTAACATTTCAACAAAGTCGTTTTCTTTTTCTTTTTCTACTAAACAGCCTGCTGCAAAATGATGTCCTCCGACTTCAGCTTGACAGTCGTTGTGTTTTTGTTTGAATTCTATAACTGTTTTTTCTAAGACTTCTTTTAGATTTCTTCCTTCTCTTCCGGAAATTCTTGCTGAGACTTTGATCTTATCCTTGTTGTATGCCATTCCTATTAGAACTGTGCCTTCTTCGTAATTTAAACCTGAAGAAAGTATGGATGTTACGGTTCCAATTATGGTGTCTTGTATTTCGTCTTTTGCATTTATAATTACAAATCCATTTCCCTTTATCTTGTCTATTTCTTCTGCTTTTTTAAGACCTGAAACTAATGCTTGTTTGTATTTTGCATAAATATCTTTTGCTTGTTGTTTTGCTTTTTTATTTTGCATACAGAATGCAATTGCAGTATCGCTGTGGCCGAGTCTTGAACAGGCATTTATTAAAACAGATAGTTCACGAACATCTTCTTTTGTGTTAAAGAATTTTATTGAGTAAAGGTTGCCAATTATTTGGTCTTTTTTATCGTCTTTTGCCATTCTTATCATTATTGCAGTTAGTAGTTTTGACATTTCTTCTTCTGTTAGGTCGTATAATGATTTTTGAAAAGGGATTCCTGTTTCTCTTAGTAATTCAATTGTTCCGTTGCCAGAGCCAGTAACTCCGGGGATGTAAAATGAAGTGGAATATTCTAAACTTCTTCTTAAGGCTCTTGTTGCAGGATATAATAGGAGGCCTTTTTTTATCATTAAATCTTCAGCATCATTTATTATTTGTTGGTTAATTTTTGAGAGGTTTGAATCAAGTCTATCGCCGATCATTCCCACTATTGCTAGTTTTGCAAGGTCTTTGTTTTCTTCTGAGATTGCTTTTGAAAAAAGATAAGAGAGGCCTGCTCCACAGATTTCTTCTTCGTCAAATAAATGTGGGTTGACAATTTTTATTTTATCGTTGAGTTTATCTTTATGTATTTCGTGGTGGTCTAGTATGAAAATTGGGTTTTCTAGGTTTTGGAGATGTTCAAGACTTCCTGATGCAAGGTCTGTGAATATTAGTGTTTCTTTTTGATTTTTTTCCAGTTCTTTTTTGAGAGTTTCTTCTTCCAGGTTTTTAACAATTTTTATGGAGAATTTTTTATCAAGTCTTTTTAATGTTTTTGCAATTATAGTTGCAGAAGTAATTCCGTCTGTGTCATGATGACTTATTATTCTAACTGGCCTTTTTTCTATTTGTTTTAAGAATTGGTCAGCTATATCTTTTATAGCTTCTATCATTTATCACCTCTATTTTGAATAATGTCTTTTAAGTACATTAAATCTTGATTGTGCTTTTTGAAGTTTGTGTTTTGATTTTCTATCTGTAATGTTTTTTTGCATGTGTTTTTTTAATTTTTCAACTTTTTTTTCAGAGTTTTCTAGTTCTTCGTTTACTTCTATACCTAATTCTTGAAGATATTGATTTAGCTTTTTCCCATACACTCTTGTCGTTGGGATGCCGTATTGGTCTCTTAGAATGAACCCTATTTTAGAAGGAGGGTTGTCTTTAGCTAGATCCTTGATTATCTTTGTCATTTCTTTCTCAGTCATTTTTAACCATGCTGGTTTTTGTGTTTGTTCCATTTTTTTATGTATGAATGTTGCTTTTTAAAGTTAATTGTAGCTTATTAGGTGTATATTCTTCACCCGTGCTCACAATTTGCATCTCCATCTTATGAAGATAGTTGTCGAAGCGAATTG
>CAYOTW010000141.1:0-1941 GCA_964407005.1 Candidatus Woesearchaeota archaeon | reverse complement strand
CGCTTTTCGTAAGGCAATCTCGTACAACATCTTACGCATACTGCTCCCCCTCGACATTTCGACTACGCTCAATACAACGCTTCGCTCGGGGCAGCGCCCTCGACACCCGCTCGGGACATCGCTCGACTGCGAAACTTGGGTTAAAGGGTGGAGCGGTGTAGAAATAGGCGATAAACAATCCGATAAGACCAAAACCAAGAATTGCCGGACGGTACACCACAACTATTTTAGCACCGCAAACAGCCGTAACTCCCAGGCAGAAAAAGGCGGATCCAAGAACGACACGGGGCTTGAGGCCGTCGGCAAGCAGCACCTCGGCCCCCGGTTTATACCGACGACCCTCGTCTAACGCATCCACACCACTCTTGTAGTCGAAATAGTCGTTGGTAAAATTGGTGCCCAGATTGGCGAAAAACAACCCAACCAGGGTCAATGCGGCAATAATCGGATCAACCGCGCCGTCATGCCATGCTCCGATAATTCCCAGAAGACCGGGAAGCACGACGGTAATAGAGAAAGGTGCCCGTGAGGCGAGGAGCCATTTCTTTAGTGAGATTGTTTTCATTGTCCGACATCCCGTGCCGTCTCGGAAGCGAGCCGAATCGAAGTTGAACAAAGCCGCACAGTGTGGGGAAGAGAAAGTGCCGGAAATGCATTTGGCGGACCGGGCCGGGGACGTATCACTCTTTGTCATCGTACACAATCCGCTTGTCCTTCGCTGTGAAAATCTTTCTCCCGAGCAAATCGTTGTAGACGGCATCCACCTCCTCCGCGACAGGGCCTCCGGTATGGGGCTTGAGTTGGGATTTTATAAAGGACTTCATGGTCTTTACGGTGGCGAGGCGGTGGGACGTTCGCGCGATCAGTCTGGCGGCAAGGGCCTCCGCCCGATCCGCGACGTTTACTCCGGCTGAATAGTACTCGGTAAACGACCGCGATCGCCGGCAGAGGACGCCGTTGGATTTAAGGTACTCAACCAGCGGATCAAATCCGGTATCTTTGGAGATGACGACATATTGGGTTTTGGGCTCTTCCGAGATCAATTTGCCGAGAAAATAGGCGATATGAAAGTCCAGTGCATTCTTCCCGGATCCCTTTATGATGATATACGCAACCATGTCGCCGAGAGGCTGTAGCGCCACCGCGGTCTCCAGTCTCAGTTTCGACTGTCTCTCGCCCACAAACACAAAAACGCGCGAGTCCGGTTTCACCAGCCCCGCATCCGTAGGGCTGACGTTTTCAAAATCGATCAAAAAGGTTGTTTTCATAAATGGCTGTTTCTCCGGAAGAACAGTCAGGGGGAAATCGAAGGTACGAGGGCCGATCGAAACACATCCCCGACGTCATTCGTCATGGTATAGAAAATACGTCCGACCATCACTTCTTCGAAAATGTACTCCGCCCCCGTCGAACTTGACTCTGATACCATTTTCATGGGATACTTTGGAGTCGTCACGAAATAGCCTTTTCCGTTCTCGCTTGATCCAGCCGAAAGGGGGCGGGTTGCTCGGTAATGCAAACCGTACCGAAACCGGCTTTTTGCGGCCGGTTCGGAAACGGCGAATCGATCTCGATTAAGAAATCGCCTCCGGTTTCGGCAATTCAGACCCGGTTCCGGACCTCTTGGCGAAGTGCTTTCAGATCAATCCTCCGGAGAGACACTTATGAAAATCCTTGTTGTGGACGACTCGAAGACAATGCGGCATGTGCTGATTACGCAACTGAAGGAGCTTGGATACGAGAAGTTCCTCGAGGCGGACTGCGTTGCCGCGGCAAAAGAGCTATTTGCCGCCGAGACACCGACACTGATTATATCAGACTGGAATATGCCGGGCGCATCGGGCCTCGACCTTTTGAGAGCGGTCAGAGCCAATGCCGCCACGAAGGAAACGCCTTTCATTATGCTCACCACCGAAACGGATCGAGCCAAGATCGTCGATG
>CAYOTW010000140.1:0-1964 GCA_964407005.1 Candidatus Woesearchaeota archaeon | reverse complement strand
TGGGCACCTCGACTCCGCTCGGCGTCCATTCTCGGTAGTTTTCGGACAGACACTACTTATCACCTAATTAGTGTCTGTCCGAAAACCCGCGTTCATCGAGTCCCGATAATACATCGGGAAGATGAACTCCCCGTTTCGGGCCGAAAACGGTCTCCTTCCCGATATGCTGTCGGGACTCGGTGTCCGTTTCTCGGTGGTTCGGACAGGCACTAATTAGGTACGATGATTATCGGGCCACGTGCCGGGCAGGCTTGGTCCCCAATGTGTCGCATCTTCTTATGTCCGGCGAGCCCATCGGGAGCATCGCCGGAATTGCATCGTGCGGGCATGATTCGTGCTTGCTCGGCCCTATCCGCTCTGCTTGGCAACCCACCCCTTAATGCCACCGCTGTAGTGCCTGACATTAGTATAGCCCAGCTTCGTAAGATAATCGGCCGCATCGGTCCACGCTGCACATTTCGGGCTGCCGCAGTAGGGAATGACCAGGGAACCCTTATCCTCCGGCAAAGCTGCCTTTAAAGCTTTCTTGTCGTGGAAACCAACGGCGCCGGTCACATGCGCTTTCTCGTAAGACTTTTTCCCGTTCACGTCGATAATGAGCGCATCTCCCGATTCGATAGCGGCAAGAAGCTCCTCGTGGGTTACATCGGCGTATTTCTTCTTGTATGCCTCGAGTTTCGCATCTTTGCTTTTGTACTCCTCTTTTACCTCAATTTTGTTGAGAGATGCCTTATTTCCATGGCTTGGACAGCATCCCGGACCCGCCGTGCTCCCGGTCCACATCCCTGCAAATAGCACCCCTGCCGCGAAAACTGTTGTCCTGATCATCGTTCCCCTCCTTTGAAAGGTTTGCTGAGTCCGCCGTTCCAGACGGTCAAAGGCCACAACTCCAATGAACTTTGATAAAAGAATACGGTTGGCCGGATCCGATAGTGTTTCTTTGTTTCCAGTGTTTTTTTGTTTCAGATGTATATTCTTTGATCCCTCGAATGAAATGAATATTGGGCCTGAGCAAAATGCCAACGGAAACAGATGCGGAATTTCTCGAAAGGCCCATTTTTCTGGGGAACATTGCCTGGTTCTCACCAGAGAACTATCCGTTCTCCCGAGCGAGTACGGTATTAGAGGCAGTTTCCCGCCTGGTGTCCGTCTTTGGAATCTTCTCCTTGGAGGATAACTCCGATTACTAGTAGAGCGATTCCAAAATAACGTTACAATCTCGCCGGCGCTCAGCGGCGCAGTCTTCGTTGCTCAATCGTCAAATACTTCCAGTATTCTCCTCATTCGCGCCTCGATTGCCCCACTGATCGCTCACCGATTCAGTAACGCTACTTCGGAAACGCTCTACTAGAAAATCGAGGAAATCATGAAACAACCAATCGCTCTGCTGCTCGCTACAGTCTTTTGGGCCACCGCTTACGAATGGGACGCCGTCACGCCGACAAGCGCGCCTTTGAGGGATATCTACTTTTTCAATGAATCCGACGGCATTGGCGTGACAACGGATGAAGTACTGTCTACTTCCGACGGCGGCGAGAACTGGGAATTGGCGCAGAAAATCGAAATCGGCAATAAATTCGGCAGTTTGAAGGAGATCATGTTTGTCGATTCTCTTAACGGCTTCATTCGTGGAGGTTCTCGTTTGTTCCGCACTACCGACGGAGGGCTGAGCTGGGAGGAGACGTCTGTCAGTCTTTACAATTCTTTTGCTATGGACTTTGTGAACAAAGACTCCGGTATGGTCGTATCCAATGGAAGTATTAAAGTCACTCATAATGGCGGAGAGTCTTACAAGACTCACAGTTATGGAGGAAGCCTGTTTTTCAGGGATTGCCAGGTCGTTACGCCGACGCTCTGGTACGCAGGCGGAAGCGTCGACTTATTCAGAAGCGCCGACGCCGGTCTTACATGGGAAAGAATAGCATTGGACTTGGGCGAGAGTAACAAATATCTCAATGGTATTC
>CAYOTW010000139.1:0-1970 GCA_964407005.1 Candidatus Woesearchaeota archaeon | reverse complement strand
GCTGTACACTGTTCATACTCACAGATGAGTAACCGGATGCTCATCGGTATTGAGGCCCGGTAGGGCCGGTATATCTGTAGAACTCGATTACAACCCGGCGCCACCGAGCCCCATTCGGGGCGGCATATCGGTCCATCGGACCCTCGCGTAACAACGAAGATAAGGCAAACCTTCGGAAAATCGAATACGACTACCGAAATTTGCCGGTACGCGTGGTGCAATACACCGGGTTGTTTGTTGACGCGGCGGATCACAATGGTCATACGGTCCGTATTCAGGGGGTACGGTTCATTCCGAAAGACGTTACATGGTATGTGGGGAGTGACATGGAAGTCCGTGTGGATGCCGAACTGAACATCACTAAAATATCCAACATCGGGGGAGTCGCCCGTCGAACGCAGACCGACCACACCAAATCCCCTCGGGAATACTACATCAAAAACCACCTTGGCTCGACCGTCACCATGGTCAACGACGAAGGCGAAAAGGTGGCCGATGTCTTCGATTACTTCCCCTACGGCAAACAGGTCCTCGAAGAAACCCACGCCAACGTCCCAATAACCGAAACCTTCACCGGCAAAGAACTCGACCGACTCGATGATGATTTGGCGATTGGGGATGATGGGGTGGGGTTGTATTATTTTGGGGCTAGGTATTATGATTCGGATGTGGGGATCTTCCTACGACCAGATGTCGAGAAACAATTTTGGAATAGATACGCCTATGGTGGCATTGATCACAATGCCCTAAACAGCGTTGATCAAGACGGGAATATTTTTATATGGTACTGGAAGTTGATGCCACTGTGGTGGGAAGTGCCGCTCTTCATGGAGACCCAAGGGCCGCTTATGCATTCGAGAGCATTACCTTTCTTGATTGCTGCTAATGAGTTTACATTAGGGATTTCAAAGTGTTCCTCTAGCATTGATAAAGTGCCTGACACATATGCCGGAAAGCTTGGATATATGAGTCGACATTATCGAAAATATGTGGCTTTTTCAGCTACAATCGGGACTGCTGCATGGGAACGATTTCATACAGCTTCCGTCAACCTAGATTTTACGATCAGCCTGCTCATTGACTGGACTGTGAAGAGGACCTACGAGATGAACAATTCGGTTCTAACGCAAGAAGACCTAATCATGAGCGCTGATAAAATCTTTGTTGACCCCGAAATTCTGAACAATACGACGAGAGTGAAGATTGAGGGAACTGACATGGAGAACACCGGCAGTATTTATGATACAGGGAAATAGATGTGATCAGTGTTCCTTGGGAGGAGTTCCTCCAAATGCGGAAATAGAATCTATATCCTGTTGGCGGAATAGTTCAATGAGATCTACAGGGTTTAAACAAAAAGTGGTTAATTTTTCTCTGAAGGTACTTAACAAACGCTTCCTTCTGAGGTGGTTTCTCCTAACTTGCCTAGTAGTCGCGGTTTACATTTTTGGCGAGCTGACAGGCTGGGCGGGCTACATGGTATATGACTCCAAACCCATATGGTTGGTTGTGGAAGAGTTCTGGGAACAGCCGGTCGTGATTACCATAACTGTCCTGGGATTGTCTTTCATATTCAGCTATTACTATCCCGAGAAACGAGAGCAATGAATTCTTGATCGATCTGCGGCTCCGAGGACAAAACCGGAAGGATGATTGAGACAAAGATCGCTCGACGCTGGGCCGGAATAAGCTCACGCGGAATGGTCAATCCTGCTACAGGAGATTGGTTTCACAGCTCTAATGGGAAATCTATTCGACATGCTCACATACAGGTCTCGGATTCGGTATCGGTGTCGGAATCGGGGCTTGTCCTTCCCGGTTGAAAAACCTGAACACTGTTCCGGCACTGAAGCACCGGCTATCATTGGGTTTCTTGTTTGGGAAACTATATTCCGGCTGCAATACACCGGGTTGGTTGTTGACGCGGCGGATCACAATGGTCATACGGTCCGTATTCAGGGGGTACGGTT
>CAYOTW010000138.1:0-1982 GCA_964407005.1 Candidatus Woesearchaeota archaeon | reverse complement strand
AGCAAATCTCACTTTCATTAGGAATAAATACATCAAGTAAGGGCAATATTTCATCTATGGGGATATCCCATTTTTCTTCCGGGTCCCATTGTGTATCCATTGAAGTGGTAAGCCCTGCATCTTTTGCCATTTGCAGTATGTCCGGAATATGTTTCTTGATACCCGGCTGAAGAAATATTGATGAAACATGCAAATGCCCGGCTGTTGTGATTTTCTTTTTCGTGATATCCTGTATGTTAAGTGCCTCCATTGCTCCCGGGTGTGTAACCATGGCACGGTCTTCATCATAATTTAAAACAATGGTTGCCCCTGTATTCAAATCCTTATCTTCAATAATCAAATCAGTGTTAACCCTTTTCTTTTGCAAACTTTCAATCACCATGCTGCCAAAATTATCTTTACCAATTTTGCCCAAAAAAGCGGTTTTCATTCCCAGGGTACTGATGTTGCTAGCAAAGATAGCAGAAGAACTACCCAGTACCATGTTCATCTCCCTTGCAAGTATCTCTGCCCCCATTTTAGGGAAACACTGTATATTATTTAATATCAGGTCAACATTTAATTCGCCGATAACCAGAATGTCGTGTTTCATAAGCTAAATAATTTGTTGTTTTCTTACAAAATCTAATTTATACTACATGCATAAGCATAAATACCTGTAACTTCCATAATCTTATGATGTATAAGGCTAACAGGATCATTAGTAATCCTTTTTTCCCTGATGGCATTATACTGGTTAGGCATAAACTGGCTAAGCAATGTTAAAGGCACCGGGTAATTGTTAAGGTTACTGATCAGCTTTTGAACAGCATTTGTAAGTTGCTCATTTGTCCAATAATACCTTGCCCTGTCGCTAAAGCTGTATTTTCTGGCCAGTTGCTGTTCAAAACTGTTGCCTTTATAATACTTCTGCCAATATACTGAATTTTTTATCATTTCACGTTCCAGGATATTTTCTAATTCCGAAACATTAACACTTTTTGTTCCAGCGAGGTATTCATCTTCAATCCTTGCCAACGCGAATAATGCTTCCCTGAGGGCATAGGTAAGCCAGGGGCCAACCTTTAATATCATGAAATGGGCATGCACAAGATTTTTTAGTGCCTCCCTGGCCTGGTAGTCTGTTGAATGCGCTTCATAAACCAGTTGATCATATTGCTCAATAAATGTTGATAATCCTTTGGCTTTCTGATGCTGAAAATCAATCACATTATGATCATCAAATTCCACCCCTGGCTGTACAACTACCGCGATAACCCTTTCCCATGCATCATGTAAACCTTTCGCCAAAAAAGCCGACTTCGTGGTTTGTATAGTCCTTTCTACATCACTGGTTGCAGTAATCTTTAATGTATCCAGTTGTTCCTGCGCTCCCCCGGGCACAGGTACTTCTGTGCCAATGACATAAACCGGAAACTTATCTTCAGGAAACCCCTGACTCTTTACTGTATCTTCGGCAATGCTACATAATACAGCACTGCGTTCTGCCACGATTTCATCATCCAATGGTTTATCCTTCGTATCATCAGCACATTTCATACTGGTATCCAGGTGTATCTTGGAAAAGCCTGCTTCAACATACTGTTTAATCAGTTCTTTCGATTTATCCATGGCGATACCTGAAACTTCATCCTGCCAGCGGTTTGGGCCAAGATGGTCACCACCTAAAATAATATTTTCAAAAGAAAACCCCATCTTGCCTGCTATCTGTTTTATATAACCAATAAACTGTTTAGGCGTCATCCCTGTATATCCCCCAAACTGGTCGACCTGGTTAGAAGTTGATTCTACCAATAAAAGGCTTTTATCCTGCTTTGCCTGGAGCATAGCGGCTTCCAAAACAAAAGGATTGGATGAACAAACTGAATATATCCCGAGTGCAGGATTATTTTCATGTGATTTGATAAGTGCTTGTATCTTATTGCTCATGCTTTAAAAATAATAAAAATGATAACATCAATTATTATAATCATATATTTTAA
>CAYOTW010000137.1:0-1991 GCA_964407005.1 Candidatus Woesearchaeota archaeon | reverse complement strand
AACCCATTTGTATTTTGACCAAATTTCTTCAATATCTGACATAAAATCTGTGAGTATTAAACATATTCCGATTTCTTCTTTTCTTTTAAAAGCTTCTTCAATTTCATTAAAAACATCTTTATGTGAAGTACCCCCTCTGCCTTTATATCCAAATAACAAATCATCTTCTATAACATCTTCAGATTTTTGTTTAAAATTTGAGTGAATTACAACATCATGTTTCATAATCCATATTTCGTCGAATTTTGTAAAAGTTTGCAAGACAACACTTGTAAATTTCTTTAAATCGTTATTACAAATACTACCTGATGTATCAATTAATATAACTGCTGTCGATACTTTTTTGACAGTTGATGCTCCAGGCATAATTATACCATGGGCACGAAGTCTTTTCATTGGATTAATCCAAGTTCGATTATCTGGATCTGTTTTTAATTTAGTTTGCAATGCTTTTTCAAGCAATTTATCCCAAGGTACATCAACTTCAATTATTTCCTTTAAATGTGCAAATAATTGTCCAGCTTTTATACCACGTGTTATCGTTTCTTGTTCCATTGCTGTTTTAATTTCAGATATAATTCCATCTATAATTTGTTCATCGGTCAGGGATGTTTCATTTTCTGATTTATTTTTAGATGGAATGACATCTCCAATTATTGGTTCACCATCTTCACCTTGTGTAACTTCTATTTCTATTTCTATATCTGAATCGTCATCATTATCACCACCACTACTACCATTACTACCTCCACCAGAAATATTTGATTTTATCTTTATTTTAAGTTTTGTTGGAGGAGGATATTTGTTTATAAGATAATCATAAACTTCTTCAGTGTTTATATTTTTATCTTTCAATTCTTCAACTATGAATATTCCAGGTGGTGTTTTAACTTTCATTTTTTGATTTGAAACAAACACACCTTTTTGCACATCAGTTTCAATCATTTTATTAATAACATGATCTCCAGCCATATTGTAAATCAATGCATTTCTATCATGTCGTCTTATAGTATGTTTGTTTATAATATGCAACATTTCATGGATTAAAACAAAAGTAATGCTTTCAACAGACATTGTGTCTACAAAATGTTCATATAATCCAATTGTTGGTTTGCCATTTAATATAGTAGCAAATGCAGTTAATTGATTTAAAACTAATTCATTTTCAGATTCAGTTATTTTAAATAGATTTATTTCAAAGTTGTATATTATACAACCAAATATTCTTAAACTATTTAAGTTTAATATTCGCAATAAACTTCTTCGAACTTTTTCTTGTGCATCCATAATAACCTCTATAGAGAATTAATATCATTTGATATTTTTTCTGACAATTGTTGATCAATTAATGTTAATTTATTTTTTATTTGAGTATAGAGATTCATTCGTTTCAATCCTAAACTATGTTCTGTAGTAACGATTTCTTTCATACCAACTGTTGCTATTTCAGATGAAACACTACCAATAACTGACAGTACTTTTGTCATAATTTCTATAGTCTTTTCTTTCTTTTCTTTACTAACATTTTCTTTTATAATTCGATTAAAGAATTCAGAAACATTAGCTAGGATGTAAATGTATTGTTTGCCCATTTCAGATGGAGCAACTGGATTTACTTTTCCATCAAATATTTCTTCAGCTTCTACTTCACTAAATAATTTATAATATGCTGTAAATTCACGGGCAGCATCTTCACCAACATGTGATTCAGCATAATATAGCACATCTTGATAGGTTAATTGTTTTTTCATAAATTCTTCTAGAGAACTTAGTAAAGTTGAAAATCTTGTCCAAGAACGTGCAGATGCCCAAGGTTTATTAACTATCTCTTCTTGTTGGAAAAATGTTTGGTTTTTTGTATTACTTAGAAATGAAATAATTTTTCGGTTAACACGATTTGGTATTGCAAAATTATTTTTCCAAGATTCAAAATCTGAAGCAACTTTCAACATCGCAATACGGTTAACAATAGGAGCTGGAATATTATTTGC
>CAYOTW010000136.1:0-1995 GCA_964407005.1 Candidatus Woesearchaeota archaeon | reverse complement strand
TTGTGACAACGGGACCGGATTTCGATGATCCCGAGTTCAAATTTCTGTATCACGGTGGAGTAGCATTCTTCTAAGAACGTCCAGCCGTTCGGTTTCATAGTACTCATAGGAATCGATAGCCATTCGTGATGGAGCGACATAGGAAAACGAAATGGCGGCATCGCTCTGCATGGTGTTCACCAAATGGTGTTCACCGATTGCGACACATCGAAAATATCGCGCACCAACGCCGGCGAGTTTTGTGGCTCGGACTCCATTCGCCGAAATCCCCTATATTATAGAGAGTATAGCGGAATTCTGGGAGGTCCAGTATGTCTTCTTTTTCGGCAATTCAAAAAAAATCTGTGGGTGCAATTCGCAGGCGTTTTGCTATTAAACAATGATTTTTAAGGGGTTTTCGTGCTCGTGCTCGTGCTCGTACTCGATTTCTTCTTGTCCTCGAAATTCGATTTTCGATTACGATTACGAGCACCGTCCCGCTGATGCGGGACTGAGCACGAGCACGAAAATAAAAACGATAAAAAGCAGTATATTATTTACCCACAGATTTTGATGAGGAGCCTCTTCTTCTAAAAACAAGTTAAATGTGATTGAATTATGAATATTCCTCGATGTCGTATGGTCTATTTCAACTATTACCCGAATTTCCATCGTGATTCCCCGTATCATAAACACGATTTCTGGCAGCTCGATACGATCGCCCGAGGAATCGCTCACTTTGAGTACAAAGAACCGGTTATCACACTGGAAGAAGGTGATACGATCATCATACCCCCGAAGGTATCCCACCGTTTGCGATACCCGGCGGGTGATGTGACATCGTTGTCCATAAAGTTCATCGATAATTCCTCCCCGGCTGAGTCCGTATGCCGACTCAAGCCTTCGCAGAACATCTCGGCGCCCGTCAATGCTCTGCGAGGCTTTCTTTCGGGCCCCCGAGTACTCTGTGAAGGCGAACACGAGATACTTGGATATCTGCTTGAGGCGGTCATGTGTGTGTACCGAAGATTCATGGCGGGAGACGATCTTCTTGCGGAAAATCGGTTGTGTGACAAAGTCCGGGCATATATCAGAAGGCATACAGAGTCTCGACTTACACTGAAAGATATAGCCGAGGCATTCCATATATCGACTTCACGGCTGTGCAGCATATATCGCCATGAAACAGGTGAATCGGTGATGAGCTATGCCCGACGGCAGAAAGTAGAGGCGATTAAAGGTCGATTAGCAGACACCGACTATCGGATGAAAGAATTGGCCGATTTATTCGGTTTTGCCGATGCCTTTACGTTCTCGAAATTTTTCAAACGCTCCGTCGGGATAAGTCCGAAAGAATATAGAAGGCGTGGAACGTTCATGGAGAAGCTTCCCTCAACCAACTCACGGCATTCTACGTAGTGCCTGTCCGAAACCCCCCCGTTCATCGAGTCCCGATAATACATCGGGAAGATGAACTCCCCGTTTCGGGCCGAAAACGGGCACCTTCCCGATATGCGATCGGGACTCGGTGTCCGTTTTCGAGGGTTTTCGGACAGACACTACGTAAGCTGTTGCACTCTTACGAATCGTCACGGAATAAAGTCTCCAGAAATCGCGAAGACCTTAGGGCCGTGAATTCTGCGTTTGAGCAGTTGGGATGCGCAATCGGGAAGGGGCTGGTTGCGGGATTCGTTGGGACTGTTGCCATTCGGCAGCTCAGATTGTAGAGATGAAAATGACGAAGCGCGGCGGGAGAGTATTATTCCTGTAGAAGCTGCTCAAGCTGTTCAAGTCGCTCGCCTGCCGCGCTGTAATTGCCTTCACTCCACAGACGTCTGAATGCCGCGATATGCTCGCGCGCGCGCGACAGAACTTCCGGATCCTCGACTTCCATCGTCTCTATTTCTTCGCTTTCCATCGGTTCCTCGTCACCGAGAAGCAACTGCAGAGACTGTTCAAATCCTTCACTCCACACGACGCGTTCCTGATCGGCCACAATGATACGTTTGATTTCCG
>CAYOTW010000135.1:0-1998 GCA_964407005.1 Candidatus Woesearchaeota archaeon | reverse complement strand
ATTCTTTCTTTTTACAAAAAAGAAATTACCCCTAAGTAGAAAAAGTAAGATAGTCGAAGATTTTTATTGCCCACTTAATTGATTTCTGCGAAATCAAAACCCACCCTATTTCTCGCTTCGCTCGCCGAAGTTAGTAAAATCTTCTTATTGGATTAGTGATTTGTCCTCTCCACAATTTGCATTAGATATATTTTCTTCTAATTTGTCAAAAGCGAATTGCCCTCCTCACAATTTGCATTCGATATATTTTCACCTAATTTGTCAAAAGCGAATTGTCCTCCTCACAATTTGCATTCGATATATTTTCACCTAATTTGTCAAAAGCGAATTGTTCGCCCTAGTTAGCAAAATCTTCTTTTAGGGAGAGAATGATTTTATTATTTTGTTGATTTTGGGTTTAGCACATAAATACTTATAAATCGTGGTTTGTATTTTTTGGTATGCAAAATTATGATTTATTGGTTGAAAGGATAGCAAAGTCTGCTGGGCTGGAAAAGGAAGAGATTGAGAGAAAGATTGAAGCTAAAAAGGCTAAGCTTTCTGGACTGATTTCAAAAGAGGGGGCTGCACAGATTATTGCGGCAGAGTTAGGGATTAATTTTGAAAATGTTGATTTAAAGATTAAGGAGTTGATGCCTGGAATGAAAAAGGTTAATTTTGTTGGAAAGGTTGTTAATTTGTTTCCTGTTCGTGAGTTTGAGAGAAAAGGGAAAACTAATAAGGTTGTTAATTTTTTTGTGGGGGATGAGTCTGGGAATGTGAGGGTTGTTTTGTGGGACACAAACCATATTTCCTTGATTGAGAGCGGAGAGATTAAGGAGGGAGATGTTGTTGAGATTAAAAATGGTAGTATGAGGGACCATGAGGTTCATCTTTCTGGTTTTTCTGATATTAAAAAGAGTGATAGGGTTTTAGAGGATGTTAAAACAGAACAAGGGGCTACTGAAAAAGTGATTGAAGAGTTGAAGCAGGGAGAGCGAGTGAAGATAAGGGGTTCGGTTGTTCAGATGTTTAATCCTAGGTTTTTTTATGTTTGTCCTGATTGTGGTAAAAAGGCAATCCAGGATGCAGATGGTTTTACTTGTAAGGAGCACGGGAAGGTTAATGCTAATGAACGAGCATTGATTAATTTTGTTGTTGATGACGGGACAGAGACTATTAGGATTGTTTTATTTTCTGATCAGTTAGAGAAATTGGTTAATATTGAAGATTTGAAAGACGGAGAGAAATTAGCTGTTTTTAGGGAAGATATGTTGGGCTCTGAGTTGTGGATTAAAGGAACTGTTAAGAAAAATCAATTATTTAATAATTTGGAGATTAATGTTTCTGATGTTAAGAAGGTTGATGTAGAAGCCTTGATAAAAGAGTTAGAGTCTAATTAGCTTATAAATTCGGTAGGTTTATAATTTTGTGTTTTCTTTTTAGTTTATGGTGATTTTGGTTTTTGGAATTTTTTTAGCTCTTATTGTTGGAATTTTTTTAGGTTTGAAAATAGGGAAATTGTTAAGGGATAGATATTGGAAGGAGGAAATTGTAAAACATAGGAAGGATGCTGTTGTTCGTTCTCGTGCTGTTTTGAAAGGGCAGTTTTCTGAACAGCTTGCGCCTTATTTTCCTGGATTTAATTATAGTCCTGATGAGTGTAAGTTTATTGGAAAGCCGATTGATTTTTTGGTTTTTAATGAGAAGGAGGGGAAGATTGAAGAGATTGTTTTTGTTGAGGTTAAGACTGGAAAAAGTGGCTTGAGTAAGAAGGAGAATGAGTTGAAAGAGGTTATTGATTCTAAAAATGTGAGGTGGGAAGAGATTAGATTAGATTAATTTTTAAGAAAATTCTCTAGTTTTTATTAATAATTTAGTATTTGTATATTTTTTGCATAGATTTTTATAGTTTTAATCTATTTATTTTTATGAATAATCGAGGGATTTCAGCTGTTGTTGCAACTGTTTTGATAATTTTAATTACAGTTGCTGCTATTTCTATAATTTGGGTAGCTG
>CAYOTW010000134.1:502-2001 GCA_964407005.1 Candidatus Woesearchaeota archaeon | reverse complement strand
ATTGCCGAAATTTCTTGTGAGCGCCTCTTCTCTGATTTCTTCTTTTAAATAGGTTTCGGCATAAGATTGAAGGTATTTTTTCGGGTTTGCCGCTAAAAAGGCATCAGGAAGCATTCCAAAAGAGATTTGCTTTTCCAGGTCAAGCTCAAAGTCCACCTCTTTGGAGACCAAGGGGAACATATTATAGGTCAAAGCTCTTCCGGCAAGCAGATTTACTCCGGATTCTCTTAGTCTTCTGGCGCTGGAGCCAGATAAGATGAATCTGATTTTTCCTTGTTCAATGATCCTGTGAACCTCGTTTAACAGGTCCGGCACCTTTTGGATTTCGTCTACAACAACCCGCTGTCCGGCAGGTAGATGGGCTGTTTCCTGGTAAAGCAGGGAAGGGTCCCTGCTGAGCCTGATCAATTCAGTGGTATTTAACAGGTCATAAATAATGGTATCTTTAGAATAGTTTTGCCGGATCCAGGTGGATTTCCCGGTTCCCCTGGGCCCAAGCAAAAAAGCAGAAGTATCTGTACTTTTCAATTCACGTGTAAACATACTCGGCATTTTTACAAGAAATATGCTGCCTAGTCAATCATTTTTAAGGACAACTAAGGGCAGTTATCAGTTATGTCATATATGCTCTGAATTTTTTCATTAAACTCGGGTGCATACGCCGCACTCCATGTTTCCAATAAGCAGGTTAGAGCGCATTTCAGCTACCACCGTGACCTTTCTCCATGTTAACGCGCATGCATTGCCATGCACGCTAAGCGCTAACGAACAATGAAAGATATTTAACCACAGAGGACACAGAGAGCACAGAGAAGAAAATTTTTTCTTTTTTTCGTGTCATTTCGTGTGTTTCGTGGTCTCTTTCATATTAAAATGATTCGCCACCAGGGCACCAGATTATTTGGAATGGCTATAGAAAACTTCAACATATGTGCGAAGGTTTCTCATTGCTGGACAGTGGTTGAAAATTGCTCTAAAATATTTATGGGTAAAGGGCAGGGCTAGGCTCCTTGGTTGTAAGGTTAACGTATCAGGTAATGATTTTTACACCTGTGTAAGGAAGAGGTTGACAAACTATGTTTTCTCCTGAGAAATCTGCAATCATCCAAATCAATGTCCACTTTAAGGATATGATCGATGAGCATACATTGTTAAGTATTCTACACGGAGAAATGGATGTTGGACCTTGGGCTGGGCATTTGTTTAGTTTAATACAGGATGTCCATAATAATACCTTGATAAAGCTTTTCAAAAAAGAAAATCTTAAATTACAGTATATTCTGGATGTATACAGCCAACTACCAGCATCTTACTATGTCCCGTGCAAGGAGAAACTAAATGGACTTGTGGAAAGTTTTACTTGAAAAAGCGATCCGACACATTAAAAGTTCGACACTTTCATCAGACCAGTGGACTTTTGGAGGAGGCACTGTGTTGATGATTCGGTATAATCATCGCCTCAGCAAAGATATTGATATCTTTTTTAATAACCCTCAGAT
>CAYOTW010000134.1:0-492 GCA_964407005.1 Candidatus Woesearchaeota archaeon | reverse complement strand
CGAGGGTAAACGATGCTTTAGATGGTGAGTTTGGAGATTATGAGGAATCAACATCTCTGATAAGGTTGGCCTTTGAACTTGATAACAGCATAGGAAAAATTGATTTTATCGCGGCACCAAAAGTAACAAATACCAGTCTGTCAAAATTAAACTTCAACAATAAAATTGTGTATTTAGATTCTTCAACAGAAATTGTGGCAAAAAAAATACTTTACAGGTGCGAAACTTTTTCTGCAAGAGATGTTTATGATTTAGCCACTGTAGTCATGATCGAAGGATGTACTGAATTGGCTAATTTCTGCATAAAACACAAGAATAAATTTGAATCTCTTAAGGATAGAGTTGATATGATGATTACTGATAATGTTTTGATTCCAGAAATTCAAAAACTTGATACGCTACAAAATGGAATAAGGCCAGATGTGGCTATCTCTAGGCTCAGTGAGTTCATTTGTACGGTCCAGAATAAAATCGAAAATTTTGACTAATATC
>CAYOTW010000133.1:0-2001 GCA_964407005.1 Candidatus Woesearchaeota archaeon | reverse complement strand
ATGCATCCATTGCACCTTTTGTTCAGTTCGTCACAATAATATACCATTCGGTCACCGCGGTGTATACTGTTTTCGAAACAGAAGGAAATCTCTTGGCTCGAAATGGTGTGCCGAAAAGAAAACGCCGGAGACGTGCCCCGGCGTATCTGAAACAAAGAAACGAATTTTCACTTAGTCGGCCATAAGTGCCATAATTTCTTCCGCACTAAACGCACGGTTATATACCCGAACCTCATCGATCGTCCCGTGGAAAAAGCCGGAAAGCGACTTGGACTGGGCCCCGATTCTGAAAGGTGTATTGGAGATTTCCCCGGGGTACGCTACGATACTTCCGACCCAGTCTCGAAAATCAGAATCCCAGACCGACACCGAAATTGAAAACCCCGAACCCGCTTCCTTCTTCGGCATAGAGGTAGAACGTATCCCCGGGGTAGAATCGGATCCCGATATTTTCCCGGAAAATAAATCCGCCAACCGTCGGTTCGGCGAGTTCAAGCCCATCGAACTTAGAGCTCCACCACCCGATATTCCACCCGGTCGCCAGTCCGATATATGGATCGATTTTGTTTCTGACCGTCACCTTGTCGGCGAGCACCGCCAGATTGAGCGGATGAAAACTTCCCCGTGCGATTACCGGGACATAGTTGTATCGGTAAAAACGACTGTAACTGTATCCATTATAGCCCACGCCCCCACCGACACTGATTGCATCATGTATGCCGACATCAACGGTGGAATACCCACCAAAATGAATTAAGCTCATCCCGACAGAGATCGCGACATTACCTTTCCCGTAAACACTTCCCTGGGCGGTTGCCCAATCGGCGGCATTGAGAGGCCTCAGGAAAACCAATAATCCGATCGCTGCGATCCAACGTTTCATATATGACCATCCTCCAGTTTGGGTTTCCGGTAAATATACTGCTTATCAAGTCCCGTGCCTGAACTGCACCACACGATACGGGTAAAGCCACATTTGCCCGGAGGAAGCGTAGTATATTTGCCGAGGAAGGGATATTGGGCTCCTCATCAAAATCTGTGGGTAAATAAGATAAAGCTCTTTATTATTTTTATTTTCGTGCTCGTGCTCGTGCTCAGTCCCGCATCAGCGGGACGGTGCTCGTAATCGTAATCAAGAATCGAATTTCGAGGACAAGAAGAAATCGAGTACGATTACGAGCACGAGCACGAGCACGAAAACCCCTTAAAAATCATTGTTTTATAGCAAAACGCCTGCGAATTGCACCCACAGATTTTTTTGAATTGCCGGATATTGTATTCAATTAGCGCCTGTCCGAAAACTACCCGGTCATCGAGCGGAGTCGAGATGAACCGGCGAATTCGAAAATGGACGCCGAGCGGAGTCGAGGTGCCCATTTTCGCCCCGAAACGGGGAGTTCATTTCGACTCCGCTCGATGAACGGGGGGGTTCGGACAGACACTAATTAACCAATGGATCGCCCGGTCCGAATCTCGTTGGGAATACCATGAACAATCCACTTGTAATTGCTCATCGGGGCAATCACGAATATTCACCGGCACCCGAGAATACGCTCGAGAGCTTTGTCTGTGCGTGGGATCGGGGGGTCGATGGTGTCGAGGTTGACTGTCGACTCACCCGTGACGGTGAGATAGTTATTCTGCATGATCCGGACACCGGCAGGATAGGCGATCGGAAACTGAAAGTTCGTGAGAGTACTCTCGAGGCACTGAAGCAAGTGGAGGTCGTGGGGAGAGACCGAATACTCGTGGGGAAAGGGTACCGAATACCTACTCTCGAGGAATTCTGCCGGGCCTTGCCGCACCGTGGACTGGTTTATTTGGAGATCAAGGCAGGCGAGGAGCTGTTTGAGCCACTTGCGCGAGTTCTTCACCGTCACAATCTGGGCCCCGACCGCGTGCGTTTCATCGGTTTCCCCGCACGTCCGCTGGGAAAACTGAAAAGCCGCTTCCCGGAGTTTGAGGTGTACATGCTGTACGGTCCTTCACGGGTACGGCCAA
>CAYOTW010000132.1:0-2026 GCA_964407005.1 Candidatus Woesearchaeota archaeon | reverse complement strand
AAAATATAAAACAAATAAATACGTAGAAGAAAACAGGGGGTATAATTTTCTGGGCAAAGCATATGATATAAATAAAAATAAAGAAAACCAGGATAAAAAGGATCAGGAAGAATTTCAAAGTCAAAAAGGAGAAAATGAGAGTGAAAATAAAGAAATGAGAATGTAGGAAAAAAATTAGTTATCAAACAGTAAATAAATAGTAAATAATTAGAGATCAATTAGAAAGAAATTTTATAGGCTTTTGAAAAAAAAAATTGTTAATAAAATTTGGACAAAATAAAATAAATTAGGACAAAATAAAAATTACCTTTGTTAAAGAAAAGAAAACCGGCAGGTTCGCCCTGCCGGCGGTGAACAAGCCATGTTTTATGCATTTAAGATACAACCGGTTTATGTCGATTGCCTGGATTCCAACCAGGATCATGGCTGTTTTTCTATCAAAATATCTTTAGACCGTTTCTAAATTTAATTTTAGAAACGGTTTTTTTTATTATTTACATTGTGTAAAATTAATAATCTAATTACCTAATATAATTATTTGAAGGGTTGTATTTATTAACATTTAAAAAGAGTTATTAACCAACACCGTAATAACCTGAATAACAAAATAATATAATGAATATGAAAATATTTAAATACATCATATTACTTAATATAATAAATTTAATATCTTGTTTTGGCCAGTTTAACTATCTCCCTGCCGACTATGATGGACAAGTAATTAAAAGAAATCAATATACATTATGTTATTGTGAGGATCATGAACAGGCCGCCTGGGTGGCTTATGTGCTTGAGAAAAACGAGGTGTATGCCAGCCGTGAGCGTACTGATGACTTTCGCCCGGATAATAATGTAACAACAAGATCGGCTTCGCTTTCGGATTATAAAGGTTCCGGATATGACCGTGGACACCTCTCCCCTGCTGCTGACAATAAAATATCTCATACGGCCATGAGTGAAAGTTTTTACCTTTCTAACATGTCACCACAACTACCGGGATTTAATCGTGGTATTTGGCGATCCCTGGAATCTGATGTAAGGGGCTGGGCAATAAAAAATAAAAAAATATATGTTGTCACCGGTCCAATATTTAAAAACAATATTGGGTCAATTGGTATAAATAATGTAACGGTGCCGGGATATTATTATAAGGTGATCCTGGATTATGACCTTCCGGAAAAAAAAGCTATTGGATTTATTCTGCCTCATAAAGAAGGGCTTAAAAATATAAAACAATATGCCTGCAGCATTGATAAGGTGGAATCGGTTTCCGGGATAGACTTTTTTTCTGCCCTGCCCGACCAGGAAGAAAATGAACTCGAGGCAAGCTTTGATGTATCTCTCTGGCCAACCAATATTACATATTCTTCCAATAAAAGCTCATCATCAAAAAAATATTATACGGATACACAAAATAAAATTGATGTTAATACTGCATCAAAAGCGCAATTAGATAAAATAAAATATATAGGTCCTGCTAAAGCACAAACTATCATTGACGCTCGTCCTTACCGGTCAGTGAATGATATTACCCGGGCTAAAGGTATCGGGAAAACGACACTGGAAAGGATTAGACCGTATGTGAGGGTGGAGTGATAATGAATATATAATGCTACTTCGCGTGATTAGTTTTTAATAATTTTATGTGTCTTTTTGTTATTGATATTCAAAATATATGTTCCTTCAGGATAATCACTAAAATTTAATTGCTTTTGTTTTGTGTTGATAATACCATTCTCCATCACCTGGCCATTGATATTTACTATCTTATATTCCTGGCCAATTTCTGATATCGCTATATTCAAAATGTTTTTAACCGGGTTGGGATATACTTGTAAATCATATGATATTTCTTCTTCAATAATATCTGTTACCTCTAATGTTCCCTGGTGAAATCCCTGGGTTAAGACATAATCTCCCCCGGAGCCGGTAGATATTACTGTCTCGCCTATTGTCCAGGATAAACTGTAGTTTTCATTTTCTGAATATTCACCGGCTGAACTAATAACATTTTGATCTATATCCT
>CAYOTW010000131.1:0-2034 GCA_964407005.1 Candidatus Woesearchaeota archaeon | reverse complement strand
TATCATCTTGCGCGTCTGTTCCCACAGCAATTCCTTCTCAGTTAAGTTGGTACGCCTAGCCGCGCCAACCAAAATGCGAAACCGTCGAAACCGGATCAGGCCTCGTCCCGCAAACACGAGGCAAAATGCAGAAATATCGCGTTACACCGTTTCTGGAGTTCTTAACCAAATATCCGCGGCCTTAACCGACTCGAGGGTAAATGTATCCGGCGATGATCGTGCCGACCAAAACCAACACCAGCAGCCAGAAAAACACATTCAGCGTCCGGTTGGCATTTTTCTCGACCGTGCGCTCCCCGGCGGCCTCCCCCCTATCGGCCATAAAATGCCGGTGCGGTGAGACGGCAGCCAATAGAAGGGCAATAATTGTGCCTACCATGATAAAGGGGAACAATCGAATCGTACCAATGGTGGGACTCTTCGGCGTGACCCAGATTCCCCCGGCCCAGGCCGTCAGGAAAACCGCGAAGAAAAAAGCAAGCGTCTGCGCTATCGAAGCGGTAGACCGAAATCTCATTGCATATACGGCCGTTACGGCAATTCCAGCCAGAGCGGCAAATGCGATATCCCAACCCATAGCGGTTCTCTCCTTTTTGTATCAAATGTCAAAACTCAAAGGGGAAAGGCCAAAACAAAAACGTATTGACCGTCTTTTTCAGTTGCTACCGATCATCTTCTCCGGCGTAAGAGCGCCGTTATTTTCTGAATACCTCTGGTGTTCACGACATCATCGGCTTCCAACCACCCACGCCGTGCCTGTCCCACGGCATACTCCATAAATTGTAGGTCCATGGTAGAGTGAGCGTCGGTGTTTAACACTACCTTCACCCCGTTTTCCTTGCAAGCGCGGCAATAATTCTCGTTTATATCAAGCCTGTCGGGATTGCCGTTTAGCTCAAGGAAACACCCTTCGTCGGCCGCGGCACGGATTATTCGGTCCATATCGATATCGTAGGGATCTCGTGATCCGATCAGCCGTCCGGTGGGGTGGGCAATGAATGTGAGGAATTTGTTCGAGAGAGCTTTCAATACTCGTTCGGTTTGCTCTTTTCGCGACATTTTGAATTTTGAGTGAACCGCTCCAATGGCGAAATCCAGTCGCTCAAGAACCGAATCCGGGAAGTCCAGACTGCCGTCCTCCAGGATATCGACCTCGCTGCCCTTGAGCAAACGAATGCCGTCTAGTTTGTCGTTGAGTCGATCGACCTCTTTCAATTCCTCCAGTAATCTCTCTTTGTCCAGTCCGCCGGTCACGGTGATTTTCTGGGAATGGTCCGTTATCCCTAAGTACGAATACCCCAGTTCCTTTGCCGCCGCGGCCATTTTTTCAATTGAATCCCTGCCGTCGGTATGTGAGGAATGAGAATGTAAATCACCTCGTATTTTGCTTTTCTCAATAAGCCTGGGCAATTTGTCTTCCGCGGACGCTTCCACCTCGCCGTTATTCTCACGCAGTTCTGGAGGAATGTAGGACAGTCCGAGCGCCTCATACACTTCCTCTTCGGTTCGCCCGGCAATCTGCTTATCCCCACGATACAGGCCATATTCGTTCAGCTTCAGTTTTTTCTTCACGGCAATCCGGCGCACGGCTATATTATGCGCCTTTGATCCGGTGAAATAGTGGAGCGCTGATCCGTATCCGTTTTCGGGCACAACTCTGAGATCTACCTGCAAGCCTTTGCGAAGCAGGATACTCGAACGGGTGTCTCCCTTAGACACCACCTTCTGAATATCGTGTCCTTTTGTGAATGCATCCATTACCGAAGATATCTTTTCGCAGGTCACCAACACGTCGAGGTCGCCCACCGTCTCTTTGCGTCGTCGATAGCTCCCGGCGACGGTAACCTTTTTCACTCCCTCTGTCGCCTCCAGCTTGCGTGTAAGAGATTCGACGTACTGTCGGGCAATGGAGAGTTTCACCCGATCACTTGTACCGGCAATTCGAGCGAGGCCTTCGAGAATGCTTTTCTCCGTTTTCACGCCCATTCCCGGCAGGTCGCGAATTCTCTCCTGTTCGGCTGCGTCCTTCAGTTC
>CAYOTW010000130.1:0-2034 GCA_964407005.1 Candidatus Woesearchaeota archaeon | reverse complement strand
TATCATCTTGCGCGTCTGTTCCCACAGCAATTCCTTCTCAGTTAAGTTGGTACGCGTAGCCGCGCCAACCAAAATACGAAACCGTCGAAACCGGATCAGGCCTCATCCCGCAAATACGAGGCAAAACGCAGAAACGTCGCGTTACACCGTTTCCGGAGTTCTTAACCAAATTTCCGCGGCCTTAACCGACTCGAGGGTAAATGTATCCGGCGATGATCGTCCCGACCAAAACCAACACCAGCAGCCAGAAAAACACGTTCAGCGTCCGGTTGGCATTTTTCTCGACCGTGCGCTCCCCGGCTGCCTCCCCCCTATCGGCCATAAAATGCCGGTGCGGTGAGACGGCAGCCAACAGAAGAGCAATAATGGTGCCTACCATGATAAAGGGAAACAATCGAATCGTACCAATGGTGGGACTCTTCGGCGTGACCCAGATTCCCCCGGCCCAGGCCGTCAGGAAAACCGCGAAGAAAAAAGCAAGCGTCTGCGCTATCGAAGCGGTAGACCGAAATCTCATTGCATATACGGCCGTTACGGCAATTCCAGCCAGAGCGGCAAATGCGATATCCCAACCCATAGCGGTTCTCTCCTTTTTGTATCAAATGTCAAAACTCAAAGGGGAAAGGCCAAAACAAAAACGTATTGACCGTCTTTTTCAGTTGCTACCGATCATCTTCTCCGGCGTAAGAGCGCCGTTATTTTCTGAATACCTCTGGTGTTCACGACATCATCGGCTTCCAACCACCCACGCCGTGCCTGTCCCACGGCATACTCCATAAATTGTAGGTCCATGGTAGAGTGAGCGTCGGTGTTTAACACTACCTTCACCCCGTTTTCCTTGCAAGCGCGGCAATAATTCTCGTTTATATCAAGCCTGTCGGGATTGCCGTTTAGCTCAAGGAAACACCCTTCGTCGGCCGCGGCACGGATTATTCGGTCCATATCGATATCGTAGGGATCTCGTGATCCGATCAGCCGTCCGGTGGGGTGGGCAATGAATGTGAGGAATTTGTTCGAGAGAGCTTTCAATACTCGTTCGGTTTGCTCTTTTCGCGACATTTTGAATTTTGAGTGAACCGCTCCAATGGCGAAATCCAGTCGCTCAAGAACCGAATCCGGGAAGTCCAGACTGCCGTCCTCCAGGATATCGACCTCGCTGCCCTTGAGCAAACGAATGCCGTCTAGTTTGTCGTTGAGTCGATCGACCTCTTTCAATTCCTCCAGTAATCTCTCTTTGTCCAGTCCGCCGGTCACGGTGATTTTCTGGGAATGGTCCGTTATCCCTAAGTACGAATACCCCAGTTCCTTTGCCGCCGCGGCCATTTTTTCAATTGAATCCCTGCCGTCGGTATGTGAGGAATGAGAATGTAAATCACCTCGTATTTTGCTTTTCTCAATAAGCCTGGGCAATTTGTCTTCCGCGGACGCTTCCACCTCGCCGTTATTCTCACGCAGTTCTGGAGGAATGTAGGACAGTCCGAGCGCCTCATACACTTCCTCTTCGGTTCGCCCGGCAATCTGCTTATCCCCACGATACAGGCCATATTCGTTCAGCTTCAGTTTTTTCTTCACGGCAATCCGGCGCACGGCTATATTATGCGCCTTTGATCCGGTGAAATAGTGGAGCGCTGATCCGTATCCGTTTTCGGGCACAACTCTGAGATCTACCTGCAAGCCTTTGCGAAGCAGGATACTCGAACGGGTGTCTCCCTTAGACACCACCTTCTGAATATCTTGTCCTTTTGTGAACGCATCCATGACCAAAGAGTTCTCCCTACAGGTCACCAGCACGTCGAGGTCACCCACCGTCTCTTTCCGTCGTCGATAGCTCCCGGCGACGGTAACTTTTTTCACTCCCTTGGTCGCCTCCAGCTTACGGGTGAGAGATTCGACATACTGTCGGGCAATGGAGAGCTTCACCCGATCACTTGTGCCGGCAATTCGCGCCAAACCTTCGATAATGCTTTTCTCCGTCTTCTCGCCCATTCCCGGCAGGTCGCGAATTCTCTCCTGTTCGGCTGCGTCCTTCAGTTC
>CAYOTW010000129.1:0-2044 GCA_964407005.1 Candidatus Woesearchaeota archaeon | reverse complement strand
AAAAGAATCATACTTACAAAAGAATCATACTGAATACATTTAATAAAAACAAGAAAAAAATTATTCAATTTTCATAAGTGTAATCTTAAGAAGTGAAGTATAAGAAAGGATTGAAAAAAAGAAAGAAAAAAAAGTTCGTTAGGCCTCGTCTACTTGGCATAATTGTCAAGAGAGGAGGCCAAAATGAACACACATAGCTCTAAGAACGGCAAATTTATTATCAAACTCAAGGATGTTTTTTCACCAAACCAACTTAATTTGATCGCAGTAGAAACTGGTTTTGTAAGAAGGTTTGTAAGCGGTGCTCATGGGTTAGATCTTAATAGTTATTCGTTGTAAAAACAGGTAGATAAATAGGAAAAAATAGTTGACAGGGCACGAAAAAATTTAAGATCCCCTAATGAGTATTAGTAAAAAATTTTTAAATTTTAAAAGGAAGGAGACTTAAAATGCCCTGTCAAAAACATAAAACCAAATATAATCCCAAAAGCAACAAAAACAAAACTTTTTTTCCAATTTCCGACATCAAAGACAAGCTGCAATCTGTATTAAACCCCGATATAATTGAACAGCATGGAAGAGAAACAGGATTATTTAAAAGAATAAGAAAAATAAAACCTTTGCTGTTTTTACTCAATTTTATTGAAACCTTTGCTGGAAGGGGAGAGGTAAAATACCTTTCTACACTCCTAAGTACCTATAATTACAACCATGATGAATCAATTGCTTACAAAGCATGGCATACGCATTTGGACAAAAAAGAATTTCCCAAATTCATGTTAGAAATTTTGAACTATCTGCTGAAAGAATTAACTTTTAGAATTTTCAAAGGTAAAATTGGGGAAATTACTGAAAAGTTTGATGATATTTTAATCCAGGATGGAACTGGATTTGCAATTCACAAGGATTTAAAAGATGAATTCAAGGGAAGATTTAAACAAAATCCTGCTGCAATTGGCTTGCATCTTTGTTACAGCATTTTCAAGCAATCTTTCTTCAAATTAACCCTCACTCCATATGCTAATTCAGAACATCATTATCTTCCAGAACCAAAAGACATGAAGAATACCTTGAGCTTATACGATCGTGGTTATGTCAATTACGATATGTTCGAAAGGATTCATAAAAATGATGGCTTCTATATCTGCAGGCTCAGAAACAATATAAATCCCAAAATAATTGGCAAAAAGATGAAACTCAAGGAGTTCAAATCGCAACTTGGAGGAAAAGACTTTGATCTCGATGTAAGCCTTAAAAAACAAGGGATAAAAGTACGAATAGTTGGGATAAAACATCCAAAATCCAATAAGTACTGGTATTTAGCAACAAATCTAGACAGAAATGAATTTTCTGCTGAAGATTTAAGGAAATTTTATCACTATCGCTGGCAAATAGAGATAGTATTCAAGCAGTGGAAATCATACACAAATTTGAGAAAATTCAATACGAGAAAAAAATATATTGCAGAAGGACTGGTTTGGGCCAATTTAATAACTCACGTGGTTATCACGTTTTTAGGAAATTCGATAAAATACAAAAACCGGATAATTGATATTTCCCTGTTCAACATCGTAAAATCTTCGCACCAGTTCATGAGAGATTTAATTTTCAGCCTTATTTCTGGTGATGATTACAGCCTGAACCTCATTCTAAAGAAAATAGAGAAGTTTCTAATCAAGAATAAACGACGGAGGAATCTAAAAAGAGATCAAGAAGTTGGAGGATTATCTATACCGCTGGCAATGGTTGAGGGAGGTCTTAAGTGATCACGCATGGGGCGAACTTAGTAGATTTTTTCTTGGACTTTCTTTGATTTACCTAATTTTTGCAGCATAATCTCCTGTTTATCAATGGCTTTTTTGAGTTTTTTGATCCTTTTGGGATCAGGATCTATTGAAAACTTGTATCGTTTTTCGTTAAGGACATCAATTATGTAGATACTTACTTTTTTATCGATTATATTTTTAACAGGAACAACTTCTCCATTAACCCAAAAGTCAAGATCACCTTCTAGTAGTGAAATTTTCTTCTTTTGGGGATTTTT
>CAYOTW010000128.1:0-2069 GCA_964407005.1 Candidatus Woesearchaeota archaeon | reverse complement strand
TTTCTAGTGGAACTTACACTCCAAATCCAAGAAAAGAAGAAATTAAAAAAGAAATTAAAAATTATTTATCCTTAATAGGACGAGAAGCAAGATTAGAACAAGAGCAAAATAAAAAACAAAGAATGGCTGAAAGGAGGGAAGAATAAAATGGATGAAATAATAAAATCCTTAGATCAAATTCCTTCTTGGAGAGAACTTCAGGGATTAGACTGCAATTATTTTCAAAGATTGAAACAACTTGAAAAAGCTTATGAACAATTAGAACAGCAAGGAGAAAATGTTTCTGAGCAATTGAAAGAAAGAAGATATCAAATGATAGAGGCCACTATGGCTTATATCCAAAGTGATTTGGAAGACACAGAATCACAAGTTGAATCTAGAGAACCACTAAGTAATTTGAATATTCCCCAATTAAGGCGGGCAGTTAATTTATTAGAAGAGTTAGCAGGAAAAACTAACGCAGATGAATCTGTCTTTAAAGATAACGGTTGGTTAAAAGGATAAAACAAATAACAAATAAACCTCTTTCAAACAATGACCTACACAACACAAGGAGCAAGTTACAATAGCAATAGCACAGGCTATACAAACAATGTCCAAAGAAATTACACTCCTCCAAAAAACCTAGGAGATATCGCCAACTACGAATTCCCAAACAAAATCCCTATTTACAACGACTGGAGAAAATATTTTGAAAAAAGAAACAATTTGAGATATAACTAACTCACAAAAATATAAAAACAACAAAAACTAAAAAACAAAAAGAGGTTAGTCTTCAAACTCGTCTGACTCGTCTTCCTCGTCTTGGGAATTCTGATCAAACAAACCCCTTGAATAGATTTCCTCCCTAACCATACAAAATAAAGCACAAGGAAGTATATAAAATATTGTAATGGCAAAAAATACAACATGGTAAAAAACAAAGATAAAAAAGAAAAAATAAAATTTAAAAGAAACTTTAGTGAATACTATAAATTTCTAAAAAAATACAAAGCCACATTTATATTCATCCTAATAAGCATCTTAATTGTAGAACTAGTAAGATTAGTTCCAAAATATATATTTAAGGTAATAATCGACAGCGGTTCTGAATTTGCATCAGGAGTTTTACCAAAAGCAGAATTTATAGGCATCTTACTCATCCTCTTATTTGTTTACATAGGACTAGACATACTAGAAGTCGTCTTTGTCTGGTTAAGAGTCCATTTACTTGCAATCCTTGATTCAAACATTGTTTTAGACATAAAGAAAAAATATTTCAACCACATACTAAACCTAGATTATGATTTTCACACATCCCACAAAACAGGTTCACTAATATCAAGACTAACAAGAAGTTCATCTGCATCAGAAATGATGACCGACATACTGGCATTTAACTTTTTGCCAACAATCCTAGGTCTAGTGATTGCAGGAGCATCTATTGCTTACTTTAGTTTAATCCCTGGACTTATACTTCTAGGAATAACAATAGTCTTCATAACCTATAGCCTCTACATACAAAATATACAACAAAAAGCAAAATTAGAATATAACAAACAAGAAGACATAGAAAAAGCAAACATCTCAGACATATTCACAAATATAGAAACAATAAAATATTTTGGAAAAAGTAAATCAATAAAAAACAAGTTCTTGCAAATAGCTAAAAAAACCAAACTAAAAAGTAGAAAATACTGGTTCTACTATCGATGGTTTGATGCAGGACAAATGCTAATCCTATCAATAGGAACAATCCTTTTACTAACCTATCCAATACTACAGTTTCTAAACAATGAAATTACAATAGGAACAATCGCATTCATCTATACAGTTTACTTTTCAGTAATAGACAGCATGTTCGGATTTGTCTGGGGAGTAAGAGGTTTTTACAGAGCAATGTCTGATTTTCAAGAATTATTCAATTACAAAGAAGTTAAAAAAAGAATTAAAGACAAAGAAAATGCAAAAGCAATAAAAATAACAAAAGGCAACATAGAATTCAAAAATATAAACTTCGGCTACAACTCTGAAAAACTATTTGAAAACTTTAATCTTAAGATTCCTAAAAACAAAAAAGTAGCACTAGT
>CAYOTW010000127.1:0-2086 GCA_964407005.1 Candidatus Woesearchaeota archaeon | reverse complement strand
TTCATTTTAATTTTTCATCAGCAAAGGAGAGACGGCACAATGGCGCACAACGTTTCGCGGCACTCGCGCGCTGTGCCAGCAGTAATGCGAATCTCCGAGCTTTACTGCTGGCATGGCGTGCTGGCGCTGTTGCATGCTGCTGTAAACCGACTACTTCTTCGCGCGCGCCTACCTTTCATCCTGCCCCAAGCCCAGTTTCCGATACTACAATGCCGTATTCAATGAACTTCAGAGTTGCTTCTAGCACATTCTGCACTGCACGTTGTCTGATCTTTTCGCAGAACCGAACACCAATACGTTCTGCCTGAGCTTGATCTATGAGGTTATGCCATCTATAGGCCAATGATTGCCGTGCCCATTGGGCACCTGCAAGCTTTGATTGTATTGTGCTGGACTGCAGACTGTGCAAAACACGACAAACTGTGAGAACTGCAAAAGACTGCCCGAACCGCGAATTGTAATAGCCCAAAGGTTGACTAAGTTCTATGCTGAATTGCTCTCTCAGCCTATGCAGTTTGGCTCTCAATTCAGCACACATAGCATCCATTGGAACAGGTGGGAGTATATGTTGTGGATCTTGTCCCAGAAGCGCTATACCACGTTCCCGCAGTATCCACCTTACGTGCCACCTATCATCATGGTCCGATTGTTCAAGGTGTTGACTGCCATTATCAAGAAACCATGTCTTGTTTCTGCCGACTTCGTTATAATTGTTCAGGAGTACAACGCTCATATACGACCCCTCCAAATGCTTTGCTGGGTAGCAATCAAGAGCGAATATGTTAGCATGGATAGTCTCTATGCTATGAACTTCTTGGGTATTCAAAGCATTCTTCGTAACAACTATGAAATCGACATCACTATCCATATCAAAGTCCCCTGTGGCCAAGGATCCCACCAAATATGCCCCAACAAGATTTGTGGTGAGATTGACCTTAAGTCCTGTAATGAACCGCTCCAGAACATCGGGCAGCTCAGGATAGGAAGAAAGGGGATGACTTGTGTTTGAGGCCAATATGCTAGTAATATCCTGTTTCTTACTCATAGGTCTATAGATAACCCTTCAGTGCACTGATCAATTTGGGAAGATAGTTATGACCCTCAGGCGCGGCCACTGCGGCTAGGTAGTTTGCAATGAGCCACAAATTGCGCCTCTGAGGAAACCCAGAATCAATTGTTGCCAGCTCTGTATAGTATGAGAAGAAGGTGTCAGGCACAACTTGCCAACTATCAATAGTAGCCAAGTCGATTTCGGGATGCCCAAAGTAAATCGCAGGGTCGATGACATATGTGCCTTCCTTGGTGCATACGAAGTTGTTCTGCTGGGCATCGCCATGGAGCAGAGAAGGCTGAACATTGGTATCGCAAAGCTGTGGGAATCTGTCAATTACACTCTCGACTTGGTTAGCAACTTCTACCGGAAGATGTCCTGAATGTACCGATAGTTGGAAGAATGGCCTAAGTCGACATTCAGAATAGAAGTGCACCCAACTTGATGACTGAGAATTATCAAGATGATATGGTCCATAGAAGCCATTGCTGGTAAAACCGAAATTGTCGGCCTTGATGCTATGAATTTGGGATAGAATGTTGGCAATCTGCTTCCATTGCGTGGCTTCCTTGCGAATCTCCAGTAACGCTTCTAAGATCAGGAGAGTGCCTCTGTCAACAGTCGCTATTCCGATCGGATTTGGTATGTTGACATTTGCGACTCTTCTTAGAAACTGCAGCCTGTCTAGTTCGATCTCAAACTGTACTCTTGTTGCCTCACCCTCGCCGTACTTAGCGAATACAGCAAATTGGCCATTCGACAAAATCGCACAAGGATGGCAGGCAAATTCAAGCATATCTCTTGCGGTACCGACATTCCACCTCTGTCCAAGATAATCTGATACTACAGCTTCCAAGGGTACTCGTAGGTCATCATCCATTAGTCTCATATGGTCCGTTTGTCCTTAATGCCTTCTTCCAATTGTTCCGATCCTTTTTGGCGCGCGTTCTTTGTCTCTTTGGTCGGTTTACAGTTGCATGCAACGTTTTGCGGCATAACCGCTGTGGCGACTGTAATGCGGAGAGAAGCAAAGCT
>CAYOTW010000126.1:0-2111 GCA_964407005.1 Candidatus Woesearchaeota archaeon | reverse complement strand
TTGAGATTAAAGCTGATGATGTTGTTTTGGATGGAAATGGCAAGGGGATTGAAGGTGATGAAGACTCTATGGCAGGAATTTATGCAACTAATTTAGAAAGAATTAGGATTGAAAATTTTAAGAATATTAGTGGATTTGGAGATGAGTCTGGAGAAGGAGGGGTTTCTTTTTATGGTATAAATAATTCTATAATCAAAGATATTTTATTTTTTGATAATATTTTAGGTCTTTCTTTTAATCTTTCTTCGAATAATACTATTGTTAATATTAATACTAATTTTAATAAGGGGAATGGGGTTTTTATCTCTTGGGGTGTAGGGAATAGTTTTCATAATATAACTGCAAATGAAAATGATTATTATGGTTTTCAGATTTTGGGGAGTGAGGGCAATATTTTTTCAAATGTGGTGACTAATAAGAATGACTATGAAGGCATACAAATGATTTTAGCTCTTAAGGATTCAAATAATATTTTAAAAAATATAATTGCAAATGAAAATGGGATTACAGGGATTGGGATTCAGAGTTCTTTTAAATCTGAAACTATTTTAAAAAATATAACTGCAAGTAAAAATGGTGAAGATGGGTGTGGCGATGATTGTGGTTATGGTGTTCATCTTAAAAATAGTAAATATGTTGATTTGTCTGATGTTTATTCTGAAGATAATTTAAAATATGGGGTATATTTTCAAGGGAGTGATAATAATTCGTTGAGTTTATCTAGTCTTTGTAATAATGATAATACTGATTTATTTTGTTCTTCTTCAGATGATTTAAGTGGCGATGGAAATACTTTTGGTTCTGTGGGTGATTGTCCAGATAGTTGGCCTGTTTTAGGGACTCATTATGAATCTAACTGCCCTTAACTTTAATCTCTATATTTGAGCATATAAATCTTTATAAAAGAAGTTGGTTTTTTTGATACATGGCTGATGAAGAAAAAATAAAGAAAGCTGTCGAGGGTTCTGAAGATTCTGAAGACGACAGTGAAGAAAAGAATACTAAAAAATCAAAAAAAGAGGAAAAGGAAGAAGAACCTAAATTGACTGATTTACCCGGTGTTGGTCCTGGTTCTGCTGCAAAATTAGAAGCTGCAGGGATTTTTGATTTGATGGGTTTGGCTGTTTTATCTCCTGTTTCTCTTTCTGAAGTTTCTGGATTGGGCGAGGCTGCTGCTAGGAAGGCTATTCAGGCTGCTAGGAAAATGTTGAATTTGGGATTTGCAGATGGTTTAGAATATGCTAACAAGAGAAAAGAGATTATTCATATTTCTACGGGATCTAAAAACTTAGATGAACTTCTGGGTGGAAGAGGATTGGAAACAAAGTCCTTAACTGAGGCTTTTGGGGCATATGGTTCTGGAAAGACTCAGTTGGCTTTGTCGCTTGCGGTTAATGTTCAGAAATCTATTGAACAGGGAGGAGCAGGAGGTAAGGCTGTTTATATTGATACAGAAGGAACCTTTAGGCCAGAGAGAATAAGACAGTTTGCAGAGGGTATTGGTGCAAATCCAGATAAGGTTTTAAAGAATATTTTGGTTGCAAGAGCTTTTAATTCTGATCATCAGATTTTGTTATTGGACAAGATTTCAGAATTGATCCAAAATGGAGAGCCTATCAAATTGATTGTTGTTGATTCTTTGACTGCACATTTTAGGGCGGAATTTTCAGGAAGAGGGCAATTGGCAGATAGGCAACAGAGGTTGAATAGGTATTTGCATCAGCTTTCTAGGTTGGCAGATCAATTTAATCTTGCAGTTTATTTGACTAATCAAGTTATGGCAAATCCTGCTCAGTTATTTGGAGATCCGACTAAAGCTGTTGGAGGGAATATTGTAGGTCATGCTTGTACATTTAGGATGTATTTGAGAAGAGGTAAAAAAGATACACGAGTTTGTAAATTAATTGATTCTCCTAATCTTCCTGATGGGGAGACTGTTTTCTCTATTGAGACAGAGGGTTTGAGAGATGTTGATGTATAGTTAGATTTTTATAGTTTTAATCTATTTATTTTTATGAATAATCGAGGGATTTCGGCTGTTGTTGCGACTGTTTTGATAATTTTAATTACAGTTGCTGCTATTTCTATAATTTGGGTAGCTGTTTTACCTG
>CAYOTW010000125.1:0-2112 GCA_964407005.1 Candidatus Woesearchaeota archaeon | reverse complement strand
AGCAGTGTCGAGGGCGGTATGCGTAAGATGTTATGCGAGATTGCCTTATCCCGCCTGGTGGGACCGTGGGTTGGCTACGAAACTTGGGCCGGACGGAAAGCACCGTTTTGTCCGACTATGTCCGGAAGAGGGTTCGTTCCTCCTCCGGGCTTTTTTGGTTTCGACGATACCCTCGGGCTCAGGTAATCTCCGCTCCCTGAAAGCTGCCGACAGATATGACTTACCCGGCCGATTTTGCAAAAGTGTGTGCTCCCGTTCAGGATTCGGATCGAAAAATACCCGAAGCGATCCAGTTAATAATGGCCAGAACCAGCCAGCCCAGGACCGCGGCGCCAAAGCCGCTGATGTAAAAGCCGGGCAGGATCCAGGCAACAAAGCCGAGCATCGCGGCGTTTATAACCAGAAGAAAAATGCCCAGGGTAAGGATCGTGATCGGCAGAGTAAGAATCACGAGCACGGGCCGTACAATCGCATTTACGATCCCCAGCAGAAATGCGGCAATAAGAAGCGTAAGAAGCCCATCGACCCGCATACCGGGAACGATATACACCGCCGCGCCCAGACTGAGTGCGCTTATCGCAAGTTTTCCAAGAAATTCACCCATTTTGTCTCCCCTCGGCCGTCCGGAATCGGACGGAAGATCAAAAAACCTAATTAAAAATCAAATTTCGAGTGTTTCGGGCAGTTGCCTTTCGTCGACGAAAGAAATATAGCAATTCGAGCACCTTTCCGGTACGGTGACCAACGTCTCTCGCCGTCTCCAAAGCGAGACGACCTTCAATAAGGGCTCAAAGAAAAATCCCAATCACCGACACCTGATATCCGTGTATATTAACAAGAGTCGCTCAATCACTTCCAGGTGATCTGTAACCACTCGCGTTACCAATGCCGAGTCCGGCAGGCGCATTGGGTACTCACAGGTGAGTCGAGCCTTACGAGACATAATCCCGACGAAAGGATCAAACTATGCGGAAGCGTTTTCTTTGGGCCCAATACCGACAATATCTGCAAGTGACTTTATTACCGTTACTTACGACTGTATGCCTTTTTGAGGGAGGAGCGCATGGAGACGGCACACTCGACCCAACCTTCTCCGATGACGGAATGTGTATCGTAGATGTAGACGGATTCTCCATGCATGACGAAGGCTCGGAGATGGCTCTGGATGATGAAGGTCGAGTGGTTCTCGTTGGTGGCTATCACACCGGCGGCTCTTTGGCAAATGTCGGCTTTGCGGCCCTACGTATCAAGCCCGATGCCACGCTCGATGAGTCTTTCGGTAGTGACGGGATAGTGACCTTCAATGAATACGGGTGGGGGTAAGCGGTGTGCATGCTTCCCGATGGGGACATGCTTATGCCCTTGTTTATCCAGCCGGGTAATGCCTCCACACAGCAATTCTCATGTCTTCGTCTAAACGAAAACGGTGAATTGGACAAGGCGTTCGGAGACGATGGAATTGCAACTCTCGATATCGGACGCGGCACCGCCACTTCAGTCAAGCTTGATGGAGAGGGTAGGATAATTTTAGCCGGAGGCGTACCGGCAGAGAGCAATTTCGACATGATCGTCGCCAGCCTCTTTGCAGACGGCTCCCCGGACGCTTCTTTCGGAGACGATGGTTCATTCGTGATCGTGCCCCCCATGCAACCACATGGTGCCCAGGACAAAGTTTACGGGATTGCGATTGATACTGATAATAGTATCATCCTTGGAGGCTTTGCCCGATCAAAAGAAAGAACTAGCCCAAGTTTCGCAGTCGAGAACGAGCAGTATGCGTAAGATGTTGTGCGAGATTGCCTTACGAAAAGCGCAGGGGTATCCGCTGAGATACCTTGAGCATTTTCGTAAGGTAATATCGTGCAACAGCTTACGCATAATGCCGTGAGTTGATTGCGAAACTTGGGCTAGAGCTGATCCCGCTGTGACCAAAGTGACCGACCAGGGAGCTTTGGATGCTACGTTCGGGGAAGACGGCATGCGATTCCTGCCCTACAAGAATGAAGATCTCGGAGATGTAATGTACGATGTTGCGTTAGATTCGGAAGGACGTATCATTGGAGCCGGAAACATTTACACCGGCAATGGTCTCAGCGCCATGGTAGTACGTGT
>CAYOTW010000124.1:0-2114 GCA_964407005.1 Candidatus Woesearchaeota archaeon | reverse complement strand
CACGATGCGCGAGTGATTCTTCGAGACATATACCTCGAGAGCGAAAAGTATGACGTCGCCGCGGAACAACTTGAGGTACTGGTCAAACAACAACCGAAAAACGTAAAGAACTGGAAAGATCTGGCGCTGTGCTATCAGAAGACAAATAATGAGCAGGGACTAGCCAAGGTCGATCCGAAGATTGTTGAGCTGGATTCCAAGGATATCGAATCTCGCAGACGAGTTGCCGAACGGGCAATGAAGGCCAAGGATGATGCAACGGCCATGCGGGTTCTCAAAGAACTGGCCATTCTGACTCCCAATGATCCGAAGATCTTCAAGAATCTCTATGAGATCTCGAATAAAAAGAAGGAAACGCGTAATGCGATTCTGTATCTCAAAAACTACCTAGCCCTCGATTCCACAAGCGCCGATTCCTACAAAGCCCTTGGAGACCTTCTGTACGCACAGAAAGACAAAGAAGGTTCCCTGGAGGCATACCGCAAGGCACGATCGCTGAACGGTGGTATCAAAGGTATCTACAAAAACTACGCGGATATCATTATTGAACGCGGAATGGACAAAGAAGCCGTATCGGTAATTCCCGCCGCTATTGCCGCGGGCGAGGCCGAGTTCCGACACTACAAGGCCCTCGGAGATATCTACAGGGAGCAGGAGAATTTTCAGCGAGCCGCCGACATTTACCAGCAGGCGCTCACAATCAACGCTAAAAGTGTCGAAGTCCTGACATCTCTTGCCCGCTCACAGGCAAAAGCCGGTAATGTCAAGGGCGCCATCCTTTCGTACGAACAGGTGGTTCTTGTTAATCAGAATGCATCTGAAGAGTACAAAGAACTCGGTCAGTTGCACGAAAAAGGCGGTAAGCAGGAAAACGCTATAAATGCGTACATGAGGTATCTCGAAAAGGTACCTACCGACGGTCCGGTGGCAAAGAAAGTTGGTCTGTACCAGCACGAGCAGAATAACTTTCCCGAAGCGGTCAAATACCTGGAGATGGTAAAAGACGGCAAGCTGCACGACATAGACTATCTGGTGGCGCTTGGGGAATCCTACTATAATCAGAAAAATCACGGCAAGGCCGCGGAACTGTTTGCCAAAGCACAGGCAAAGAATCCCCCTGCCAATGTAAAGAAACGAATTCTGAAGCCTCTTGCGATCTGCTACGAAAAGACCGGCAAGACCGCCGAAGCCGCAAAAGCCTACGATCAGTACGTTAGCGTCGCCGGCACTGATACCGATGCCGCGTACCTGAGCGCGTTCCTACGTGAGAATTCGGACCTTCCCGCGGCCATAGAGATCTATGAACGCAATGTACAGACCTACGTGAAAGATCATCGGAATTTCCTTCGTCTGGGCCTGATCTATGCCAAAGACAAGGAGACACTTCCAAAGGCGGAATCCCGCTTGAGCACGGCGGCCGCTCTACAGCCCACCGATGCTTCGATCTGGCGCAGTCTTGCCCAGGTACGCGGTAAGCTCGATGATTCCGCGAAAGAACTTCAGGCATACCAGAAGCTTCTTGAACTCGAACCCCAGGACCTCGAAGCCAACCGTCGGGTCGGCTCAATCCTCCTGGCACAGGGAGAGCTTTCAAAGGCTCTTACACACCTCGAAATCGTGCACACCAGCGATCCCAAGGATATCGAAACGATTCTGATGCTGGCTGAAGGGTACACCAGGACAAAACGTCCGGCCAAAGCGATGGAACTGCTTGAAAAAGCGAAACTGCTCGATCCGAAGAATCCGGATATTCGCCTCAAGCTGATTGAGTCGGCGGTAGCCGCCGGACAGAAGGACAAGGCCGAGAGCGAACGCGGGTCAATGGCCCAGCTCGATCGTGAAATCGTCGCCAGGGACAGTAAGGATGTCGATTCACGAATTCGTCTGGCCAATTATGCCTACGAAAAGAAAGACGCGAAAACCGCCTACGAAACTTACGGCGAACTCGCGAAACTGACGCCGAAAGACCCGGAGGTATTCAAACGCCTCTATACCCTTGCTATGGCCAAAGGTGATAAGCCGGCCGCGGTGAATCATCTGCGAAATTATATCGAATTGCAGCCTGAGGATGCCGAGGCTCACAAGAACCTTGGTAACCTGCTGTACGCTCAGAA
>CAYOTW010000123.1:0-2117 GCA_964407005.1 Candidatus Woesearchaeota archaeon | reverse complement strand
CACAACAACACAGACTTGTATATAAAGTATCTGGGGATAATAATATTTATATAGCTAGTTGTAAAGGACACTATGATAAATAATTGACACTAAATCGCCCAACTTCTCAGCTTCTAAACTAATCAACCACCAGCTTAATCGTTTTTATCCCTTCCTCTGATATCACCTGCAGCAAATATAATCCTGCCGGCCAACTGCTGACATCAATCGTTCCAGTGTGTGTTTTGGTATTTGACATCATTGCACAGGATTTGTTAAAAATGTCCGAAGATGCATGTGTTTGATACCTTGATAGGTGTTTTTACCAAACATCTCGTCCATACTGATCACTAACTTTGGATAATTGTCATTTATAGCTAACAGGTTGCCAATTGAGATTTTAAAAAATCACTTGTTTTTTTGCCGGATACAATACTTCCAACATTATCAGCTAAATATTTAACCAGGTTTTCTAAAAAAAAAGGTTCTTTCAAAATGGATGTATTGAAAGAACCTTTTGTTTAGAGAGGTGGGGTTAGGGTAAGGGGCTAATGTATGATTGCTTTTATTGTTTTAATACCTTCATCAGTGGTAATTTGTATAAAATACAAACCTGCCGGCCAATTACTAACATCAATTGTTCCTGTGTATGTTCTGGTGTTTGTGAATTCGTTTGTATAGACTGTCTGATCTATAGTATTCATTATATTTATTACCAGGTCATTTTCAGTATTCAGATTGATATCAATATTTAACTTATCATAAGCAGGGTTGGGGTATATATGAATATCCATCTCAGCGCTTAATTCGCCAATACCGCTACCTTTTAAGCGGTTGTCTTCCAGGTTGGAGATAGACTGGCTGAAGGGGCCGGCATTGGCTTTAAGTTTGGCATTGGCATAACACTGAAAATCCAATATACCATATATCCTGTAATACATTTTTTGTTTCAAAGCTGCCTGATCAATATCCACATAAGCAAAGGTATTTCCTGAAACCATGTCATAATAAGACAGATTAAGCGAATCTGTGCCCCTGTAAATTTGATAAGTATCATATGTTAAAGGAACCTCGTTGATCTCGTATTTGTGCCACATCAGGTTGATGCCTCCTGTAGAGCCGGAATACTGCAACAGCAGTGTTTTATGTGACTCACAGGAATCCAGCGATGATTCATTTCCACAGGTATCTTCTGATGTAATTTTATAGATGTATTGCTGTTTTCGCGGTTCAGCAAATGGGTCAATGAAAGAACTTACACTATCATAGGGGAGATAGCCAATTTGGGTGTATTCACCTGATATTACTGATTCACGATAGACATGGAAGGCCTTGGTCCCTTTATCCGGTGTTTTTTCCCAAACTACCATATTTTTAGCTGTTGCAGGATCAACGGTAACCATACAAATCTGCTCATTCTGGAATGGCTTCTGAACGTATACTTCGACTTCTCCTGAATCTATACAACCTAAGTCATCTGTTACTACCAGTTTATATATTGTAGTGGATTCCGGTGTAGCCATTGGATTGGCAATGGTAGCGTCATCCAGGCCGGCAGACGGCGTCCATTGATAGGATAAGGTTCCTGATTCAGCCGGATAATTACTGCTTACCGCAGCATCTAAATGATTACTGACTTCTGTGCATATACCTTTATCAGTCAGGTCAATAGTAATATCCACTACCTTTAACACTGCGCTGTCTGATGAAACCGAATTACAATAATTGCTGACCTCACAACAATAAGCAGCAGCATCAGCCAATCCGATACCGGATAATAGCAACGAAGCTGTTGTATCTGAAGGCATATCTACGCCGTCTTTTTTCCATTGATAGCTTATGGGAGCAGTACCGTTTGCACTGACATCAAATGAAACATTATTTTCTCCCGCACAAACAATCTCTTCGGCTGTAGGCTGTAATGTTATGCCTACCAGTGTTTTAGAATCAAGGAATATTGTATCTGTTGTGTTACAACCAATTTCATCATTCATGGTAACAATGTATGTTACAGGATATGTTGGCTGGGCAACAGGGTCAGCTATATTTGGATCGCTTAAGCCGGTTGAAGGGCTCCAAGTATAAGACAAGACACCTGATACTGCAGGATAATTAGAATTGCCGGCTGCCTGTAACTG
>CAYOTW010000122.1:0-2127 GCA_964407005.1 Candidatus Woesearchaeota archaeon | reverse complement strand
CATAATTTAAATGCATGCGTTTATCATATATATCATGACCTTTAGAGGTCCAATGATAGTCATAATCTTTAAATTCTATTTTAATATCATGTTCTTCATTCCAACCTTTCTTTTCTTGTATCTTTAGAGCTGAAATTGTATCATTCCAACCAATCCAATCCAGACGATCTGTGCCAGAATAAAATGTCTCACTGTCTCCTTCGTAATGATCATCTTCATAGACAATTACTCTGAAACCGTCTGGAATGTTTCCAATACTGGAAATAGCATCATCGTCATCAATCTTGGAATCTTCAGAGAAATTATCATGTGTTCCATAAAGTGTATAATACGGTTCATCTGTTTGCTGATAATAGGCTTGGTAAAACGTAATTCCCCTTTGCCAGCTGTTCTCCCACCATTCATCGGATCTGTATAATTTTCCAATATCTTTAGTTCTTCCATCTGAATTATAATTTTGCAATCCATTGTTCGCAGTGTTATTTTTAAGGACATCGATAAATTCTTTTGGAGCACGTATTTCATCAAGGTCCATGACTTCAATATTCTTAACTCTATCACTAGCAGCAACTTTCCAATAAGGATCGCGATTTAGCTCCACTGTCTTATCTGAATTTTTTAGCTCAAAGGCTTGCACACCGCTTTTATCCTTATAAGTTATATCCCAACGAGGTCTTACTGCATCAAACGTTAAATCCTCTGGAGTGTAGCCACCGCTACCGGACTGTACCAGCAAATCTCCGCTATTGTCATAAAGAGAATAGGAATTTTCATTACCATAATTCCCTTCTGTATAATCTATGCTAACTTGATCTCCTGCACTGGCACTAAAAGACTTCTCCAAAGGTCCCTTACCGTCTTCTATGCTCAGATCATCTAAAACAATTTCTCCGTTAACCAATACATCTAACTGTCCACCATTCCAGCCATCTCCAAACGAATCCCTTAGTTTAATCTTATAAGTAATCGAATCAGGTTCTTTATTATCAAGTTCAAGACTGTCAATAGTAGGATCTTTTTGCCAATACCACCCAACCCAATAGCCATATTTATGTTCATAGATATCACCAAGAGAATAATCATTTATCTCTAAATCAAATCCAGGATCATGAACAATTTTTCCAGATTCATATTCGGCCTGTTGCCAAAAACCTGCTTCACTTAATCCGGATGTCTTTTGTTCAGCACAAACATCAGCCTTTTCATGATAAGTTGCAACCCATTCATCAGTATCAGAATTATCTCTAGAATCTACAGTTAACGATTCTACATTTTCTTGTATATAATCCTTTGCCCCTTCCGGCATTTTGATAAACTTATTCTGCCAATGATTAACATCCAATTGATAAATTTTTTGTTCATCATTTAGCCATTCAGGATTCCAGTCGCTTTTTACTGTTCCTTTACTGCTTACAGTATATGTTGCACGGTTTCGGGAACTAAATTCATACAAGGGTTTACAACCCAAATAGTACAAAACCACCTTGCGCTGATTATCGCTGAGTTCTTCAAAGCGCTTGTATCCAGGCTCGCCATATTTTGCAACGCTATCAACCTTAACATTATTGTCAAATATTTGATTTCCTATCTTCTCCCACTCAATATTTTCATTGTGATAATCACTGCCTTCGACAAAATAATCCCTTACTACACCCTGAATTGTATAATTTTCCAAATTTTGAATACTAGCATCCTCAGGTGAATCGTTGTCACCACTTCCAGACTCTTTTATTAAATTGCCCACACTGTCATAAAGAAAATAAGAATGCTCATGATTATAATTATTAGAACTATGATAATCGATATAAATCTGATCACCGGCAGATGCAGAAAATGAATATTTAACAGATTTAAGATCATTTTCTATTATACTTAAATCCTGTAAGACTTTTTTTCCATTAACCAAAACATCTAAACTTGCTCCATCCCAGCCATCTCCAAAAGACTCCTTTAATTCAATAGTTAGAGGGGTGGCATAATAGCCAATCTGATCCAACTGAATATCCATGGTATTATATTTACGTCCACCATGGATTTTCTTGGTCCCTACCGGTTTTTGTTCACTTGTCTCTTCCCAATGAGGTACGCTTTTTGCGACTTGCTCAGCCTTGCGGGTAGTGCCATCCG
>CAYOTW010000121.1:0-2127 GCA_964407005.1 Candidatus Woesearchaeota archaeon | reverse complement strand
AGGGTCATCGAGAAGTCTTTTTCGGCGGTCTGGATCGACGCCAGCATGGCGCAAATCCGACCCTCCTTGGCTTCGCTCAAAAGTTCCTCAAGCATCTGGATCAGACCTTTGTTGGCTTGATCGGGATGCCCAGAAATCTCGTCGGCGTCAGTTTCGCCGGGCTCGTGAGGCTTGCGCGTGTGTAGATTCACCACCCGCCTTTCGGCCACTTCCTCATCGACTTCGGCCCAAACGGCCTTCATCCGGGCCTGAAGCTCTTCCAGCTTGTCGCTCATGCGCTCACTCCGAGAGAGTCCAGATAGGCCATCAGCGCTTCGGGACCTTCCTTCCCGGTAGAGCCCTCAATCTGCGCCATGAAGGTCTTGAGACGGCGGATTTCCGTCGTTCGCAGCTTCTTGAAGCCGAACGCCTCGTGGATTGGCAGCTCCTTGTCGTCGATCTCGCGAACCTTCTCCTCGTTCTCTTCACGCTGTTTTTCGACGGCTTCGCCGATGTCATCGACGAAGGACTCCTCGTCGAGATCGCCCAGATCGGAAAGCATGAAGTCCAGCTCGCTTTCGCCAAAGCCGGTGAGGGTCAGATCGAATTCCAGGTCCTTCAGGGCGCGAAGTTCGGCCTGGATCAGATCGGTGTCATAGGTGGTCGAGGACGTGCGATTGTCGGCCAGACGCAGCGCGTCGGCTTCGGGCTTCGACAGATCCTTGCGACAGACCACCGGCGCCTTTGTCAGACCGAGCTTCTGCGCCGCCAACCGACGACCATGACCAGCGATGATGACGCCATCAGCATCAACCACGATGGGCTGTGTCCAGCCGAACTTCTGGATCGACTTCGCCAGGCTTTCGATTTGGTCATCATCGTGGATCTTGGCGTTCTTGTCGTAAGGAACGATTTGATCGATTTCCCAGATTTCGATGGGAACGCCCGTGCTCTCACTCATCGTAGTTGTTCTCCAAATCTTCGTAGACGCCCAGATTTTCTTCGCGCTCTTCGAAATATTCACCGACCGTGCATCGGGCACATCGCCATGTGCCGAGGTGCGTGCATTCCTCGCATTCATCGAATTTGGTTTTCCGATAACGAGGCTTGCCGTCACTCATCGTTGATTGACCCCAGAAGCACATGAACAAGCGCGTCGCCGGCATTGGTCAGATCATCCGAACCGTTCAGGCCCTGCTCGCGTTGAGCGCGCTTGATCACCTCGGAGATGCGTTCGGCATCGCCGATCTGAACCTTGAAGCGCATGATCGTGTGGGTCTTCGGCGCCTTTTCCGAAGTCTCGTCCGGCAAATCCGAAGCGCTGTCATCGGGATCATCGAAATCCAGCGAATCCACGTCTATATCAGACGCAGTGAAAATCGTTTGCAGGTCCGTTTCGGTAAACGGAAGGAAAGCGGAGATGTCATGTTCTTCCACGCCGAGACTTTCCAACACACCGGCCAGCTCGGCCATGTCGTCGGTGCCGTAGCGGGCGTTGTCGGCCAGGCTGATTTCCTTTGCGCGCACATCCTCGATCTTGCCGACGCTGATCACCGGCACCTGCTTCAAGCCGACGCGCACCGCACTGTCTCGGCGATGCTCGCCGCCCAGGATCTCGTAGGATCCTTCGCTCAACTCCCGGACCACGATGGGCTTGAACATGCCCATGCGCTCGACCGCGGCATCCAGCTTGGCCTGGTTCTCGGGACTGACGTGATTGCTGTTCCAGGGGTTCGGCTTCAGCAAAGTGGGATCGCAGAAAAACTGTTCCGGCTTCATATGGCTTGCCCTTCAGTCAAATTTGATTTACCGATAACGCACAAAAAACAATATGGCAAGGGTTAAAATGTCCAAAACGGTAACGCTGGCCGCGAGTTGTGTCGGAGCACAGCTTATAAACGCTGATCGGGAGATAAAGCTGTTCGTCAGCGGTCTCTTGTCATATCAGGTTGAAGGCGCGGAATATTCCAATGCCTTTCAGGCGGGCGCCTGGGATGGCCGATCCAGCTTCTTTCAATGGCTTAAAGCGCGATTTCCGGCCGGGTTTGCCATGCCTGTGCATGATGCGCTTGTCGCGCAGGGCTACAAGGTTCACCTGGTTCGCAAGCCGGTGCCCAAACCCAAAGGACCGGAGAAATTTCATCTCTT
>CAYOTW010000120.1:0-2137 GCA_964407005.1 Candidatus Woesearchaeota archaeon | reverse complement strand
ATGAAAAAGGTTGGCGGGAGTTTGATCTTGTAGTCCTGGATATAAACATGCCGAAAATGGGTGGGGGAGATGCGTTTGTCCGATTGAAAAAGATCAACCCCGACATACGCGCCGTGCTTTCTTCCGGATTCGGACTTGACGGGGAAGCGCAGAAGATTCTGAATCAGGGGGTGGCGGCATTCATACAAAAACCGTATGAATACCGAGATCTGGTGAGGGTTATTGATAACGCAATGCGATCCCCCGGGGCACAGAATTCGTCAAGATAGAAGCTTGAGGCGACTCGGCCTCTAATTTTCGTCTGATCAAGCCTTCTAAATCCGACCCTCCAGTTTTGATTTCCACACGCGTAGTGTCGTTCCGTACCAGAACATAACAATTACGTAGCCGATGTGCAGTTCCCACCCAAGTCCAATTGGTGATTTCCCAAGACCGAAGTCAACGTTGTAGGTCCAGCATTTGAGAAGAACGCCGCAAAGCCATTCCGCGGAAACGCCGACAATCTGAATGGCCACGGCATCACAGATCAGGATGCGCCAGTCGAAGATCAACCGCAGGCCCGAGAGCTGGAAAATCTTTTTCCCGAGCCACTCCGAAAGGTGCAAAGTCAATGCAAATGCGCTGCACCAACCGACCAGAGCCATAATCGGCACGTCTTTCCAGGCAAGAATGTTGAATTTGCCCGGCAGATAGGTCCAGTATGGTTCCGTCAGGAATTCCCATTGCACTCCGAATATGAATCCCAACAAGTACTCTTCGGAAAAATCGGTATGAAACAGGAATCGGGCCACAATCCAGATGAGAACAACCGAACCGACGATTCCCCATTCGTACGAAGTGGGAAAACCGTCGCCCTGGGTATGAAGCAATCCGGTAACTGCGAGAATTGTGAGGAAAGCACCAATTATTGCCGACCAAATCAGTAGCCGTCGTAGGGAATTGGGAAACCGGTCCTCACCGACTATTGTAGTGACATCGGACATTTTTCACTCCGGCGGGATGTTGCCGGTCTGGAAACGATACTTTTCAATATCCGTGGCCTTACTTTGGAACACCCATAATGGAAGAAAAGGGAGCCGGCAGCCGGCTCAATTCAGTAACGTACCGAGGCACTCGGTTCTTTAACAATACTGAAGACCTGATCGGAAACGTCGTAATTTACGCTGGGGTCACCATCGGCGGAATATATCTGGACTCGGAACAAACAGGAATCGGAAACCGCCGAAATCGTTTGTATCTCTCCGCCCTTATCGACATCTATGGAATCGGGAATGGTCCAGTAGTATGCATTCATTTCATCATTTCGGCGGAGACTGCTGAAAGTCAATGTTCCCCAAGTCTCTCCGTTATCCACGGACAACCACTCGGTGGCCTGTTCCAATCCATACGCATAATCTTCTTCCGGATAGAGATCGTTGTCGGCTTCAAGACATACATAGAGAGTTTCCTTTGTGCCGATAACAAATTCCTCCTCACCGTTTGGCCTGAGCACCTGGAAGATGGCATCATCGCGATCGTCCGTACATGCACATACCTGAGTATACCGCATACAGGTATCGGGGGTATCGGCACTGGTTTCGCTTTCTTCTCTAAAGGCATCATTCAGCGATTCCGAGGTGATGCATGTGCTGCATCCATGTCGTGCATTTTGCTCAATCGTTCTGTCGGTGCAGCCAAACCCGACTAAACCGATAAGAGAAGCAAGCGCAAGAACACCTGATGCGGGATTCGCGTTCGGTTGAGAACGAAACATAAAAAGCTCCTTTTTCGTGCCGAAAGGCACACATGATCAATTTGTGCAGATATGCGACCAAGCAAATATAGTGTTCGCGCGGAAAAAATGTGAACGTTGGATTATCGCTTTTGGGACAGGCGCCGATATGGAGATCCATGAATAACATCTTACGCATACAGATCTTTCCCCCTCGACACCGCTCACTTTCCCGATTTATGATCGGGACGCAGTGCATCGCAATGCAAAGCACTGCTCGGGACGGCGTTTCTCGGTTGCGAAACTTGGGTTAAGCATGCGCCTGCATGCCTTACTGAGCAGCCCGGTCCTTGTAGAAACCCCTGAAAGACTCGATTTTCAGCAACTCGCATCGAATCTTTGCGTTCGTCAAAGCAACTTTCCGTG
>CAYOTW010000119.1:0-2163 GCA_964407005.1 Candidatus Woesearchaeota archaeon | reverse complement strand
GAATCGCCATTACGTGATTGCTCAAAGCAGAGGTCATCAGGACGTTAGCGAGCTCAATTCGGCCATCGCTTAAATTGTTGCCGTTTATGAAATAGTAATCGCCATGTGCATCATATTTAGGTGTGCCATGCAAACCATCACCCAGAATTGTCGTTACATCTTGAAGCGTTACTAAAGGCCAATTTCCACTCATGTCAAATTCCTAATAGTTATTCCAGAACCTTTAATCACCCTCGCCCTCCCGCAAATTCTCTATCAACCGCCGCTCCCGCATAACCTCCACCGCCAGCGCCCCTCCACTGGGCAATGCACGCACAGCCGTGCGCCCCAGCAATTCGTCACCCAGTGGGTGACCTTTTCCTTCGAGGTCCAATTCGCTACCCGGCGGGTAGCTTTTCTCTGTATAGTCAAAACCTCACACCAGTGGTGCGAGTTTTGTGGCTTCAATCAGATTTTAGCGTTCTCCATGCTCAAAACAACTGCTCCATCAAACAACCATCAATCAAGTTTTCTACCCAAAAACACTATATGTTGTACCTCCCATGCCTTCAGGTGTTACATGTAGCACCCTGGCGATTGCAGCATCAATTACCCATCAATCAAATCAACCACTTTCCCCAAGCTGTAATCGCTTATCACTCATCAGAATGCTCATTTGCTGGATTGCAATGGTATTGAGCCGCTTGAGCCGTTCGCTCTGTTCAAGTCCATCCTCAATAAAATGGGCGTTGAGGTTTTCAAGATTGGAGAGACATACAAGCTGCGACACATCGGCAAAATCGCGGATATTGCCTTTTTTATCGGGATTTTCCTCCCGCCACTGCTTTGCGGTTTTCCCAAACAACGCAACATTCAGCACATCCGCTTCACTGGCATACATCAGGGATATCTGAGTTGCGTTCAATTCAGGGGGAATGAGGTGTTTCTGAATTGCATCGGTATGAATGCGGTAGTTAATTTTTGCCAAATTGCGGCGGATATCCCACCCCAACGTTTTGTGTTCCTCTTCCTTGAGCCGTTGGAACTCCTTTATGAGGTATATCTTAAACTTTGGTGAAATCCATGCCGCAAACTCAAAGGCAATGTCTTTGTGGGCATAGGTTCCTCCATATCTTCCCGCTTTGGCAATTATCCCAATCGCATTGGTTTTTGCAATCCATTGTTTTACCGAGAGAGCAAAGCGGTTGAGGCCTGCCTGATTCATAATTCCCTCGAATTCGGGGGAATTAAACTGGGGGTTATAGATCTCTTCCCAAATACCGAGATATTCAATCGTATTTTTATTTCTCAACCATTTTTCAATTAACGCCGGCCCATTTTCAATATCCCTTACCATATCAGTAAGTGAGATAAAGTCCTGCTCCCTAATGGAAACTACAGAAATGAGACTACCTTCAACCGCTATTTTTTTATTACCCATGCTTTCCTGCCTGCGTTATGAATCCCGTCGAATTCCAGGGAATTAATATTCTGCCAGTCTTGAGCACTTCCGTTTTGCCCATTACTATACCTCAAATCCAAGGTTTGCCAGATTCTTCTTTATCTCACCCTCAAGCCGGTCCGATTCGGCGAATTGTCCTTTGAGCAGTACGGTCAATCGGGACATCTTTTCTGGAAATGGCTCGGTGTCCTCTTCCTGCTCGGCAGCGCCCACATACCGGCCGGGAGTCAGGACGAAATCATGCTTTTCTATCTCCTCAAGGGTGGCTGAATAGCAGAAACCCTTCTCGTTCTCATAGCCGTCATCCTGCTGCCAGCTGTGGAATGCATTGCGGATTTTTGCAATGTCTTCAGGGTCAAACATCCGCAAAACCCTGTCCGCCATCCTGCCGAGATTGCGCGCATCGATGAACAGAAACTTCCCGCGCCGGTCGACCTTTTCCTTATCCAGCGACAGCCCGTTCTTTTTGTCTCTTGTCAGAAACCAGATACACGCGGGGATTTGGGTGTTCGTGAATAGCTGACCGGGCAGGGCGACCATACATTCCACAACATCGCCTTTGACGAGATTCTTACGGATTTCGCCTTCATTGTTGGTATTTGAACTCATCGAGCCATTGGCAAGCAGAAGCGCCATGGAACCGGTATCATTCAAATGGTAGAGCATATGCTGAATCCACCCGAAATTCGCATTGCCCTGCGGCGGCGTTCCGTATTTCCAGC
>CAYOTW010000118.1:0-2167 GCA_964407005.1 Candidatus Woesearchaeota archaeon | reverse complement strand
CCTCCGACCCCAGGATGGGCCTGCAAACTCGTCGGCTAAGTCGCCTCCTCAAACAAGCAGGCCCAAGCATCCTGGGCTCTCCGGCGGCGTCGCTGAACGGTCGCTTCAAGAAATGTATGACACAATTGGACTTTGAAAACATACCACCAAAACCGAACAGGGGTTTCCCTCCGGAAGCATCACGCGTACGCGTGTACCGGCAGAGACTTCTCGTCTTTGCGCATGACCGACTCGAACTCGGCGGTGTAAATGTTTTTGCGCTTGACGTTTTCGTGGGTAATTGCTTCGACGGATTTCGTTTTCTTACTTCCGGCGCTTTTTCTTGGCATCCTGAATCCTTCGAGGTCTCGTATGTTCCAACGACTTTACCGCTTTGTCGAAATCGTTTTCCTGCGTCTTCATGTCGGCAATGCGTTTGGCATGGAACCTATCGTACTCAAGCTCAGCCAACTCCTTTGCCGTCTCGTGTGATATTTTTCCGGCGTGTGTAAGTATATCGCGGTCGTTAAATTTCAGAAATTCGTTGAGTTTGGTTATCCAATCCTGCATGGTCATGGGGATGCGACGCATGGCCTGCCCCTGCGCATAGATCAGATATTGCTCCACCAGATTGTTGAGCGGCCGCAGTTCTTCTTCGGTCAGATAGTTCTTTGCAACAACGACGTCCTGTTTCCGGGGTTTTTCGTCACGCCAAATGGTCAACCCCATATTGCGCTTTGTGCTGTCGGCTCTGTCGTGGATAATCTCGGCCGCGGTCTTGCCGGTTATCGCCCAATGCAGCTTGTTCTGCACTGTCTTGAAGAACTCGATGCTGGCACTGGCAGTGGGGTCGTAGTCGACGCTGGTTGCATAGATATCAGTGATTTTCTGGTAGAACCGCCGCTCTGAGGTGCGGATATCCTGAATGCGTTGCAGAAGCTCATCGTAATAATCGAGCGGGTGATCGGGGTTTTTCAGACGGTCGTCATCGAGCACAAAGCCCTTGATGACATATTCCTTGAGTCGTTGCGTGGCCCACTGGCGAAACCGAGTGGCGATACGGGACCTAACACGGTATCCTACCGAGATAATCATGTCGAGATTATAAAAATCCCTTTGGCGGCTGACATCCCGGCTGCCTTCGCGTTGAACCGACAAGGATTTCTTGTGAGTTGCCTCCTGCGTCAGTTCGCCTTCCTCGTAAATGTTTGATATATGTAGACTTATATTCTGTTGGGTCGTCTGAAACAGCTCTGCCATCAATTGCTGGGTGAGCCAGACCGACTCATCCTGAAGCCTGACTTCGAGCCTGGTCCGCCCACCTTCGGTCTGGTAGATAATGATTTCCGAATCGGATTCGTCGGGTTTCCCTCTTCTGCTGCTTTTTCCCGCTGTCACGTAACCTTTGCCTTTGATTTTGATTATTCGTCGTCGGTCTGTCCCAATGTCCGCCACCAGTGGATACTAGCGGAGTATCACTGTGGCGACAGCCACCAATACAAATTCGTTACCTTCCTATGGGGTTCTAGGGGCCCGGACACGGCCCCTACCAATTACAGCCTCCCGCTAGTCGAAATGCTCAATCAGAGCTGGATTTACCCATAGCATTTTCAATCATTTTGTCGAATTCTGCCTCTATTTTGACCTCGAAATCCTGCTCAATCTGATATACCTCGGTGAGTTCCGCAAAAGCCCACCACCCGTAGAAACCACAGAACGCGCAGAGGTCATAGGGGATTTTGGAGTTTTTTGCCCGTTTGTCCCCTTTAGGGCTTTCCGGTTGATGTTATCAAACTAAATTTTGCCGCTTTGTGTGGGAGCAAATCAAGAGTCGTGGAGCATTCGTGCGGCCAACCCGGCAACGCTGTGAACAGTGGCGGGCCTGCGAAATTCTTCAATTGAGGCTGAAACCGGCGTTTTCTGAGCGTTCTCGGCATTCTCTTGGCGTGGACGGGTGGCAAATCGGAAGAGAATGGGTCTCGCTATTTGGTTAATCGTTTTTGCGAACCTGACCGGCTACCTTCAGTTACGATAGAACCTCTCCATATAAGTACCACCGAGCCCACGGTCGGCAAGGGGTCCAGTCCGTGTCGAGAGGCCTTTTACGCAAAACTATTTGCAGACGCGAAACACCCCGGGGTTTCGGCCCCGGACGACGACCTACTCTTGGCAGGCGCCCCAAGAGTAG
>CAYOTW010000117.1:0-2167 GCA_964407005.1 Candidatus Woesearchaeota archaeon | reverse complement strand
ACAACATCTTACGCATACTGCTCCCCCCTCGGCTCCGCTCGGGGCAGCGCCCTCGACATTTTCCCGATTAATTATCGGGACTCACTTTCCCGATTTATGATCGGGACTCAGTGCATCGCAATACAACGCTCCGCTCGGGGCAGCGGTTCTCGACTGCGAAACTTGGGCTAGAATCTCCCCCTCAACGTGAGACTACCGCCAAAAATTGTCACGCCAGAGTTATCGATAACGATACTCTGATTATCGGAATACTCTTTGCCGATGCCCCGGTGTTTGAGGCGGATCAGTAATGGTGAAATGAGAGACTGCTGCTTCCCCCGGGCCCGCTTGAGCTAATCAGATACATGCCTCCGGCGCATCTCTTTCCAGACCCGTCAGTGCCGTCCCAGAAGAATTGGACGCCCTTGGAGTCGGCGGACCTCAGCGATACTATCCGCCTGCCGGACGGATCAGAGATTGCAACCTCTCTGTTTGCCGACCGGGAGGACGGGAACTCAAACCGATGCTTTTGTCCATTGTACCAATGACGTGGCATTTTACCATAGGAAGCATGGGTTGAAACGTCACGAGAAGGCGTGCTGGTCGCTCCCAAATCGAGTTGCAGAGCTTCGTCGGCAAGGATTTGCTCCTGAGCTTTCATTGCGGCTTCAAGCAGACGGTTGAAGAGCTCAGGCTCTTCATCCTTTTTATCAAATTTTGTTTTTTCGCCTGGATTCGTGGGAAGATGATTCAGATACCAGACATCGTCATCTTTGATAATCTTCCAATCTCCGGCGCGAAGAGCCTCGAGTTCATTCGTCTTCGGTTTGAACCATACCAAAGCTTCATGAGGAACACCGTTATTGGTGCCGTCAAGGTAAGGTATCAGGTTAACCCCGTCATAGACGGTATCTTCCGGCAGGTCGATACCCGCCAAGGCGGCGGCGGTAGGCAACAGATCCAGGGTGGATACCGGGTGAGGATACACCGTGCCCGGATCGAAATGGCCGGTCCATCGACAGAATGTCGGCACCCGGACTCCGCCTTCATTGCAGGTCCTTTTTCCGCCTCTTAGCGGCGAGGATCCCATACCGCCCGTGGGTCTGCTTCCGTTATCGTTACTGAAAAAGACTATGGTGTCCTCGTCAAGACCGTTTTGCTTTAAGGCGTCAAGGATCATTCCAACAGCATCGTCCAGACCACTCATAAGCGCAAAATACGTCCTGCGATCCACATCGGCGATATCTGAGAAGCGATCAAGGTATTCCTGAGTTGCCTCAACAGGATTGTGCGGTTGGTTGAAAGGCACATACAGAAAAAATGGCTCGTCCTTGTGGCGGTTGATAAAAGAAACAGCTTCGCGCCCCCATACGAGCGGGAGAAATCCTGTTTCATCCGTTACCGGCTCTTCATCTTTGAAAAGCTCGTCGTAGGGTTCGCCGTTTTTGGGTATGTTGTCGTGATCGCCTGCCGGTGCCCAATAGCACTCCTGGAATCCATGGTCCATGGGACGCGCCCGTGGGTCGTCTTCGGTATCACCACCAAGATTACCGTATTTCGCCACCATGCCCGCGACATACCCAGCATCAACCATAAGATCCGCAATGGTTACTTCCCTCTTATCACCGGTACGCGGAATGGGGCTGTAATTCCGGGTGAATCCGAATCTCCTCGGATGGCGTCCCGTAAGAAGCCCTGCGCGACTGGGACCACACCATGCTTGCGCAACGTAGCCATCAGTAAACCGTATGCCGTCATTGGCAATAGAATCTATATTGGGTGTAGGAGGGCCCTCCGGATTGATGACCGAAAGGTCATTGTAGCCCATGTCGTCGGTGAAAAGTATAATGATATTGGGCCGGGAATCACTGCGTTTGGCGTTGCGCGAACGTGCAGTTGAGATCGTTGGATAGAGTGCCATTGTCGCAGATGTGATTTCCATAAAGGTCCGTCGTTTCATCTTGCAGCCTCCATATCCTTCATTGAGCTTTTAGCCCAAGTTTCGCAACCAACTCACGGCATTCTGCGTAAGCTGTTGCACGATCTTACCTTACGAAAATGCTCAAGGTATCTCAGCGGATACCCCTGCGCTTTTCGTAAGGCAATCTCGCACAACATCTTACGCATACTGCTCGTTCCCCTCGACACCCGCTCGGGACATCGCTCGGCTGCGAAACTTGGGTTAGTG
>CAYOTW010000116.1:0-2169 GCA_964407005.1 Candidatus Woesearchaeota archaeon | reverse complement strand
TCCGGAGACTGCGCAAACAAGGGAGCCTGAAGAATGCCCGTCAGGCAGATGAAAATTTGTAGAATTCGAAAATAGTGCATCTCAAGAAAATACATACCGAAGACCTTCCGAACCCAGCGCTCCGGGGATTGCCGCGTATTCTGCCGATACCGGCCGTTATTTGCTGTACACAGATTCGTTGTAGGCCCGTTTTTCGATTGTTTTCCGTCGGCTCGGTTGTGAGGTTTGCAGCTCCGTCCCCCGGGTTCCAGGGGGAGTTACCGTGGCTCGGTTGTGTGTTTGCAGCTCCGTCCCCCGGGTTCGGGGGAGTTATCTCGGCTCGGTTATGAGGTTTGCAGCTCCGTCCCCCCGGGTTCGGGGAAGTTACCTCGGCCCGGTTGTGTGTCTGCAGCTCCGTCCCCCAGGGTTCGGTGGAGTTACCTCGGCCCAGTTGTGTGTCCGCAGCTCCGTCCCCCGGGTTTCGGTGGGGTTACCTTGGCCGGTTGTGAGGTCTGCAGCTCCGTCCCCCAGGGTTCGGTCATTCGGGTAACCCCACATGCGGTCTGACCGGGTAGAGGGGTTGGGCTGGAGGTGTGATGCGAGATTCTTCATTGGGTCTTGGACATACCGAAGGATTCTTCTGATTCGATCCTGGGGTTTGTGATGTGCCAGAGCGAAGCGATACCCTCGTCGGGCAATTTCCGATCGCTCTGATTCGTGAGCAAGATAGTACACCGCCATCTCAATCGCGTTGCGAATCGATTCTCGACATTGGGCATCGAAAATGAAACAGTCCCTTTCGTGAATAAACGGATATGCGTCTGGTATGTAGGAACGATCCATGAACACCATGGCCCCCGATGCAAAGGCTTCCCAGGTTCGAGAATCGCCGTCCCAGTTATCCGGTCGGGCGGTGAATACGATGCGTGACTGTTTCAGTGTCCGAAGATAGGTTACCCAGGGGTTGTGTTCCGGTGATCTGAGGATCGCTCGACGACCCTCGTGTGCGGATGTCGTCGGATTCCCTATATGCGAAGGACCAAATCGTGGTCGAGCCCCCATGAGTTCTTCAAGCATTCTATATCGTCTCAAACCGTTTCTGGGGTTCGGAGGGAAAAGGCATGCGATATCGATTGTTTTCGTCTCGGAAGGAAGTTCATCGAAGTACTCGTTGAGCAGTCCGTAGTCCATTGGAAACAGCCGGGAATCGGTATGCTCTCGAGGTTTGCGCAAGCAGCCGATAGTCCAGGAACGTTTTACGTAGACACAGCAGTTTCTCAGGCGATGCTCGTCTATTTCTGGGGTGTCGCGAAAGTCGTAGTAGATTACCTTTGACCAGAGCATCTCATGGTCGAGGATACGGTCGATTTCAGGAGCCGCGAAGTGCTCGTCATTGGCTCGAAAGATATAATTCGCGGAGCGGAGATCCTCGGTTAAAGTCTCTGTGGGAGGGCAGATACAGGCACCCATGGAAATGAACGGAGATGAAAACGAGACTTCTATATTGGGATCCAGCCATAACCCCTGGGAAATCATCGCGGGGTATCGTGATCCCTGGTTGATGTCGAATAAGTGTACAATTCGTAGCTTCGGGGCCATTTTCGTCGACTTACCTTCCTCGGAAACCTTTCAATGAGACAGTTTACATTGTAGCACGAAGGTCGGAGATCGGTCAATGACCCGACCTCGGGGACGGAGCTGCAGATTCGGTCCAGACCAGGCACCCCGCCGGCAGGTGTCGCAGCTCCGTCCCCATTATGCATTTCCACCGGTTGAATGGTATACTCATGGGGGCGTTCCGTACCGTCGTGACATTGAGGTTCAGAGCCGCGCAAGTACCTGTCGACAGTTTGGAAATGGTCGTTTTTCTCTACCGGGAGCTTGATGATGAACAGATCCGTCTTGGTGTTCGGTATGTTTCTAATTGCCGCATTGTCGCTTTTTTGCTTCGGCTGCTCAAAAGATCTTCCACCACCCGTAATACCGATAGAGGGAGACGGATTCACAACGGAGGTCGCGTGGCTTGACTCCGCATCCTTTGATTCGCTGGTGAAAGTCGAGCGACGAATTGCGATGATCGATTTTTTCAACCCGTCGTGCCCGGCAAGCCGGCAAATGGAGAAATCCGTCTTGGGTCTTTGCGAAGAATACTCGAACACGGCCCTAGTGGCGAAGGTGAATGTCGCGCAG
>CAYOTW010000115.1:0-2174 GCA_964407005.1 Candidatus Woesearchaeota archaeon | reverse complement strand
GAGTCCGCTCTGAGGTACAAAAGATAGACTGGTTTTGTTTGGGAATTTTGAGTTTCGTGTTAGGTAATTGTTAGGAGATGGTTCCGCACATATAGATGTCTGAATTTCGGCACGGAAATGAAGTGAGTATTCCCCTATCCGGCGGGGGACTCCGGCGTCTGGGCTGGAGGAAACTCAGATCCAAGGGGGAGGACCGTCGTTTCACTCGCCGGACCACCGTCCACCAATACCTGAACCACCAACCCATACCCCTGCGCTTTTCGTAAGACAATCTCGCACAACATCTTACTCATACAGCTCCCCCCCTCGACTCCGCTCGGGGCAGCGCCCTCGACTCCGCTCGGGGCAGCGCCCTCGGCATTTTCCCGATTAATGATCGGGACTCACTTTCCCGATTTATGATCGGGACTCAGTGCATCGCAATGCAACGCTCCGCTCGGGACGGCGGTTCTCGACTGCGAAACTTGGGTTAGCATTTCACCCGCAAAGATCACCTTTGCTTGCCTAGCGGAATTGAAGAACCGGCGTAGTGTCCGATTCGGCAGGAAACCCGGGTCAAGGGGGTGAGTTTTCGTCCAAATTTGAGATCTGACTTCAATATTAGCGGATAATTTTGAAGTGCATGTGCGAAAATGGTATATTGTTACCATGATCCAGAGACAACTCCTTCAATGGCTCAAAAAGGTCCGTGAGCGACCACAAATCGTGCACATTGTTGGTTTGCGCCAAACCGGTAAAACCACCTTGATGGCGGAATTCCGAAAACATATACCAAACCATCTGCACTATCCCCTGCAGAACTATACCGTACTCTCAAAGTACCGAACCAATCTCAACTTATGGATATCCGAGATTACGGAGTTTTTGAGCCGTACACCGGAAAATGAGGTACTGCACGTATTCGTCGACGAAATCCAGAAAATCCCGGAAATGTTCCAGGCCCTGCAGGGACTCTATGATGAACACAAGGGGAGAATTAAATTCTGGATATGGGGATCCTCGGCACGCCCTTTGAAAAAACACCGAGCCGAGACGCTTGCCGGAAGAATAATCTCCCGCGTTTTGCACCCATTATCGCAGTCCGAAATACTGAAAAGCGATTCACTCGTCTCTCTCCTCCCGAGCATCCACGAACACACCAACAAACTCTCCCCGACCATGCCTTCCGGATACATCGCTTTTCTCAAAAAAACATTCAGACGCACTCTCTTGCCTGAACCTTACCTCACCGACGATGAAGAAGCACGGGACGATTTGCTTGACGACTATGCGGGATCATACCTTGAAAACGAGATCAGACGAGAAAACCTGGTCGGAGATATCGGGGTCTTCTCCAGATTTCTCTTACTTGCCGCCTCCGAAGATGCCTCAGTCCTGAACTATTCTTCTCTTGCCAAAAACCTTGGAGTGAGTTCTCATACAACTAAAACCTATCGGGAAATTCTTGAGGACACTTACGTTGTGAGCCGACTCCCCCCTTTCAGCACTCGAATGCGAGTTCAGGTGGCAAAAAGCCCGAAAGTCTATTTTTCAGATACGGGACTGGCAAGATTCGTGGCCGGGCGAAGAGATGCACCCTATGAACAAACAGCCGAATTCGGAAGGTGCTTTGAAGGATTTATTGTGAATGAGTTATCTAAACAAATCGAATATCAGGGATTGCGTTGGAAACTCTCGTATCTACGCACCAAGGGTGGGCGCGAAGCCGATCTGGTTGTGTCGACCGGCAAACAAACCTTTGCCGTAGAAATCAAGGGCAAAACAGACATCAGCCCAAAAGATTACGAAAACCTTATCTACCTGATTGATCGCGACCCGTCAATAGAATTCGGCGTTGTGATCTGTCTGCAGGGAGCGCCCCTTAAACTCACCGATCGGATTTACACTTTTCCCGCTTGGTGCTTGTAAGGCTCAGCCTTCGATCCGTTCCGGTTCCGGGGAACATCTTCGGAATGTTTCCTTCACCAGCCTACGGCATACCGCTCCCTCCCTCGGCATTTCGACTACGCTCACTTTCCCGATTTATGATCGGGACTCAGTGCATCGCAATACAACGCTCCGCTCGGGACGGCGCCCCGCGACATTTTCCCGATTAATGATCGGGACTCAGTGCATCGCAATGCAACGCTCCGCTCGGGACGGCGGCTCTCGACTGCGAAACTTGGGCTAGCCCA
>CAYOTW010000114.1:0-2213 GCA_964407005.1 Candidatus Woesearchaeota archaeon | reverse complement strand
TACTCCCCATTATGAAAAGATACTCCCGAAAAAAAAACAAACAAGATGCCTGATAATGGAATGATCCAAAACCGTGTTTGAACAATAACGAAGCGCAATCCCGCTCTTTCAAGGGCGGGTATAGCGAGTTTTTTTGCGACCAGTTAATGCCATTGACTTTTTGACACTTTTGTCAGAGGCCGGTTTCCGTTGGTTCTGGATATATTGCTTGATGGTATCCAAGGGAGCGCCGCCGCAAGAAACAGCACAGTAACTAGGAGACCAGAGGTGTTTACCCCACAATTTATCTTTGAGTTGCTCCCAATATTCTTGGCGAAGGAAATAAGCAGATTTTCCTTTCAACTTTCCCACCAGGTTAGAGATGGCAAGTTTGGGTGGGAACGAAAGCAACAGATGGACATGATCATCTTCTCCGTTAAATTCATGCAGGGTACAACCCATCTGGTCACAGGTTTCTGTAAAAAGGTCTTTCAACCTGAAAAGCATGTCTTTGGTAAAAACATCACGCCGGTATTTTGTTAAAAAGACAAGATGCAGCTTGATGTCATAAATACAACTTCTGCCTGTTCTCCATTCATATTTTTTATCCATATACTTGACCCTTTTGTTAAAATGTGATATAGAATATTACAGGATAAATTTCAAGGGAAAATACAAAAATGTTAATGGGTGTTAAACTACAGGCACATCCGACAGAGACACAAAAGCTGATTTTGAGTCAGTGGATGGGATGCGCCCGGACCATCTGGAATGCAAAGTGCCAGGAAGATAAATACCTGACAGCTTTTGCCCGGAAGTATATGCCCGTTAACACCTATGCCCCGGTGGATCAATGCTTTGCTCAGTACAAGGATAAGGAGTTGACCCCGTGGCTGTCAAAATGCCCCAGCCAGATCCTGCGGAATTCTGCTGTTAACTGGTATCAAACCTACCAGCGATTTTTTAAAGGGTTGTGTGGCAAACCCCGGGTTAAAAAGAAACGTGATGGTGGCAGTATCCATCTGACCCGGGAACTGTTCCGGTTTGAGAGGTGTAATGACGGAGTGATCCGATTGTTCATTGGCACCAAGCGCAATAACATCGGGCACCTTTCTTTCAAGACGCATCGTAAATTCGAGGAGCCCAAATCCATCTATATCAAAAAGAAAAACGGGCGGTATACCGTATCGTTGGCTTTTGATGATGGAGTGGATGAGTCTGATTTGATGGATCAAAAAGCATATCTGAAGGTTTTATCTCAATGCCCGAAAAAAGAACTGGAACAGATTGTTATTGGCATTGACCGGGGGGTGATTCGTCCGGTTCAGGCCGGTGAGGATTATTTTGATTTTACCCCAGGGCAGAAAAAGAACAAAGTGGGTAAGGAGAAATACCTGAAACGACTTCAGCGCCGGCTGGCCAAACAGAAAAAGAAATCTATGCGCTGGGGCCGGACCAAGGATAAAATAGCCCGGGTTCATGAAAAAATCGGTAATATCCGACAGGATTTCTGCCATCAAACCAGCCGAAAACTGGTGGATAAACCGGATGCCAAGGTTTATGTGTTCGAGGATTTGAGGACAAAGAATGCGACCAAATCAGCCAAAGGCACCATGGAGAACCCGGGCCGAAACGTCAGGGCAAAATCCGGCCTGAACCGGTCTATCCTGGATAAAGCCTGGCATAAGTTGGAAGCATTTACAAAATATAAGGCTTACCGGGCCGGGAAAATATCGTATAGAGTTCCGGCCCCATACACCTCTCAGGAATGTGCTGTTTGCGGCCACATTCACTCCGATAACAGACAGGGCCAGAAACTGTTCTTGTGCTCAATCTGCGGGAATACTGATAATGCGGATAACAACGCCGCAAAGGTGATAAAAAAAAGAGCAATCAACCTGATTTTAGACTCTGGAACGGAGTTGTCCAAAAGGGGAGTCCTTTTGGATAAGGGGCGTGGAGCCAACGGTAAGCCGCATGGAGCAAAAGCAAAATGCGCCCATGGCAAAGAAGCGTCAAAAAAGACGGGGTTGGCGAATGCCGCTTAACCCCCGAAGCTCTGCCCCTTTAGGGGCGAGTAGTTCACAAGATGCACTGACTACATCCCCCAGACAGTGATATCCATTCCCTGGTATGTTTCAATGCGATGGAAGATTTTGTCTTCCCAGGGAACTTTCGTATCCCGGTTGAAGATCACCAGGTGGCCCTCTTTTGTTCCGCAGGTGTCCATGTAT
>CAYOTW010000113.1:0-2216 GCA_964407005.1 Candidatus Woesearchaeota archaeon | reverse complement strand
CACGCAGGGCTTCCATGCGCGATGGCATGCAATTCGAACCCGGCGCTAACACGCTGGGCTTCCACGCTCGCTGGAGTGCAGTTCGAACCCGGCGTTAGCACGCAGGGCTTCCATGCGCGATGGCATGCAATTCGAACCCGGCGCTAACACGCTGGGCTTCCCTGCGCGATGGGACGCAGTTCCGATCTGACTCACGCACGGCCGGACACTCGCAGGCGGGCGCGAAAGACTCGGCACGCCTGCCGCACTGGCTCTCCGCGCGCACGAACCGGGCGGACCCGGAACACCGAGCCCGCCCGGCCTTGCGATTCTACTGTGTCCTGCGTGCCGTGCGTCTTACGCCCGACGACGACGGCGGATGTACCCGCCCAGACCCGCCACCGCCGACCCGACCGCCAACATCGTCAGGGGTTCGGGGACAGGGTTCATTGCCAAAGCCATTAGGGCTTCACCATTTACCTCTTCATTGTAGTCGCCATCACTGTTATACCAGCCGCCATCGGAATTCTGGACGGACATGAGTACTTCGCTCCCATAGGTGGCAGCTCCCTTCTCGCCAAGAAGGCCGAGGATATAGGTTCTATATGCCCAGGACTGAACGCTCCCGTTGTAAGTTCCTAGCAGGTCTTCCAGTGCTTCCGAGGTATCCGCACCACCAAAGAAAGCTCCCTCTAATCTGCCCGCATACCCGAGCATGATCGCACTTGAGTACTTATCTGTTGCACTCGGATCCCATGATTCATTAGCGATCAATGTGGCCATCTCGCTGGCAAAATCGTTCCCGGTGTAGTCAGAGGTCCCCTCGGTGTAGATCACCGAGTCGCCCAAGAGCTGCCCAACATGAGCCCATTCGCCCACCATCCAGAACTTCAAGCCATTCATCTCGTCATTGGCAACATGGCCATCTGGTGTCCAAGCAGCACCCGGCCAATTCATAGCCTTGTAAGCATCATATACACCCTTGGCGCCGGTATTCGCAGTGTTGGCTGCTTTCTTCTCATTAATATAATGTGCAGCATTGGTAGCAGCCATTGCCGTGTAGTCATCACCTCCCGCGGCAGCGAGCTCATAGAGAAACTCGACGTCCTTGTTGTACAGCCTGTGGGAGGAATCGTCTGTGACCCAGGTGTTCAGCAGCCCTGCAACGTCATTCGCCGCGTTCAAGTACTTTACCTTACCAGTTGCCTCATAGGCCCGGATCAGCCCACGACCGGTCGCGCCCTGGGTATTTACGGCACTTGCGCCACCGAACCAGCCGAATCCACCATCATTATTCTGATGGCTCATCAGTTGGTCGGCAGCCCCTTCGACAGAACCCAGCCACTCTGTATAGGAAGATCCCTGAGCGGCGCCAGCGACACTAATAGTAAGTAACGCTGCAACTGCAATCTTGGCTAACCTGTTCATTGCCTATTTCTCCTTTGTTGTCCCTTTGGCCTGGGGAGGGTTCCCGTCGGCCTGGTTTGTTGGCCCGCGGTTTGTCGCGGGCGGTGGTCCTCACTTCACCGGGGCCCGAACGCCAGGTCCGACCGGCCGATCCTTTGTATTTATGCTCGCGGCTGCGGCGGAAACAGTCGGCCTTCACGGAGAAGGACATTGCCCTTCTCCGCGAGGCCGTGTTCCCCACGACATTTCTCACCGCGAGGTCGTTTTCTCTGTCAATTCCTACCCGCGACGCCGGCGGCGGATGTACCCGCCCAGACCCGCCACCGCCGACCCGACCGCCAGCATCGTCAGGGGTTCGGGGACGATCTGCATCCGCGACGTCAGTGTGTTCTGTGTATAGTAGTGCGTATATCCTTCCGAACCTGTGTATTCCTTTACTGTAAGTTGAATGTCATAGAGCCCCGGCTCCGTCGGTGAAACATACAGCCCGCCCTGGATCCATTCCGGCTTCCAAGAGTTCGCCAACACCCACTTAGGAAGGTCATTGCTGCGGGCACCATCGATGTTCTCAAAATCAACGGAAGCCCCTCCCCTTATTGTATCGCCATCGAAGACCAAGGAATCGCCATCGTCCCAACTGTTGTCCGGGTCACTGTCATTATCTTGCACTGGCAATGGGATATTCGAACCAGCAAAGTCCACATTTTCACTCGGATCACTGTCTACCTTTAAGGATACCCAGTACTTATTGGACGAGATCCAATCTTCACCGTCCTTCGGGGAGAACTGGAAATCGATGCGAAGCAGGCCAGCAGCAGAGACGGCTGAAT
>CAYOTW010000112.1:0-2223 GCA_964407005.1 Candidatus Woesearchaeota archaeon | reverse complement strand
TACCTATGCACAATACTGGAAGAAATCTGTACCCTTCCGGTGAAGCATACGATCTGCACGGCAGAAAAATCAGATCCCGGGATTACAAGGCCGGCAAGCATGTTCCGGGAATTATCATATTCAAACCGGAAACAGGATCCAATCGCTGAACGGGCGTTCACTCAAGTTCCGCAACCAACTCACGTCATTCTGCGTAAGCTGTTGCAAGATCTTACCTTATCCCGCCGGGCGGCGGGACTCAAGGTATCTCAGCGGCGCCCCGGGGACGCTTCGGTTCTGCAATAGCTCTCGCAATCATGGATTTCGGCAGGGACTGGGCGGTTTTGCGGTGCGTGGGTTTGGTGGTAGTAATATGGAAAGATTTTATCGTAATCGGGGCCTGCGCAGCCCCTACACCCCTGGTTACTAAGCGGCGTCGAAGTGCACGCGCTTGTCCCCGTCCGTACAATTCACGATTTCGGATTGCGATTGGTCGCGAAGTGTCTCGTAAGGCTGCGTGCAGATGCATTTTGTGTATTACTCTGATTATCTCAGTTTTCATCCGCAGACTTCCGGCCCCGCGGCATTACCCTTGACTCACCGAACACTCCGCTTATCATCTTCAGACCACGCACCAGTTCCTTCTCCACCAGGCGTCGGGTTTCGCCGGTGTTATGGCGGGCGTTGAGGAATATGCCGAGGGCGGCAGGGGGCTGTTGGTCTCGGTCAATTGGCCCTGCCAGAGCCGCAAGATTGTTTCTGATTGTAATGTAGAAAGAGTGTCTTTTGAGTGATGCCGTGATCTCCCGATGCAGATCCTTTTCATGCTCGCTCCACTCATCTGAGGGGGTGTTGCCGGAGATCGTTCGGGACAGTGCCCATATCACCCGACCGGTGGCCGTTTCCAGAAGGTTGTTCATTGTTGTATCGGTTTCGCGGAATTCCATTTCGGCTTCCGAAGCAACCGTCTCGGCGAGTATCCGGCGTGTGTGGTTCTCTCCCATAGTGACCAACACGGTTCGTTCGGCGGTTCGTTTCGATATCGACAGCATAATCGGACGTGCCGCCGCTATGAGGAGCGAGTCGCGGGAGCCGCGGCCGGTCAGTTCCGTTAACCGGGGCCCGAGTGCATACCCCATTCGCTTGCCCAGGTGAATCGCGTACTGCCTCTGGGTAAGCCCCTCAAGCAGCCGAGCGCAGGTTGGCTTGGTAAGACTGTTCTCCCGGGCTATTTCACCCAACGACAAAACTCGGTCCTTTTCCTGCACGAGATACTCAAGAATCGAGAATGTTCGGTCAACTGAGCGGCTTGGTTCCACTGCGGTCCTCCTTATCTCTTGAGTTTTACATTCCATGATCCGGGCAACCTCCACCCTTTCAGTACAGGCAAGCATGTTCCAATATATGGAATATACAAAAACACCAATGTTTCGTGGTTAAAATATCTGCAAGAGCTTCTTGTCTGCCATATAGTAGTATCATGGAGCAAATGTGTGCCCTGTAGTAACTCGTTTATATTCCAAAATGCGGAATAGGAGGTGTTTATGTGTAAGTCACCAATGCTTTTGTGCCTGGCGTTTTTCATGGTATCCGTCGCAGTGCGGGGAGTTGAACCAAACGATCCCGAGGCTATCCCCGAAGTCCATGAGTTACTTGATTGGCTTAATGCATTGCCCGGTAAAACCGACAACCGTGTCGTGGTGGGGCAACAGATCAAGCAGAAATATGACGACGATTATCAGAAGTGTATTGTCGATCTGAAAGAGGAAACGGGTAAGTGGGTCGGCTTTTTTCATACCCAGTCGTCGGAGAACTGGGTCAAGGATCGATTCCCGCATGCCTGGGACGTAACTTATCCCCGGTGCTACAATATGGCAAAAAAAGGTGCGGTACTAATGATCCTGTATAATCCGCGCAACCCGTTCAACGCATCCCACATACAGAAGGCTGCACCGTCCGACGTAAACATCAGTGATCTATGGACGCCCGGTAATCTACACTATGATGTTTTGCATGAGGATATGGATATTCTGGCTTCAGGACTGAAACGACTGGAGGCGGACGGAATACCGGTTATTATCCGACTGTTTGGTGAGCACAGCCGAAGTCATTTCTGGTTTCACCAGGGACATTCCTATATGAACACCGAGGAGTTTCGTACGCTTTGGACTCACATAGTAGACTATATAACGAATGAAAAAGATGTTCACAATGTGCTCTGGTGTTCGGAGGTCGCTTCTACAA
>CAYOTW010000111.1:0-2263 GCA_964407005.1 Candidatus Woesearchaeota archaeon | reverse complement strand
CAAGAATGAAAGACGACATCTGGAAAGAAGTTAAAGAATTTATTTCAAAAAGAAGCAACTAGACTCCTTTCCCTTAAAAAAAACTTTTCCGATAGATTTATTAGTATCTATTAGATTTTTATTATTGATGGCTAACAAAGATTTAATTGATCCTTGGGGTTCCAAAGAAATTAAAATAGATAAAAAGTTGATTAAAGAATTCGGATTAAAGAAATTTAAAGAATCTGAGATTCCTTGCAAACATCCGTTTTTTACAAGAAACATAATCCTAGCACATAGGGATTTTCATGTTATCAAAAACGCTATAGATAAGAAAGAAGATTTTATTCAGCTTACAGGCATTGCCTCTTCTGGCCCATTACATTTAGGACATAAAGTAGATATAGATGCTTATTTATTATTTAGATCTCTTGGAGCAAGAAGTTTTTTTGTTGTATCAGATATTGACGCTTATGTCTCACGTCCAGATTCAAAAGTTCCAAGTTTAGAAGCAGCAAAAGAAAATGCTGTAAATATAATTGCACATTTATTGGCGCTAGGGATACCAAAAGAGGAAATATATGTTCAAAGTAAAAAAAAGCCAAGATACTATGAATTTGCTTTCGAAGTTTCAAAAAAAATAACTGAAAATGCTTTCAAAGCTATTTATGGGCACATGAATTTAGGGAAAATTTCTGCTAACTTATTACAATATTCTGACATCCTGCATTTACAATTAAAAGAATATTTTGGGCCCATGCCCACAATAACTGGAATAGGGGTAGAACAAGATCCTCATGCTCGTGCTTGTAGAGACTTAGCGAGAAGATTGCCATATAGTTTAAAACTACCTTCATTTTTTTATTTTCTTCATCAATCTGGATTACAAGAAGGCAGTAAAATGAGTGCTTCATTTCCAGATACTGCAATTTTTTTAGATGATGTTCCCAAAGAGATAAAAAGAAAAATCAATAAGGCCTTTTCTGGAGGGAGAGAATCTGTAGAGCAGCATAGAAAATTAGGAGGGGTTCCAGAAAAAGATAAAGCTTATGAAATATTATTTTATCATCACCCGGATGATGATTTTGTGAAAGAAATTTATAAGAAATATAAAAAAGGGGAGATATTGACAGGAGAACTTAAGAAAACCTGTATTGATTTTTTAACAAATTTTTTAACAGAACATCAGGAAAAGGTTAAAAAAAATAAACCTATTGCTCAAGAAATAGTATTTGGTTGATTATTTTTTATTTAGATTATTTTTAAAAATAAGTATATAAGTGTGGTTCATACTGCTTCGATAAGTAACTTTTTGATAGTATTTTTTACTTTTTACCCAAATAATTTCCTTGCATAAAGTGTACTCTTTTTTCAAATTAGAAACTAGATCCCATGCTAAAGGAATAAATTTTTCATTTATGTACAAGTTCTTTATGATAATAACCAAATATTTATCTTTCTTTAAGTGTTTTTTTAAATCCACAAAAATATTTGATAATTTATCAAGATAGCTTGAATAATTTTTTATTTCAGAAAGATTTTCTTTTAGATGCAAATCATTTGTACTTAAATGAAAAAATGGAGGAGAAGTTATACATGCATCCGCCTCAGGTAGACTAATTTTCTTAATATTCAGTGCATTTTCATTTATTACACTAATATTTCTTTCATTACAATAATCTACAGTTTTTTTATTAATATCAACTCCAAATGCTTTCCTGCCTAATCTCCTTGCATTTAATAGGATATTTCCGTAACCACAGAAAGGGTCCAAAATAAGATCTCCTTTTTTAGTGAAAAGTTTAATTAATTTTTTTGATACTTCGTTTGGCATGGCTATCTGAAATTTATCTACCTTTTTATCAATCTCAGATCCTTCATTTTTGGATTCAAACCAAGTGAAATAGTTTTTATTTTTTCCCATTTTTATCATCAGCATTAAAGTCTCTCAAAAACTCTTAATTATTTCTTTAAGAAAATTGTTTTTCAAATTTCCTTTAATTACATCCCCCTTTTGCTTTTTGAAAGTGTATACTTCTCCAATAGCATTTATAAAACAGGTATTTTCCGGCATCTCACTTGCCTTACAATCATTAATCTTTAACTCAGGATAATTTTTTTTTAATTTAAAAATTAAAGTATCATATTTTTTAGTAGAGATATAAAAATCTTCCATAAACTCTTTAGCTTTATTTAGCGGAGTGAATTCGAAAAGATACCATTCATGAATATTGTAATTTTTTAATAATCTTGCGATATTCTCTATATCTTCATAATTCCTTAA
>CAYOTW010000110.1:1493-2278 GCA_964407005.1 Candidatus Woesearchaeota archaeon | reverse complement strand
GTTCTTTTTGAACCACTGCTTTTTTTGAAAAAATTATTAATTTTTCTCCTTCTTTCAAACTCGGATCTTGAATATAAAACCTTGTTAGATTTTTATCTTCATTAAAAATCCACATGTTCTGAGAGAGACCGATTCCAGATAAATGAAATAAGTTTGAAAAATGCTCAAACCAATTTAATACAGAATCAAGAAACTTTTGTGGATCAACTCCTTCCACATAACTAAATGTTGCTTCTTTCTTTAAGTTTTCAATTGTGTTTTTTATTGGAGATTTTTGTCTTTTCTCTTCTATTAATTTTTTAATTAGATTTTTATCATATCTGCACTGAATCAGCCTTATGTAAATCTCTATAATCTGCCTTGTTAATGCAAAAGCAGAATTATGAAATTCTCCATTGATTAATAAAATAAACTCTCTGTTTAAATCATAAATCTTTTGAATAATAATTGTATTGAAAGGAGTATCCCCAAAATTGTTTTTTTCTTGTAAGCCTTCTTTTATTTTTTTATTGACTTTATTCAACACATATTTTTGAATGGAGAGGTACATTTGGATCAATTGTTCATCTTTTATATAGTGTTTTTTACAAGCCTTTTTAATTAATCTATTCCATTTCATTAACTCGCTTCTGTGATCAAAATAATCAAAGGTGTTATCAACCCATTCATATAATTTTTGTAAAATTTTAATCATCTCTTCCCTCCAGTAATACTTGAAACTATCTGCCCTGCTAAATCTCCAATAATTGTCCCAGGTAAGATTGCAACAAACCAGTTCGTTATCC
>CAYOTW010000110.1:0-1483 GCA_964407005.1 Candidatus Woesearchaeota archaeon | reverse complement strand
AGACGGTGCTCTTCCGATCTAGTTCGTTATCCTATTTATATTATTTACAACATCCTCTGGATTAAAGATTGTGGGAATATATGCAATAATTAAAGAAACAACTATGCTAATCGTTCCAAATTTTACCCAATATTCTGCAGGATCAAAATCCCAAATTTTATTTATCACATACCCTGCTAAACCAAATATTACCAAAAATATCAAATTTGTTTCTAAGCTCATTCCCCTTCCTCCAAACCAATCTCTCTCCTTACCATTTCCCTTATCTTTGCATTTATGGTTTTACCTTCTTTTTCACAGAGTTTTTTTAACAGAAGAAATTCACTTTTATACAATCTTGTAGAAACAATCTTCCTCTCTTCCCCGCTTAAGGGATTATCTTTTATTACCATTAAAGATTCCAGATGATTAAAGTATTTAAATCTTTGCTAAAAAACTGTATACACCTTTTTGCTAATTATATAGTAAAACTTCATGTTTTGGGATTTTATGACCTAAATCTAAGGTTAAAGGAATTGGAACATTAACCTCTTTTCCCTGTTTTTTGAAAGCCATCAAAAGTAAAACATATACATAACTTGTTTTATAATTCACAGACATTTTAATACTCTTAATTGAGTCTAAATCTTCTTTAGAAATTCCTAAATTTTCACTTGCATCCATTATTTCTAAACCACAGATAAAATTATTATGATTTACATCTAAAACAAAATCTCCTACATCTATGGATGCTTTTACCTTCTCTCCGTTATTTATGAAGAAAATATCATTTTTAGGATCATAATCTATTGTTTTAATTTCTTTTGCCATTTTCTATCACTATTCCAAGCACTCATAATTTTTAAACCTTTTGAGAGTTCAATTTCGATAATCAAGACTAAAGAGTATCTTCTGCTCATTTTAAACCATAATTTAAATCTATCTGCAGTTTTCCCTTGTTCAATTTTCTCTAATTTGTTTAATTGAGACAAAAAACTCCTAACCATCCCCTCATTTATTGGTCTCTCTCCAGTTCTTTTGTAGAAGTGAGGATCAAAAGACACATCGTCCTGATTTAATTCTTCAAGAAATTTTTTAACTTCTTTTATTTTCATTTTATTTCCACTTAAGTTTGTTGCATTTCTGAACTATCTTTTCAAGTTGTTTCTTAGTGAATGAATCCAGAGGTCTTGCATCTGCAAGAGGATGTTCAGCAAGATTCTTTAATTCAATATGCTTTGCTCTGACAAAAACTTGCTCTAATAATCTTAAAAATTTCAATTGCTGAGAATTATAATTCTCATTTTTATCCATAATAAATTTATCAAATTCCCACTTAATCATTTCTTGAGGATCTGGCAATCCTTTTATATCTAATAATTCTCTTAAAAATGAAATGAAATCTTTAGTTTGTTGAATATTTTCAATAGTCAAAGAAGGATTTGATTCTCTAAGTTTCTTTTCTATTTGAATAAGCTCTTTTGGTGTAACTCCTTCGCCATCT
>CAYOTW010000109.1:0-2279 GCA_964407005.1 Candidatus Woesearchaeota archaeon | reverse complement strand
AAGTAACACGTGTTCCGTGTTATTTTCCGACAACTATGGTTCTATACTCCGCATAGATTGACCATGGAGAAAGTGGAAAAAAGGTAACGCTGTAGACTTCCTGGTCAACATAGGATATCTGCGTTATTCTGCCGTGTGACGCTGCGCGATAAATGCTTGCATCTCCCAGAGAAACCGCGCCAAAAAAACACTCGCTGTGCGAGACACCCACTTTTGTTCCAGAGGCAACTTCGGTAGCAGAGAGGCCGGTCCGATACTTGGAATAAAAAGCAGATTTCGGCACATGGTTCGGCGTATTGGAATACACCGTTGTGACGCTGTATGATGTACATGAGGTGAGAGAACACAGCATCACAACAATAGTCAGCAGTTTTATTTCACTCACCATACACAATAACCGTATACTTCTGATACATACCGAAAAAGAATGTATAATCCTCATAGTCGGCATGATGTATCCGTGAAATTTCTCCTTTCTCACAGGCCCGATTTATACTGGCATCGCCGTATGTAAACAATCCGGCAATACTAACAACCGAGGCCTTTCCCTGCCGTACCATTTCCCCATTGGATGTAGCCAATACCGGCCCCCGGGTCTTCGTATACAAAATTCCCTTTGGTGTCGGTGTACTGGAACAGGAAAAAATAAGCAGACACAGCACTAGTATTCCTATATATCGCATTATTCAGCATCCCTATTATTTGACAAAGTTATTAATAATTATCAACAATTTGTGAATAAATATTAATAACTTTTAATTCTAGTATATAAACAAGCAAAAATGACTAATTAATCCTCATCTTCGGTTGCTTCCTGCTCGATTACCGCAAAATCACAGACAAAATCCTCCTCCTTGATATTCAGAAGACGAACTCCGTATGTTGCACGTCCCTGAGTTGGAATATCCTTTGCAAGAAGCCGGATAATCATTCCCTCCTTCGTGGAAATAATGATCTCGTCGTTTTCTCGTACAGATTTAACGCCAACAGCCGGTCCGTTTTTATCGTTCAGCTTAATATACGTCATACCCTTTCCGCCGCGGCCCTTCACCATGAAGTTCTTGTAATCAACCTTCTTCCCGGACCCCTGTTGCGTTACCACAAAGAGATAGGAGTCTTTATAGACCACATCCATCCCGACAATGATATCATCATCAGTGAGACGCATTCCTATAATTCCGGCAGCCGTACGTCCCATCGATCTCATTTTTGAGATGTTTGTTCTCAGTATATTTCCCTGCCGGGTTGCCATCACGATATCATCATTTTTCCCAACTTCAACGGCATTAACCAGCTCATCACCCTTCTTCAGGCTTACTGCAATAATTCCGTTTTTCTTGGTGTTCGAAAACTCTGAAACCTTTACTTTCTTCAAAATGCCGTGTTTCGTTGACATGCAAATATACTGTTCCTCCTCAAAAGATGGAACAGAACAGAAGGCGGTAATAAATTCAGACGATGCGAGATTTATCAGGGCCTTAATTGAGCGTCCTTTCGCATTCTTGCTTACCTGCTGCACCTCATGAGTCTTAATACCAAACACCTTTCCTTTATTTGAAAACATCAGGATGGTATCATGTGTCGAGGCAACACTCATTGTCCGTACATAGTCCTCTTTTCTGTTTGATCCGCCTGAAACGCCGCGTCCGCCGCGACGCTGTTTCTTAAACGAATCCAACGGCTGACGTCTTATCAGTCCGTCATTGGACAGCGACACAACCATCGACTCATCGGCAATTAGATCCGTTACATCAAAGGAGACATCACCAGAACCTCTCACAATTTCGGTTTTTCGCTCGTTTCCAAATTTATCCCGTACTTCAACAAGCTCACTCTTAATAATATTCATTATCTTCTTGTCACTTGCAAGAATTGCTTTTAGTTCCGCAATTAATTTCAGAAGTGCTTTTAATTCATCAATAATCTTCTGAACCTCAAGGCTTGTCAGCTTCTGCAGACGCATATCAAGAATTGCTTTTGATTGCCGTTCGGACAGTTCAAATCGTTCACGTAATCTGGTATCGGCATCATCGACGCTTTTTGATGATCGTATTATTTTAATAACCTCATCAATATTATCCAGCGCTATCTTTAATCCTTCAAGTATGTGAGCCCGCTCTTCGGCCTTTCTCAGTTCGTATGCGGTTCTCCGGTAAATTACATCTTTTCTATGCAGCACATACTTTGAGAGTAATCCCTTTATATCCAGCGTCTTCGGTTCGCCGTTTACCAGGGCCAGCATGTTTATACCGAATGCTGTCTGTAATGACGTATGCTTA
>CAYOTW010000108.1:1196-2286 GCA_964407005.1 Candidatus Woesearchaeota archaeon | reverse complement strand
CCTATCTGGTTGGCGGCTTCAAGATATTTGAAACTGTAGAGGTCGTTAAGAACAAGGTCTTGGAAGGGGTATAGCCGCATCTTCCGTCCGTCAATCCTGAGGAACATATACGTGAACATAGTGACATCGTTCCAAATCTTCTTGAACATATCCTTGTTCGGGTGCGGGAGCTTCAAATATTCGTCAACGAATAAGAACTTGTTATTGTAGACCTCCCAGTCTATGTCTTTGGACGTGATAAGGTTATTAAAATCCAATTTCCCATAATCGTATTCAATCCTTAACATTACAATCATCACAATAGTCTTTTTTTAGAGCCATTCCAAAATAACTTTCCCCTTCATAAGTCCTAATTATTTTTTTACATTTATTACAAATAACATCAATTCTCATCTTCGTCCCTTGGAGTTATGTCGCGTATCTCTCGTATCTGTTGGTGGATGCTATTCAGATCCAGATGGTTGACGTTAATGTTCATCTGTTTCGGAGTCTCTCTGTCTATGCCCGAGCTTGAATATTTGAGGATTAACGATGATACCTCTTGGAACTTGCGTTCTAACGAGTTTAGACGTTGCTCTTCTTCCGCACTGATGCTGTCCTCTTGATGTATCAACTCTATAGCCTTGTATATCCTGTCCGCTGTGTTCTGGAGCTTGTCAAGATTGTAGTATGTCAACGCCTCATTATACGTCGGGACCTTGTTCCCGTCAGGAACTACCGACATAAGCTCACTATACATCTCGTCAAACTGCATCTCGCGATGCGACTGAAAGAACTCGTGTAAGTATGAAGGGACGTCAACCCGACCATTCTCCCGCATTAGCCTGTCTAACCCTTGCTTGTACGCAACCATGTCAGAACTACGAGGTTCACTATACTTGTTTTTGTCCAACTACACCACCTACTCGTGAGGCGAATCTTTGAACTCTATATTCGGATTGTCCAAAGGAATCTTCTTGGTGTCTTCTTCAACCTTAATCTTGAGAAGGTCTATCACTTCATGGTAGGCTTGTCTTGGGTGAAATTTAAAAGTATCCAACCACCTAAGCTGACGCTTCAAAAGACGCACTGTAGTAAAATCGTTTTCCAT
>CAYOTW010000108.1:0-1186 GCA_964407005.1 Candidatus Woesearchaeota archaeon | reverse complement strand
ATTTCTTTATATATCAAATCCCGAATTTATAAAAAAATCATAGATTTACTGTATATGCCCGTATAAGCCCAACTTAAAATTTATATAAAAATTATGTGACTACTGGATTGAATCACCCCCCTTGCGATTCTGAGGTCCTCCCCCTTCAGTGGTAACTCCAGAAGAACCTGAGGTTATTGTTTTCTTGTAACCTTCGCTTCCTGTGGAGCTTGAGTTCATCCTTTGGTTATGTTGTTGTTGCGTGTGTGTTGTTACCAAGGGGTAATGACTCCAAAATGCTTGAGTGTAAGCGTTCTGACTGTGTAACTCATAAGTAGTAAAACACTGTTGAGTAGTAACACGAAATATATCTTAAAATATGTTTTGAAATATACCCCGAAATATACCCCGAACTATAGTGCACAAAGACGACTAGGATAGACTAGATAAGATAAGGGAAGAAAAGGATAGATAAGGATAGGATAGAACTGATAAGAAAAGGATAGATTAGAATAGAACTGGACCGATTAGTATTGATAAGAAAAGGATAGGTTAGACTATAACGGGCTATAATGGACAAGGAAAGAAAAAGCATAGTAAGACAAGGGCTATATAGAAAAGTATTGTTATATGGCTTATATTGGCTTTTCAGATTGTTCATATATCCATTGGCTTATGTTATGCTACACTAGAAAAAAGCTAAATTCTCACTGGACATCTTAAAATGTCCTGTGGTTTGTCGTCGTGAAAGTGGCTCACTGGACACACTGGACAGGATACGGATAACCTTTATATATAAGTATGCTATTATATAGGGTATGGTCACTCAATCAAGAGAACCAAAAAATAAAGTAAGGAAATATTAACTTTCCAACATCAACGCCATGTAAGGCGTTTCACAGGTGTAAGAAATGAAAAATAAAAAAGAAGCTGAATATATCGCTCAAGAATTAGGTTTAACAGTAGTCAAGACGTCAAGAGGTTACGACGTAGAATAAAAAGAGGTGTTGAGATATGAAAACATACAATAACGATATGAAACAAAAGCTCAAGTTGTTTTATGAGCAAGTAGAAAATAAAATAAGAGCATTGAGACAGCAACACATAGAGGCGCAAGATCTCAAGCTATTGAGCAGGATAAAACCTTTTAGGGTTGCTGTTGATAGGGACTATTTTAACGGCTCTTATTTTGTGCAGGGTGTAGAGT
>CAYOTW010000107.1:0-2288 GCA_964407005.1 Candidatus Woesearchaeota archaeon | reverse complement strand
CCAATGTGGGTCAGGCCGCGCTGTTCGATGTGATCGAGCGCCATTACGCCAAGTTTCGGTCGTCGCCGGACATGCCCACGCTTGGTGTGCTTCTCAAGGAGGCGATCAAGGCCAAGCGCATTCGTCCGGATGTGGTTGATGACGTGAAGGCCGCTGTCAGATCAGCGTTCGACGCGGATCTGTCCGGCGCCGCGTTCGTGGCCGAGAAGGTCTCGGAGTTCGCGCGTGAACGTGCCGTCGAGAAGGCGCTGATCGAGAGCGTTGGTCGTCTGGAAAAGCGGGACTTCGCCAGCATCGAGAAGACGATGCGCGAGGCGCTATTGATCGGCGAGGCTGAGACGGAGAGCGGCTACGACTACTTCGAGGCCATCGAGGGGCGCACCGACACACGCAAGTCCATTGCCGCAGGCACGCACACGTTCGACAGCGTAACCACCGGCATCGAGGACATCGACAAGCTGCTCTACCATCATGGCTGGGGACGCGGAGAGCTTTCGTTGCTCATGGGTCCGGCCAAAGGTGGCAAAAGTCTCGGCTTAGGCCAGTTCGCTGCCGCCGCCGCCATCTCCCCCAGACGTCACAATGTCCTGATCGTCACGCTTGAGAACGCTGCGGCCATCTACGCCGATCGTCTTGATGCCAATCTGTCGGACACCATGATGCGTGCGCTCAAAGACATGCCGCACAAGGTCAAGGAGGAGATCGATCGGATCAAGACGCGCTCAGGCATCATCAAGATTCATGAATACCCGACCGGGACCATGCGGCCGTCGCAGCTTCGCCGGCTGATCGAGAATTACAAGGCGCGAGGTCTGCTGTTTGATCTGGTGGTCGTTGATTACGCCGACATCATGGCGCCAGAGCGACGCACGGACAACGACATCGCCAACTTCCGGTCGATCTACACCGATCTGCGCGGCATCGCCAAGGAGTTTCACGTCGCGCTTCTGACGGCCACGCAGACCAATCGCGAGGGCGCCAAAAAGGTTACATCGTCGATGACGGATGTTGCCGAGGATTTCAACAAGATCCGCTTGGCGGACATTGTTATCTCGATCAATGCGACACAAGAGGAAAAAGACACCGGCGAGGCCAGATTGTTCTTTGCTGCCAGTCGAAACACAGAAGATGGCTTCACCATTCGCGTGCAACAGGATCGGGCGCGCATGAAGTTCATCAAGCGGGTATTGGGGCGCGAGTGATGCGACGCGACATTACAGACGTGGAAGTTGGGGACGTGCTCAGCTATCGCGGCGATGAGATTCCTTTTGTGTCCAAATTTTTGTTCAACAAGGCGCGAAAGAAAGGCGTCTCTTATCTGCCGCATTGCAATAGAGACGCGGACAAATGGTGTGATCTACCCGGTCTGACCACAACCAATTACAAGGTTGTGAGTGTCGAACAAAATCGTGTCGGAAAAACAGGCAAACGTTTGCCAGACCTGTATCTTCTTAGTCCGGTTGATACGCCGTCGGTCGGAGACTATCAAAAATATCCTTTTGTGGCGCTTCGCCTTGAAGATGTGCGGGTAAAGTTTTTATATGCCGAGTTCGAGCGATCAGAAATGGACATAAAGGAGAACGACATAGAAATTCGCCCGCTCGATGTTGAGAAGGAAATCACCAAGAATGACAACTGGGGTTTGTTCTGATGTCGGATGATCTGCCCGAGTTATTGTCCGAGCTGGACATGGAGTTTTATGCCGAGCGTGAGGGCCTGGCGCATAAGATGTCCTCGGGTCAATCCGGTCTGCAAATGAACCTGCGAGAGTGTCCAGAGTGCAATGATGATCGTTGGCGCACCTATGTCAATGCCGAAACCGGCGCAGGAAACTGCTTCGTCTGCGGCGCGACGTTCAGCAAATGGAGTTTTCTGAAGGCACACACCGGCCTGAGCAACGGGGATGTCTTCCGACATCTTCGCGAGGCGCTTCATGAGCAGGGCTGGCGGCCCAAGCGCACCGTGACGGCCGCGGTCGAGAATCCAACCGAGATCACATTACCCCGTTCCATCCCCCTGCCCTACGAGGGTCAAAATCTGATCTATCTGGAACGTCGCGGCTTCGACGCGGAGTTGGTCGGCTATTTCCGTCTGCGCTACTGCGAGGATGGTTGGTGGAATTTCAGGCGTGAGGATGGATCGCGTGGTGGTCAGAATTTCAAGGGGCGCGTGATTATTCCGGTCTACGATCTCAATGGCGATCTGCGAACCTTTCAGGGGCGAGACGTTACCGGCGCCGGCGATCCTAAGTATCTGTTCCCGGCTCGCCTGCCGGCCACAGGGCGCTT
>CAYOTW010000106.1:0-2309 GCA_964407005.1 Candidatus Woesearchaeota archaeon | reverse complement strand
TTTCGTCTTATCCTTATCCATCCCGTTAATTCCCGATCCTGTAATATCCCGGTGCACTATTAGTTCCCAGGGTATGCTTTTGGATACTAAACTCAAGTTTCGCAATCAACTCTCGGTATTCTGCTAAGCTGTTGCACGTTCTCGACTGCGAAACCTGGGTTAATATACAAGCCACCCGACTCTCCCGACCGGCCGAAACTGCTCGACCCGGCAGCAAAGCGTACAGCAGTAAAATACGAAATAGGTCTTTGTCGACAAAAGCATGAATTTTTCATGCGATTCCCCCGTACAATCGAGTGATGACCGAGGATGAAACTTGTACCAATGCCCGGCAACAATGCACAGTCTTACGGTCGACAACTACGGAAGCCGGTGCCGGGACTTTCCCTCTCCCGTAGATCCCACCAGGTATCGACCTCCCGAACTTCCACTCCGTCATATACATGCTTGGTATCAATTAGATACACTTTTCAGTCTTCTGTTTATTGAACCATCCATGTATCGCCGTTGTGAAAATGCATTGCTCTTATCACGCATCCGAGGAGACCTTGCCTTGAATTGTCATCAGAAAAGAACAATACCCGATCTTAGGGAGTTGGGGACTTTTTGTCTCGTTAGCCGAAAGGTCCGTTGCCCATTTGCATAACGCCCCGCGACTTCAGTCCCGACCCACGGAGCAAGCATCGGAATTTCTCTACCGGCCCGGGTCCTTTTTGTCCGCCGAAGATGGGATACTGAACCGATTGATTACCGAATTGGAAATGACACTCACTAGGGGGAAGTGGAAAGTGGAATCGGAAACATTTGTCACCCTCGGTTAGCTTCAGAGAAGCAAGTCGACTTACCAAGTGGGGTCAAGTAATCGAATTTTTGGTCGACGAAAGAGGAACCGGCACCCGATATGGCTCCGAAAATGTCATATTTACCTCTCAGAATACATTTTTTTCGTTTTTATCAAAAAAAGACTTGCCTTATGGGCAAAATGAATTTATCTTTTCTTTGTAAATTCGCATAGACTGTCTCCAACCAATCGTCTTCGACACCACCTGAATCTCTCAGGTGTAATCGATAAGAACCAAAACTCGGTCAATCTTAATTTTAACACAAACGAGAGGAGTGGTTGTATGGCTAAGATCGCTAAGAGTCAACTGATCAAGCTTCAAAAGAAGCTTAAGACCGATGCGGCAATTGGGGAGCAGTTCGGCATTACCCGCCAGGCAGTTCACCAATTGCGGAAGAAATACGGTATAGACTCCGTAATCGCGAAGAATTCGGAACGAAACGAGAAAATTGTAGAATCCTACGAAAAGGGAGAATCCGGGACCGACCTGGCCAAGAAAAACAATCTCTCGATTTCTCAGACCTACCGGATCATTAACGAAGCTTCCAAGGGCGGCAAAAAGGCGACTCCTAAGAAGGCTGCCAAGAAAGCTGCACCAAAGAAAACCGCTAAGAAAAAGGCTGCGCCTAAAAAGACTGCCAAAAAGGCGGCACCTAAGAAGACTGCAAAGAAGGCTGCACCAAAGAAAACTGCTAAGAAAAAGGCTGCGCCTAAGAAGACTGCAAAGAAAGCGGCACCAAAGAAAACCACCAAAAAGAAGGCCGCTAAGAAAACGGCTGCTCCCAAAAAAACTGCCAAAAAGGCTGCGCCGAAAAAAACTGTTAAGAAAGCTGCGCCGAAAAAGGCTGCTGCTAAGAAAGCAGCTAAGAAAACTTCTCCAAAGAAGTCTACGAAGAAAAAAGCCGGTAGAAAGGCTAGATAACCGGGCTCAAAACGGATACGCCGGCACAGAAGCCGACAAGGGGCTCATGAGAAATCATGAGCCTTTTTTTGTACCCGACACTCGGCGGCTTCACTTGGAATATTCTGAGCCCGAGAGTCCGAGAGGCAAATACCGCCATGAATCTCGCCTACGTACCCGCCGACCAGCCTATACCAATCGAGGCCCACTACCTAGCGCCTCTCCCCAAAAGCCCATAAGAACGGATGTTACGTCCCGCCGGACGGGATCAGCGTCCGTCTTGGTGCTGAAATCGCTGGTTCAATTCGTCTTCCCCCCACTCTTCGGGACGGGATCAGCAAATCGATAGGCTTTGGGCTAAAGCAGGTTTCCGGACAGCCACTAGCCCAAGTTTCGCAACCAACTCACGGCATTCTGCTCGTTCTCGGCTGCGAAACTTGGGCTAGTTATATTTTTACCGGCAGGGAAAGGGAGACCAAACAGAGGGATGGAAACTCACAGGATACCCAAAAAATCTCGACAGGGACTGTTGCGTGCGATGTCTCTTGCCGCCCTTATCATGGCCGC
>CAYOTW010000105.1:0-2311 GCA_964407005.1 Candidatus Woesearchaeota archaeon | reverse complement strand
TTGTACACAATTGCACGCTTTCTTCAGGAAACCTACCTGATTCAAAATTTTCACTACTCACAACTGTTATTGTTTTATGCAGGCGGCATCATCTGGTTTTATATTTTTCATTATGTACGTTCTCTCGTTGGGCACTCATGGCTCATTTTTGTGCTGTTTCTACTGCTTCCTGTCTCGGGATTTATCATTCTCATCCATACCGGCATGATCTCTTTCCCCTCGTCACTGTTTAATCATCTTCTTTTATTACAGACAAAAATCTATAACAGTCAACCGACCCATTTTAATGAATATCTTCCTTTATTTTGGGGTGTACCGCTTATTATCTTTGTATTGCTCTTCTGCACCTACTATATTCATCCGTTGAGCACATTGCTTCTCATATATCTTATCTTCTTTCTTTTTTCTCTCGCCGGTCTCGACAATTATATGGCTTCATTTACCCCGTATATGTTATTTCTGCTTCTCTCGTTCTGGATATACAGCAATTATATGTCTCTTTCAAGAAAAGAGAGTACACCATCCGCAGATTCACGCAAACTGATTCTCTACTCGGCTTTAACAGCATGTTTCATTATTATAACCGCATTCATTCTTACCCGCATCACCGGAACAATCACCTATGCGGAGGGGTATCGGTATCTCTCTAATATTACCTTCAATAGTACCAAATACATGTACTCCTTGCAAAGTGCCGGGTTTTCGCCGGAGGGAGGAACACTCGGCGGAACAGTCTCTCCAAATCATCAGACTGTACTGCAGGTAAAAGCCGACAGACCCTATTACCTGAGAGGAAATGTGTATACACGCTACACCGGAAACTCATGGGAACATCCCCCCTCATATACAAAACAGAAAGTAACGTTTCAGGATGATTCATTCCGGGATAACGCAACCGAGAAACTGATAATTACTCATTACGGATTACCTGTATCTTCATTATTTACGCCGCTGCATACAACAGGAATCAGAAGTGAAGACACACTCAATAGAGATATCTACGGCATCTACACCGCCCGTGGAAAGAAAGAGCTCAGATCCGGCTATACGGTTTATGTAAACAGTGATGCTGCAACGTTTACTCCTGATTCATCTGTTCCTTTCAACCGTGAGGAGTATCTCCGCCTGCCGAACACCATTACTCAGCGTACACGGAACCTGTTTAATGACATTGTTGAAGGTGAAGATGATACAATATCCGCAATAACACAATACCTGCAGACAAACTATCCGTATACAACAACCATCTCGCACACGAACGAGTATACAGATTTTGTGGACCATTTTCTGTTTACCGAGAAGAAAGGGTACTGCACATACTTCGCATCAGCCACGGTTGTTTTTCTTCGACTAGCCGGTATAGAAAGCAGATATGTCGAGGGTTTTTTTATGGATGATAATATAAACGATACTGGATTCTATACGGTTACTAATTCGATGGCACATGCGTGGGTGGAATATAGGAAAGACCGGTCTGATGAATGGTGCATACTGGACACTGTTCCACTTGATCAACGGAATATTCCCTATGAGAATTATCAGAACATACGCTCGCATCAATTCGACTATCTAATGAGCATGCAGGGTGATTCTGGTTTTCATGAGACAGACACCGAGAACAACCTGTCACGAAGATTTCCCTCGCTGGTTTTTCCATGGTTTCACAAGCAGATACCGGGTATTACTGGTGGATATCTCTGGTTTATTATGCTAATCTGTTTCATGTTATTCCTGATGAGTGTGCTTATCTGTAAAAACATAATACGACGTATAGTACTGTTTCGATCGGATTCTGTGGTGCCGATATATCGTTTTGTACGCCGCAGGCTGGAACGTTTCGGCTACTGCGAATCTCATTCGCTTACTCTGCAGGAATCAATTAACACCCTGTACGAACATGCTCTCCGTCTCCCCGTTCAACGGTTATTCAACAGCTATCAGAATGAGATTTACGGAAACACACACACGGGTTCATTTACATACCGGGATTTCAAGGCCATACGGAAGTTTCTCAAGAAGAAAAATCGTACACGTTATATTGCACATTTTATTATCCGCTAAGGAGGAGGGTCTACTCACCGTGCAACTGGGTAAACAGCTCTTGTGCTCCTGTATGCGACGGATCAATCGATAACGCTTTTTCAGCATACTGCAGGGCTTTGTCCGGATTGTCATGCCTGCTGTACAGACGGCCGAGAACAACATAGGCCTCAATATGATATGGATCATCTTTTACCGCCTGAAGCATATGGTCCCGCGCCTTAATATCATCAGGATTCTCACACCGAAAGTGAAATATTCCCATGTAGTA
>CAYOTW010000104.1:0-2335 GCA_964407005.1 Candidatus Woesearchaeota archaeon | reverse complement strand
TTCGCTTCGACCCAAATGCCCTTCGGGCACTTCGCTGTTGGCCGGGACGTTGGTGGCAATTCGGGTGCGCATTCTTAAGGCCCTTGTTAAAGACAGCCTGCCGTCCTGGCAGGCAAGAAAGACAAATTGCATGAGAAGAAACAAGAAAGCGATTGTATTAACAGGAGGAGGAACCGCAGGGCATGTGACACCAAATCTTGCGTTAGTGCCTTCGCTACAAGAACATGGATTTGAAATTCGATACATAGGACAAAAGAATGGTATGGAAAGCAAGCTCGTATCGCAATCTGGAATTCATTTCGCAGGCATTCCGGCAGGCAAACTGAGGCGATATTTTGATTTGAAAAATTTGACAGATGTTGTGCTCATTTTCGCAGGGCTAATGGCCTCGATTCGATTGGTTGCTTTATATCGGCCATGCTGCATCTTCAGCAAGGGCGGATTTGTCGCATGTCCGGTCGTTTGGGCCGGTTGGCTCCTTCGTGTTCCTGTAGTTATTCATGAATCAGATATAATCCCCGGGCTTGCTAATAGGCTTTCTGAGCCCTTTGCAACGAAGGTCTGCTTTGCTTTCGATGAATCCAAAGAGCATATCAATAGTAAAAAAGCAGTATGGACCGGTCTGCCGGTAAGACCTGAACTTACTAATGGCTCGCAAGAAGAAGGACGGCGCATATGCGGTTTCACCGGTAATAAACCGGTCTTATTGATAATGGGCGGAAGCCAAGGTGCTTTGGCAATTAACACTGTTATAGTAGGTGCAATAACGCGAATAGCAAAAGAATTCGATGTATGCCATGTAACTGGGAAGGGCAATAAGACAGATATTTCGATATTCGGCTATTTTCAGATGGAATTTGCAGGCAAGGAACTACCGCATCTATTTGCGCTCGCGGATTTGATTATCACTAGAGCCGGTGCAACAACCCTCTTTGAGATTTTGGCCCTTCAGAAGCCCAATATTCTCATTCCGTTACCGATAACGGCAAGCCGAGGAGACCAAATCCTGAATGCTCAATCATTTAAGGAGAGAGGATATTCAGAAGTCATTAATCAAGAAGATCTGACAGAGAAGATACTGCAAGAAAGAATACATGAGACGTATGGCAAAAGAAATCAATATGTAGAGAACATGAAATCATCAGGAATACAAAATGGAATAGCCCAGATCGTTGAAGTTATCGAACAGGTCTGCGGGCGTCCTGCCCTTCAACCTGAAAAGACAAGGGCCTGACATTATGGAGGAAGAATGCGCACCCGAACAGACCACCAACAGCGCCAAACCGCAATTTTTCGCAGTAAATCAAGGAGTCGCTTCGTGTCCGACTATCGTAGGCACTACGCGAGACTGTAGGCGAAAAACAGCGGTTGTGGCGCGACCCGTTGTGCGCCATTGTGCCGCCCCCTGCTTTGCTTGAATTTAAAGTTGATTTGAAACTGGTGGTAGGTTCAGCGTCGGCATTTTGTGAAGCTAAATATGGAGTTTGGCGAGTTGTACAAAATGCCGCCGCTGAACATCGAGATTCGTAATCGCAAAGCAGTGGGCGTCCCAACAGCGCACAACAGGCCAACCGCGGCTCCGCTTCGCTTCGACCCAAATGCCCTTCGGGCACTTCGCTGTTGGCCGGGACGTTGTGCGAAATTACCCGTTCAAGAGCATGCGCGGAATTTGTGCATCGTGCGCAAAGAAGGCGATTTGGAAAAGTGTAATCAATCTGCTTTTTGCAAATTAAACTATACAAGTATAGATCTGTATGAAAATTTTTATATTGCTTATGTTTCTAAATTGCACACCTGTTAGTACCTGTATAGTTAAGAAGACATATTTCGGCATAGACGCTTGGGAAAAATCAAATAAAATGAACGAAAGCGATTCAGCCCTTTTGGAAATACTACTAGATCCTTCATGTGTTTACAAGAGTGATGAATTAGCAAAACGCCAGTTAGATAGTATTGCCCAAAGAAATGATTTATCAATAACAGGTATTGTTCCTCTTGGCTCTAAAATATTTCATAAAAAAAGATATAAAATATACTACACGAGAAAATAGTATAGCTCAGATTGTAGACTATGCCAGTACGGCTCTATTTTGATTGTTAAGAGTAAAGGAAGAATAAAAAAGCACATAAAATTTAAAACCAGAGAAGACCAAAACAAAGAGTAAAAGATCGCCGTCCTGGCGAGGAGCGCATGCGGAAAAGAACGGGTAACTTCGCACAACAGCAAAAAGCCGAAATGCCTGCCGCAGGCGCAACACAAGCACTCCGGCTGTTTTGCAAGACGTTAGGCGCAATAGCGGGGGCATTTTCCTTTAAGCCGCCCGTCCATGGGCGG
>CAYOTW010000103.1:0-2341 GCA_964407005.1 Candidatus Woesearchaeota archaeon | reverse complement strand
GACGCCGTGGTGCAGGAAATCACCTATACAGCTTATGGAGAAGTGATCTCTGATTCCAACCCCGGCTTTCAGCCGTTTTACTACGCCGGTGGGATGTATGATCAGGATACCAATCTCATCAGATTCGGTGCCAGGGATTATGACCCCGAAACCGGCAGCTGGATTCAGAGAGATCCCATCCGCTTTGACGGGGGGATGAACCTGTATGGGTATGTGGGTGGCGATCCGGTGAATATGATTGATGTGACGGGGTTGGCGCCTTATGAGCATTATGATTCGATACCTGACTTGTGGGAAGATGCAAAAAATGAAATATTGGATCAGCCGGGGCATATATTATTTGAATACTCTGTAACTGTTTATGCAGGACTAAATGAGTACGATGAAATGTATGTGTCTTATGCGCCAGCAATCACTGATTATTCCTCATCGAATGTTGTACCCGGTTACCCACCAATAGGAACCAAGCCACAAAGAGTTATTCATAATCATCCTATGGATGCGACTTATTGGTCAGTTACAGATACAGAATGGGCAGAAAAACACCAAATACCTTTAAGCTTGGTTTTTGATAGTGGAGAGGCGATGACTTATTTACCAACAAAAGGAGAGTTTATATATGAATAAGGCATTGCTTTTTCTAACAATTCCTTTATTTTTATCGTGTAACACTACAGGAGAGATTGATGATGAAATAAGAGGTGCAACGGCTATAAGCTTATTAAAAAAGGCTGAAAAGTATATTGATAAAAAACATCTTTCAAGCAACTCATATTCAGAGGTCCATATTTTCAAAAATATTTCCATTAACAATTATATGGAGAATCGCTGTAAGAATGCGTGTATATATGAAAAAAAACAATGCATTCAAAAATTAAAGAACACTACTGAATATAAAAAAAGGCTCAAGCAATCAAAAAAGGTGCTAAGAGGCCAGAAGGACATATATATGAAACAATATGCAAATAGAAAGTGCAAGGCTTCTTCTCTTAAAGAAAAATGCAAGGAAAAACTAGATATTAAGAGCATATTCTTTTCTCACATTGATAAAGATAAGCCCGTGAATATTCTAAAGTACAATAACAACAATGGGTTTAGCTCATTCGCAAAAAAATATGCAATAATAATATTAGACATAGAGACTAATAATGTTATAGGATTCGAGCAATTCGGAGGCCTGCAATGATTCTCCACTCTCTGATTCTTTAAAAAGAATTGTCAAAAAGGGAAGAAGGGGTCAGGATAGCATTTTTATATATTCTTATCCATTTCGCAACTTCTGTTCAATTTCTTCAACCAGTGTTTTCAACTCTTTATTCTGCCCGGTTTCTTTTTCAAATCTTCTGATTAGCTCCCCAGCCGAGTGTTGATTCATGCCCACAATTTCAGCTATTTCTGAAACTTTAAAGACAGTGTGTTTTTTCAAAAGATAAAGGTATGTTTTTCTGGCATAATTCCGATATGTTTTTTCTGTGAGTGTCTTTTCTTCAACATTCAGGACTTCAGCTATTACCTGCCTCAATTTTTCAGGAGCTATGCTTTTTATTTTGCGTACTTCTGACTGGCATTGGAAATCAATTTCATTTTCATGCAGTTGTCTTGCAACTTTCTCTTTGAAAGCGGCTGTTCCAAGAATACTGAATTTGCCGTAAATCGCCTCAGGCAGCGGTGAATCATCTATCATTTCGTTGAGAATAAAAGTGTAGTTCTCAACTCCGCCGGCATATTCAAGCACCATTGATGGATCAATGAGTTCGCTTTTTTCATTCCTTAAATACTGCCTTAAAGTACTCCACCTGTAATCAGCAGGATCATCAACTATTTTCGCTCTGTATGGATTAAGATGGATATACGCACTCAAAGTGACAAGATAACTTTCATCCTCGACCAAAACGGATTTAAACCGGCCCTGGAAAAGCGGACCGACAAGTTTATACCTTACCTTGAACCAGTTGGCATATCCGCACTGTAATAGTTGCATGAACGCTGAAAGATTTTCATCCGGAGTTTCTATCAGAAGGTGAAAATGATTGTTCATCAGGCAGTACCCATGAACAATTATACCGTATTTTGAAGAAGCAGCAGTCAGTCTTTCAAGAAATTCCTCACGGTCGGCAATACGCCTGAAAATTTTATCCTTTCGGCAGCCCCTGTTAATTATGTGGTAAATTGCACCGGGATATGTGATTCGCAAAGGTCTTGCCATAGCGTTCTCCTTAAAAAGAGGTACCTATTCCATGAAAAAATAATTTCCTCCAACAAAAAAAGCAAGTTTTTATATAATTTTGCTATCCTCGTATAATCATTTCAGAAGCGGTTTTGTTTACAATTTCCAATAAAG
>CAYOTW010000102.1:0-2352 GCA_964407005.1 Candidatus Woesearchaeota archaeon | reverse complement strand
AATCTTTTTTCCTCCACCAAAAAACAAAATTATTTAAATGAGTGTAACTCTTAAAATTTAAGAGGTGTTAGCACCTCAAGATGCTTAATTCTTGAAAAAATAAAAATGGAAGAAAAGCCAAATAATCAAGAAAGAAGAGAATTGGATTTTTCTTTAATTTCAAAAGTAACCGAAAATTGTAATTTAAATTGTGGTTATTGTTATCTTGCAGAAAAAAAGAATTTAAAAATGTCTGAAGATGTAGCTGAATCTTTAATAAAATCTTTTTTAGAATTCAATAATAGTTTTGCACATTTCACTTGGATAGGTGGAGAACCTCTTTTAATGCCGGACTCTTTTTTTGAAAGGGTTATGGAATTAGAAGAAAAACATAATCATAAAAAAATTCATCTTTCTAATTCTATTCAAACAAATGGAATAGCTTTAACCCCCTCTAGATTTGATAAACTTAAAGATTTGGGATATAAAATTGGAATAAGTTATGATGGGGCTCCGGATTTGCAAAGTCAAAGAATGACAGAAGCCCAAACAAACAAATTACTTGAAAATATTGAATATGCAAAAGGCAAAGCAGGCCTTTTAGCAGTATTAACCAAAAAGACAATCGGGAGAGAAAAAGAAATCTATGATTTCTTTAGAGAACACACAACTTGGGCAAAAGTTAATTTTTATTCTCCAACAGGACAGGGTGCAGAAAAAGAAGAGGAATTAATGCTGAATCCGGATGAAGCGTCCAAAATGATGATAAATTTATACGATCTTTGGAAAAATGATAGTTCTTCATTAGAATTAAGACCTATGCTAGAAAATGTTCGTTCTTTTTTTACAGGCTTTCCCGTAGCTTGTGATTTTTCAGCTGTTTCCTGCTACAAAATTTTAGGGTCAGATACAAAAGGAGATATTTATCCTTGCTCAAAAGCAATGAATTTCCCTTATTTAAAAATGGGAAATATCCAAGAGGGATTAGATAATCTGGTTGGGAGTAACATTCATAGAATGCCTTTAGAAAGATACGTTAATCTAAGGAAAAAAGGAGATAATCCTTGGTTACACTTGTCCTCCGGAGGTTGTCCAATAGAGGCATTGTCCCATAAGGGCAATTACATGGAAGCAACAACATATTCAGAAGGTGTAAGAAATACTTTATTTGAAAAAATCAAGGAAGATATGCAAAATGAAAACACAAGAAAGCATCTTGAAAGAAAGGTTGGGCTTATCAAATAAAGATAAGCTTGAGTTAAAGAATTTTGGAAGACAAACTAGAAATCCAAATTATGTTTTGGAACTAAATGGAATTCCATCTTATTTTCTAAAAATTAATTCAGAAGGGATAAAAAAAGAGCTTAAAATGTTTGATTTTTTGGAGAAACATAAAATTTTTCCTACTTTAATGCCTGTTTACCGAGATGAAAAAATAATAATTTTTCCATTTATCGAGGACTTAAGAGACGCAGAAGTAAGAGACAATTTAAGTTTTATTTTAGATTATCATAATAAATCTTTAACTTTAAGGAATGGAGAATTTGAGAATTATCAAAAGAATAAATTGTTTGAAAATCATTATGTTAAAAAATTTATTGATAGATTGGATAGACATACTGATTTAGTTAGAAACTTTTGGGGAGATATTGAAGGATTAAAAAGATTTTATGGAGAAAATCCTCAAGAAGATTTTGAAGCCTTGCCCAAGATATTATTCCATGGAGATATTCAACATAAAAATTTACAGCAAGACTCTCAAGGAAATATTTATTTAATAGATTTTGAAGATGTTTATTTTGATTCTCCTTCGTGGGATATATCAAGACCTTTAATGGATTTAGAGTCAGAAGAGGTAAGTGATTATAAAGAAAGTTATATAGAACGAGTTGATATTCAAAATAAAGACCTATTAAGAAAGGCAATTAATAGAGATTTTGTTGTTAGAGTTATAACTGATTCAATCGGAAGACAACAAAGATTTGGAAAAGAAGAAGCAAAAGGTTATTTAGACATTTATCATGAAAGATATACTAATAATTTGGAGGAATTGATTTATGGTGGAAAGTAAAATAAATGAACCTAAAAAATTAAAAGTTCTTTGTGTTTGTACTATGGGGTTAAATAGAAGTAAATATTTGGCAGAATATCTAAGAGAAAAAGGATATGACACTAAGTATGGTGGAGTGGGACCTTGCAGAATTGACCCCGAACCTAGAAATCCTTTAAAAAAAGAGGATGTTGAATGGGCAGATATAATAATTACCGCAAGAAAAAAACATAAACCAATTTTAAATAATAATTTTGGAGTAAAAGATAAAAAAATAATCTGTCTAGATATCACTGATTCAAGAAAAGCTATGGGAGAAATTT
>CAYOTW010000101.1:0-2362 GCA_964407005.1 Candidatus Woesearchaeota archaeon | reverse complement strand
TCTTTGAGCGCGCTATATAATATCTTATGTCACCGAGTAAATTTACACCAACGGGTCGCGGCATAACCGCTGTGGCAACTGTAATGCGAAGAGCAGCGAAGCTTTACAGGTGACATGGCGGTTTGGCGCTGTTAGGCGATGCCTGCTTGCCAGTGCTCTTCTGGTTTTGCGCGCCCGTCTCCTGCTGTTTGCTTTTCTGCCTTTGTTGTAAAGTGCATTTCATCATTACTAAATACAAAGGAGAACTGTTTATATAGCTCTTGGCCGCCTTTTGTAGCATGCAATACGAATTTGCTTACTCCGTTTCTTTTCCCTTCTTCCATCATTTTTACAAATAGTGCTTTTGCTATACCTCTTCGCCTGTATGGCTTCTTAGTATACATATTTTGGATGTATCCGATCTTTCCTGACGGATTGGAATAATTCGGAGGTAGCTCGTAAAATGCTATTCCGCTTGTTCCAACAATTCCCATGTTTTCAATGCACAGCCATGCAACAAATCGATCTGTTGGCAAATGCTCTAAAAGGTATGCTTTAATACTTTCTCGCAAATCCTTTTCACTTTCATAATTTCCGCCATTTGCCTCATTCAGGAACTCTAACCGTAGGTCGGTAAGTGCCATGATGTCTTCGATAGTTGCTTTTCTATAAATCATTTCATCTCCATAGTAATGCAATAATCATGAAACCCTATACCTCTCCAAAAGCTAATGCCTGTTTGATTGCAGTTTAGTACTTCAATTCTTAATTTACGACCGAACCATTCCTTTGCTTTCAATTGTTCAATACACAATCTTCCGAGCCCTAAACGTCTTTTATCTCTTTCAATATAGAGTTGCCTTATGTAAATGCAAGCGATATCATCACGGTACAAACAATAGCCCACAGGTATTTCATTAGCATTAATAATGTATCCGATGTACTGATCACTGAGAAAATCATTCATCCTTTCAACTAATTCAGGAATTGTCATAGGGTTTGAATGCTTTTCATCTTCAATAAGCCTTTTGTTCATTTCCCCAAGGATCTGGGAATCTGAATTACTTGCTTTTTTGATTTCTATCTTCATTTCTTCTTCCTCTTCGGGCGCGCCCTTCTGTCTTAGCACTAGCAAGCGGGTTTCGCCTAACGTACTCGGGCACATATGCTGTTTGTGAAGCGCCAGCGGAACAAATGGCATATTGTCCGTGTTGTTTGTCTGTATGCTTTTTGGATGTCTTTTGTTAATGCCCACAGCCTCTTTTATTCTTGATTGATTTCATTTATCATTGTGACTACTTCAATAGGATTGTCTACTACCAAGCCATTCCACCCTGTCATTTCTCTTGACCTCAATCTAACGGCCGTCATCCCAACCTCTGTTGCCCTTTCTAATTCTTCCAAACCATCACCTACATACATAGAGGTCGAGGCGTTTGAGCGAAGTCTTTCCAATGTTGAATTGTAGAATTCTGGATTTGACTTCATTAAGCCTTTTTCACACGATAACGCGACAACATTAAAAAGTTCACAGAATGCCGTCTTATCCCATATTTCTGATACTTCTCCTGAACAAACAGACATCAATCCCAGACGTATACCCAAGGAACGCAAATCCTTAAGTGTTGCTATTGATGTATCTAACGGCTGTAACCATAAAAGGTGTGCCTGAATTCTTGTTTTTGCTGCTTCTTGTAATACTACCTTTGGCAGCCCAAGATTCAATGTGTCAGCCACATCATGTATTCTTTGAATTGTTGACTTCGAGCTTGTGCACCAATCAACGAATCTCTCTTCTGTGCACAATGCGTTTTCAAGCTGCTCCGCCTTAACATTCAAGACGGTTGCTGTCGCTCTTAATGATTCTTTAAATTCAGACTCTCCGACATATGGTACCAGTGTTCCGAAAAGGTCAAAGATTACAGTGTCAATTTTGCCTTTGGTTTTTCTTGCTGTGGGCACAATACGAATCATTCTTGCTACCTTATTTCATCCAAAAAGCATATTGCAAACAACGCTCCGGCGCACCCGCCCGCAGTTTTTGCGAAGCGAAGCGGAAGCAAAAATTGAGGGCTGCGCCTGTTGTTGGCTGTTGACGGACAGCCCCACCCTCCTCTTCGCGCCCGTTCACACTGTTCTAGTCCTTCAGACTCTCAAATCTTCAAAGTTCTTCCCAGCCACTTGTGGGTCCCCGACCAGCTTCACTATCTCAAATCGAACTGTTCACCTACCTCAAGGACAGAACCGTTCACATTATTCCCTATTCTTTTCTCTTCACTCAACTCTCTTCCGGGCGCTCTTGAGGGTGGGGATGGCCGGCAATTGACAACAACGGTTGACGCATGGCGAAGTTTTGCGCAGTGCAACGGAGCAAAATTTGGGT
>CAYOTW010000100.1:0-2368 GCA_964407005.1 Candidatus Woesearchaeota archaeon | reverse complement strand
TATAGAGTCCCTCGGTGAGTATTGCCGCGGCTCGCGAATAATGGAAGACTGCACGAGTATACAATTCCCCCGACGTGAGATAGTCCCCAAGGAGGAGGTGGGCCTGGGCTTGTATAGTATCCGAGGCATTAGTATCGTCGATCAGCTCAAGACTCAATCGTCGAGCCTCTTCGGTATCTGTCGACAATGCCGCACACAGGAGTCGAACACGGGCTTCGGAGGAATCGCTGCACAAAGGACGAATTTTGCTTCGCGCCTCGGCAATTTTTCCTTCTCGGTAGTATCTCAGGGCCGGCTCGAAATCTGCGAAAAGAACACCGCAGACCGTCAGAAGCGTCCCCAGCCCAATTTTACAGAGGTCGATTCGTATCGGTGTCCCGATCATTCTCAATTTGTTCGGACTTCTTTTCATCATCTGTGTTTTCACGTAGATCCGCACGAAGTATTTCATCGTTTGACGGGTCTTTTTCGAGGAGTGCCCGAGGCATAAGTTCTCGAGCTTCCGCTTCCGTTAGTTGTGCCCCAAGTTTGGTGATTTCTTTCTCGAGTGACTTGATTTTTCGCGATTTGCGGGACCCTTTGCTACTCAGGGAAATGTAGTTGAAAACAGCCACCATCAGCCCGATAAGCAGTCCCAGTAGAAACGCCCCCGCTACGTAGAAATAAATCGGTATCGAAGGCGTTGAGTATACAAAAATAACGCCGGGGGCTTCTTTGCTGAATTCCTCTTGTGAGAATGTAGAGATAAGAATCCAGGAGACAGCAAATGAGAAGAGAAAAAACAGGGACCATTTGAGAAATTTCATGTTTGCTCCGCAATCAGGGTCATGCCACTACTTTCGCGCACTTGCGCATCAATTATCGTTCCCGTTAGATCCGATTCGCTTCGAAGAAGCACTCTCTTGCAGCCGGAATTCTGTCCCAAATATGCGTGATCTTCCCGGGTTTTCCGAGCCGCTACGAGTACCGATACTCTTTTGCCGACCATGGATCTGTACGCCGATTTTGTTGTTTCGGTCTGCATTTCAATGAGTCGCGATAAACGATCCTTTTTCACGTCGTCGGCAACCTGGTCATCCATTTCACATGCCGCGGTACCCTCACGCGCGGAGAATGCGAACATGAACGCCGAGGTGAACTGAACCTGCGAAAACAAATCTATTGTATCATTGTAGTCCTCTTCCGTTTCCCCGGGGAATCCGACCATAACATCTGTTGTCAGGTCGATTTCAGGCGTACGGTTTCGGATTCGCTCCACAAGCCCGAGGTATTCCTCCCGTGAGTACTTACGGTTCATTCGTGCTAGAACCCGCGTTGAGCCTGATTGCACCGGCAGATGCAGATGATTACAGAGTTTGGGAAGATCCGCGAAGGCATCAATGAGCCGTTCACTTAAATCCTTAGGGTGAGATGTGGTAAATCGAATTCGCTGCAATCCTTCGATTGAGTGGAGTTTTTCCAGCAGCCCGGCAAAGTCGAGTGTATCGTCCCGGTATGAATTCACGTTCTGACCGAGCAGCACAATCTCCTTACCGCCACGTGAGACTATATTCGTGATCCGGCGCACCAGTGTTTCGGCGGGTACTGAATGCTCACGGCCGCGAACGTGTGGCACGATACAGTAAGTGCAGAAATTGTCGCATCCACGCATGACAGGCATAAACGTGCTGACCGATACTGGGCGCTCCGATTCTATCTCGGTATGCTGCCGCGTGTCTTCTAGATAATGATCGATATCGTGCTGTAAGTCCTCTATCTTTGTGGCACCGATTACCCGGTTTACGCCGGGAATCTGTTTTCTGAGCGACTCTCCCATGCGTTCGGCCATGCACCCGACCACCCACAGCGCCTGATTCGGCCGACGTTTCGCCTTGACCCCGGCATGCTCCGAAATTTTTGCCAAAGCTCGGTTTTCGGCCCGTTTTCGGACACTGCAGGTGTTCACGATTATAAGATCGGCTTCTTCGCTGTCCAAAGTCGTCTGATACCCGCGTGCGGTAAGGAGATCCGCAAGCATGTCGGAATCGGCAACATTCATCTGGCAGCCGAAGGTGTCAAAAAAGACTGTCGGCACTTGCTGGGATCCATTCAGTTGAAGCGTAATTCCGTCGAACTCAGCATGGTTCTGCTGTACGGTAAAAATAGGCAATTCCCGTGGGCTATGGGTAATTGCCCTCTGAAAAACAGGCAATTCCGCCGCTCGTACTTCGGCTGAATTCAGCACGAGCGCCGGAATTTGTCACAGATTCCCAAACAAAGCCGTTCTTATGTAATGATATGAGCGGCTTCTGGTGCGGTTTTCATAGAAAGCCCGTTTATCTGCCGAGGTGCATCCCCGGTGAAGCCGACAATATAAACCGTCGAGTCA
>CAYOTW010000099.1:0-2387 GCA_964407005.1 Candidatus Woesearchaeota archaeon | reverse complement strand
TCAGCCGAGTAACGAGATCCGATCGCCCGTACCGCATTAGCAGCCGGAATATGTCGCGGTAACGCTTAATCTTTTTTGTTCTCATCAACCCCTTTTCCGCACTTCATTGGATGCAATGCCTGCCGCAGTGCCACTGAGATGACCCGCCGAAATGAATAAAATACGCGGTCCCTCTCAGTTGGTGCTGAATGGGACCGCGAAAACGCCCCGATTAAGGCGCGAGATGGATATGAAATACCGGCGCCCTCAAGGCGCCGGCATGGGCTGATCGATTGATTACTTCTTTGATACCAGTCTCCATAGCGGGGCACCATCTTCGGTCCGCAGGCGAACCGTGTTTCCTTCAATAGTGATTTCGGATGCAAACAGTTCCGGAGTCTCTGCCGGAAGCGTCTGCCCCTGTTGCTGTTCTTGTGGCTCACCCATTTCACTTCCATTCATCCCGGATTCGTCACTGTATGGATTGGCTTCATCCAGGTCTCCGATATCCTCCATCGATTCGGTATCCGGTGCACCAGCCATTGCCAGTGCGCCACGGACGGTAACGGTCGTTCCTTCGGAAAGGTCGATGCCTTCCTGGTCGATGAACCATACCGGTGCAAGGTGAACGGTGAGCGATTCCATTTCCGCATTGTCGGTCTCAAGAAGTACCATGGTCGGGCCTTCCGGGCTCGGTGACCTCTGAACTTGCGCTATATCACCGGTGTATTCCTCAAGTTGTCCTTCAGTGAAGGCGCGTTGCGCCGCTTCTTCGACATCTTCGGAAAGCGCACCATACTCTTCTTCGACTACTCCGTTCTCGGAGCCCATTCCGTTCAGATCCTCTCCGTTTTCATATTCCATTCCCGTGTCGGATTCCATCCCGTTTTTGTCTTTCTCCATCCCCGTGTCGGGTTTCATTCCGTTCTCGGAATCCATATCCCATTCATTGTCCATACCGTTCAGGGTATCGGTCTCCATTCCGTTGTACTCCATCTCTCCGTTCATTTTCGTTTCGCCGTTTTCTTCTTTGTCTTCCATGCTTTTGTTCCCGCCGGCCGTCAACGGAACCGCGAGTACCGCCAGGCTTAACAGGATATATGAAAGTGTGCGTACCATAATTTCCTCCTTAATGTCTTGGCCATCCCGCCCCTCTATCACTCGTGGGGTCTTAACCTGTAAGAGCAGCAAAGCGTATGCCGCCTGCAGTCCGTCCGTGGTCCGAAAAAGACCATTATGTAGCGAGGCGCGGAGTACACAAATCAAGGTTTTTCGGATTCGCAAATGATAATTGTTTAGTATGACTCTTCAGGCCCCGTTGGGGCCGGCATGTTTGTAAAATAGGTGCGACAAAACGCCACAAGGCCCCCATTCGGGGCGGCATATCCGTCCGACGGACCTTATCCGAAAACCCCTTTGTTCGATGATCCCGTCCAGACCCCCGAGCGGGAGGAGGACGAAGCGCAGGCATTGGGATTGGACATTTTTTCGGCAGACACTGTGATGAAACCGCGCTAAGGCACCATAAAGCTATTTTATTCTTTGTTAGGAAAGTGTTTGGCACAACACCAAACGTATCATCTCTCAAACGGAGATCACAAAACAAATGGACTGGATGCCGGAAGCATTGTACCTAAAACGGTTTGTTGTGGCCATGGTTCTCGGGGCCCTGGTCGGTATGGAGCGGGAGTTCTCGGGCAAACCGGCGGGACTTCGAACCCAGATGCTGGTAAGCGGCTCCGCGGCCTTGTTTATGATATTGGGTTTCTCAATACCCGAGGCATATTCGGAGGACACGGGGGGTGCCATTCGTATGGATCCGTCCCGGATTATTCAGGCCATTGTTGCGGGGGTGAGCTTTCTTGGTGCGGGAACCATTTTTCGAAGCGGACGGGGAAGTCAGGTTGAGGGACTTACTACCGCTGCGTCGATTCTCATGTCCGCCGCGGTGGGCATTGCCTCCGGGTTGGGCAAAGTTGGACTTGCCGCCGCGGTTTCGGTCATGGTGCTCCTCGCCCTTCGGGGGCTGGCCGTAGTTGAGTATTTCATGAGTATGAAACCCAAGAAGGGCAAAGACAAAGTATAAAGAAGAAGGACTGTAACCATCGGGGAGACAAATCCGATGATAACTCAGTGCTGAGGGGAAACTCCTTGAAAAGGGGATGAATGCAAGCACAAGGACGCGAGTACGACACCGACTGATTTGGGCCTCGGAAAAAGGTGTTAGTTAGTGCTCGTCCGAAAACTCCCGTTCATCGGAGTCGAGATGAACTCGCCGTTTGGGGCCGAAAAAGGGCACCTTCCCGATATGCTATCCCGATATGCTATCGGGACTCGGTGTCCGGTTTTAGGGGTTTTCGGACAGACACTAATTAAGTTCCAGGCCGGAACCATTCGATTCCCGAGTA
>CAYOTW010000098.1:0-2422 GCA_964407005.1 Candidatus Woesearchaeota archaeon | reverse complement strand
CGGGAATTCCCCCGCGATTCTTAGCGATGGGCGCCGCCGCTGCGCTCGTATTGGTCGCGATGATCATCGGCGCGGTGCTGCTGTTGGGGAGAGGTGACGGATCGGCGAATCCCGACGAGACGCCCCTGCCCGGCGACCCCACCTTCACGCCGACGGTGGAGGATGTCGGCGTGGGCGATCCCACCTCGACGCCGGCGGTTGGCGGCGAGGAAGAGGAGATGGCGCCCACCTCGACGGTCGCGCCGGGGCAACCTACCTCAACCCCGCGCCCCACGCCAGTCGATACCCCCACGCCCGAACCAACATCCGAACCGGCGTGTGTGCCGGAAGCGCCGACGTTGGAGCAACCTGATCCGGAGAGCACGCATGATTCAGGATTGTCTATTAAATTTAGTTGGTCTGGAGGAAAGTTGTGTGAAGGACAACGATGGCGAGTATGGGTGTATGGAGGTGAACTAAATGAATATTGCGTCGCGGAACCGGGGATGTACAGCGTCTCATGTCCAATCACCGCTAATCCAGGAACATACGAATGGCGAGTTGATATTCTTAAGCCAGGCGAGCCAGATGATGGAGAAGCAGCTCGAGGGGTGATGAGCGAGAAACGTTCACTTATCATTAGGAGTTCCTCAGGCCCGCAGCCAACTAGTCCCCCAAGCAATAGACCCTAAAATTTGTTGATGTATATAGGAGGAGAAGTGATGTCGGTAAAATATTTGAAGAATCTAGGTATAGTTATCAGTTTAGCATTTTTGTTCTGTGTGGGGGGATTATTCGTTTTATCCCCAACAGTGGCAGCGCCGTTGCCGAGGTTAGATCAAGATGCACCAACGGCTCCCACAAAATATAATCCTGTCATTACGATTACCTATCCTAATGCTGGGGATATTTTAACTTTGTCTTCTCAAGTCATTACGATTACGTATCAAGAGAGTGAAACGATTACCATTGGCGAAAATGAACTTGGTATTTCTTTCTCTGGTGAAGAAGGACCTTACTACACCACAACGCGAGTACTGACAGACACTTCCATTGGGGATATGTGGGCCAGGGTTTACACGTATGATTGGGCGTTGCCTGAAGAGGATTATGTCTCTCATACGCTGGTGGCACGCGCGCGTAATGGGCGAGGTCAAGAGGCTTTTAGTGATCCCCGCATCGTCTATGTGGATCGGATAGCGCCGCGCGCCTGGATCAGTGTCCCGACGGCCGTTATCCAAACGCCGGCGTTTTCGGTCACGTGGGGGGCAGAAGATGGCGCGCCTGATGTGCGATATGACGTTCACTATCGTATTGATCAACAGGGAACCTGGCAGGAATGGCTGACCTCAACCCCGATGACGCAGGAAACGTTCGTTGTGACGCCCCAGACGATGCTAGCGCAGCGCCATCTCTACACATTTCGGGTGCGGGCTTGGGATACAGGCCTCAATGCTTCGGCATGGGTCAGCGATGATGTGGCTGTCGGGCTTTCTAAAATTTTCTTGCCCTTGGTGGTCAGAAATTATCCCCCTCACATTAAAGATGCCGAGGTGATCATTAACCAAAGGGCGAAATATACCTACGATCAACAGGTCGATTTAACGTTCGAGGCGACAGCGGTGGGGGATACGATTCAGGAAATTCGGGTCAAAAACGATGTGGACACAACCTGGGAGACTTACTCGTGGCCTCAAACCGGGACCTTACCATTGTCGTGGACATTGGAAGATCGCACGCGCTTGCAGACCGTTGCGGTGCAGTTTGTCGGATCTTGCGTCTCTGAAACTGTGACCTCTCAAATTTATCTGGTATCAAATGGGGGCTTTGAGGATGATATGGCTGCCTGGACATCGGAAGCCGCCCCCCTGCCCGTGCAAGTTACCCAGAGTACCGTAGGGCATCCGGGGAGTTCCACGCCCGCGGAAGGACGTAACGCGCTGCTGTTGGGGAATCCCGGCTATCCCTGTGGCGCTAATGGCGTCCCGTTGGGACATGCCAGCGCCCAACACAGTTTTGAGATTCCTGGGGCCGCTCAAAACCCCAAGTTAGTTTTCAAGTATATTATTTGGACGCAGGATAAATCTACCAGCATACAATATGATCGCTTCGAGGTTTACGTTAATGGGCAGGCCGAGCCGATTTTCACGGATGGGAATCAGAACGCGGGACTAGACTGTGATAAATGGTGGCGGGTGCCAAGCCCACAAAATCCACGCAATGGCGTAACAAGCGGTTGGGCTACTAAGACCATTGACTTGAGAGGTTATGCGGGCCAGGAAATCACCGTTTCGTTTGAGAACCATTCTCGTTATGATGGATGGTACAACACTTATACTTACATTGACAATGTGCATATCACCGGAGGGTGGTAGCAGGGGGTAAGCCGTGAGCCAACCAAACTCGACCGGAATGCCGGCCCTTACTCCCTGCTCCCTACTCC
>CAYOTW010000097.1:496-2425 GCA_964407005.1 Candidatus Woesearchaeota archaeon | reverse complement strand
TTGTAGGCATGCCCAGTGGTATGACAACCCTTTTGCTTGAAACACCGGATGAAATCTATGAGTATTATGACAATCCTCAGAAATACTACGACATAAGGGATAAGATGATCGGATTTGTTGACAACAGGCTGAAGTTAATATCACAACTTGATGAAAAACCTGATTTTTTGCTTTGTGGTGCTTCAGGATCACTTGTTTTCCAATCACCCGATATCTTTCGTGAATTGGCATTACCTATACTCAAACATACTACTGAAGCGGCCTATGAAATGGGCATCCCCACCCATGTCCACTCCTGTGGGCCCGAAACAGAACTGGTAAAAATGGCTGCAGAAGAAACCAAACTCACGGTTATTGACCCACTGGAAATACCTCCAATGGGTGACTCAGACCTGGCAGGCCTCAAGAAAAAATATGGCGATAAGATCGTGCTTAAAGGAAACCTCCATACCACAAATGTTATGCTGGAAGGGACACCCGAAGATGTGATCAATGCCAGCAAAAAAGCCATTGACGATGCTGCTGCCGGAGGCAGGTTTATCCTTTCTACCGGAGACCAGTGTGGCAGAGACACGCCTGACGAAAACCTGAAAGCTATGGTTGAGACAGCAAGAAGCTACGGTAAATACTAGGTTAAGTCAAGAAATGTAAAATACAGGCTATAAAAAATTTTCAATCTACCAATGCATATTTTTTTATTTATCTATATTTGAAGGGTAACTAAAAAACACATCATTATGGATCAGATAAACAATATTCCACAAATTAATTTGGGCATTATTGCTGTAAGCAGGGATTGTTTTCCTCTGAATTTATCTAAAAAACGCAGAGATATAGTATTGGAAAAATGTAAAAAGAAAAACTTTTCAGTCACTAAGATTGACACGATCATTGAAAGTGAAAATGATATACCAAATGCTTTAAAGGAGATCAACAGTAAAAATGTCAATGCCCTGGCGATTTATTTGGGAAACTTTGGTCCTGAAGGCCCCACAACCATGCTGGCACAGAAATTCAACGGGCCGTTTATGCTTGTTGCTGCTGCTGAAGAAACCCAAAAGGATCTTATTTACGGCCGGGGAGATGCTTATTGCGGAATGTTGAATGCTTCATACAGTGTCGGACTGCGCAATCTTAATCCCTACATTCCTGAATACCCGGTTGGCAATGCTGAAGAAATTGTCAGCATGATGAAGGATTTTGTGCCTGTAGCAAGGACTTACCTGGGTGTGAAAAAACTTAAAATATTTTCGTTTGGTCCAAGGCCACAAGATTTCCTGGCCTGTAATGCTCCTATAAAGCCATTATTTGATATAGGTGCGGAAGTAATGGAAAACAGTGAGCTTGACCTCTTGCAATTATTCGAAGCAGCAAAAGATGATAAAGATATTCCTGCCATTGTAAAAGATATGGAAAAAGAGCTGGGTTCAGGTAACAATTACAAAGACCTGTTGCCAAGATTGGCACAATATGAAGTTGCTCTTACTAAATTTATGGAAAGCAACCTTGGTGCTGCCAAATATGCAGCATTCGCCAATAAATGCTGGCCTGCCTTCGAAGAAGCATTTGGATTTGTCCCTTGCTACATTAACTCACGTTTGGCCTCAAAAGGAATTCCTGTTGCCTGCGAAACAGATATTTACGGTGCACTAAGCGAATACATGATCACTTGTGCTACAGCAATGCCTGCAACATTACTCGACATCAATAATACTGTGCCCGAAGATATGGTTAAAGACAATAAAAAAATAATCAAAGATTATAAGCCCTCAGACCTTTTTATGGGTTTTCATTGCGGAAACACAGCCTCTTCATGCATGCTAAACCCTGTTATGAAATACCAGCTTATCATGAAAACTTTAATGGAACCTGATGGAGAACCCAACATCACCAGGGGCACCCTTGACGGAAGGATTCGGCCCGGCGAAA
>CAYOTW010000097.1:0-486 GCA_964407005.1 Candidatus Woesearchaeota archaeon | reverse complement strand
ATTTTCAGGCTACAATCAACAGCAGATACGCAACTTAAAGCTTATGTGGCTGAAGGAGAAATACTCGATATTGATCCAAAATCGCATGGAAGCATTGCCGTTTTTGCCATAAACGAAATGGGCCGGTTTTACCGCCATGTATTGATCGAAAAACGCTTTCCACACCATACAGGAACAGCTTTTAAACACGCAGGAAAAACCTTGTTTGCAGTGACAAAAATGCTGGGTGTGAATGATGTGTCATTTAACCAGCCCCAAAATATGTTATATAAAAATGAAAATCCTTTTTAGCCATGTATACACCTTTAAAACTCGTTTGGATCACGGCTTTATTGATCCTTTTTACAGGATGCAAACAAGACATTGCAAAACAGCCGGTCAATGGTAACAGGTACCAGTTACATTCACCCAACGAAAAAGTGGGTGTAACTGTCATCGTTAATGATGAACAAATTGGCTATGAAGTATATTTTAACGGCATACAGG
>CAYOTW010000096.1:0-2446 GCA_964407005.1 Candidatus Woesearchaeota archaeon | reverse complement strand
CCCTATTTTATAAAAGGCGTCAACTCATTGACCGAAAAAATATGCAAGCTGTGAAGCGCTCGTGTGCAGGCTATGTATAACATACTACGGTCGATGTCACTGTTATAGGTTTTTGGGTCGGCATAGGGAATGATTACCTGGTCGAATTCCAGGCCTTTGGCCATGTGGGTGGTCGTAATAACAATGCCCTTGGTGAAGCGCATGCTATCGGGAGTGAGTAAAGAAACCAGGGATTCCGGAAAACCCAGTTGCTCATGGAATCGCTGCGCTGTCTCTTGTGTTTTGCAGATTATCCCGATGGAGGAGTGTTGTTTGCGGCCCGTTTCAAGATCTTTCAGAATTTCAAGGGTCTGCTCTTCTTCGCTGTTGAGTATTTTGACAACCGGATGTTCACCGTGCCGCTCAATGGGAATAAGCTCTTCATTTCGATGTATGCCCTGAGCGAACTCCATGATTTCAAAGCTGGAACGATAGCTCTTGTTGAGTTTGAAACACTCCGAGTCCGTGAATACCTGCTGTATCTCGTGGTGAGAACTCGAGCCGTATGGGTTGACCGATTGGTTGGCATCGCCAAGAATAGTCATTTTACATTTGAACAGCTCAGAAAGAACCGCGTACTGAACCGGTGTGTAATCCTGCATTTCATCGACTACCAGGTGTTTCACTTCTCTGTATGAAGAATCGACCGGCCCTTCGAGTTTTATTTTCAAATACACAAGCGGAAAGACATCGGAATAGTCAATAATGTTGCCCTTGTTCGTTTTAAACAGGGAGGGCTCTTCGCACCACCCGTAAAAGTCACGATAGAGTTTCATTAAACTCGTTGTCCGGTACATTTTCTTCACCGCGGCGTGAACTCCGGCAGTTTTGTGGATTCCCCTTTCAAACCGTGGGGACATTCTGATTGTGCGGACGATATCGTCGGAGATCTTTTTCAGGCGCACCTTTATTGGCATCGTCTGATACGCCCGATACAGCTCGGCCACGCGATTCGCATCGATAACAAGGTCTCCCACATCAATATCGCGGGGCTCAAAATAGTTATCTTCAATATGCTGAACAAATCGGCGCAATTTGTCGAGAAACGCACAGCCGGCTTTGTATCTGATACGTTCTACAAGGCGCGGGTCGGGTGAATCGAGCAACATCGAAACCTGGTCGAAGAATGTCTGAAACTTTACCTTTTTACCGAGTTCAACCGCTGCAATCTTTTCAAAATTCAATTCAGGTATCTGTTCTTCGCCAAGCTCCGGCAATACGTTCGATATATAATCGGCAAACACATTATTGGGTGAAAGGATCATGATGTTTTGTGAGGAGATGGAATCACGGTGCCGGTAAAGAAGGAATGCGACACGATGAAGCGCTATTGATGTTTTCCCCGAACCGGCGGCGCCCTGAATTATAAGGACTGGGGAAGACTCATTACGGATTATGCGGTTCTGGTCCTTCTGAATAGTGGCGACAATGGTCTTCATCCGCTCATCGGAGGTCGTGCTGAGTTCTTTCTGAAGAATATCGTCCTGAATGTTCAGTGAACTTTCCAGCATGAACTCAAGTATGCTTTTCCTGATGCGGAATTGTCTTTTACGAGTTATGTCTCCCTGAACAATTCCCGACGGCGACTGATACTGGGCGGCGCCGGTTTCATAGTCGTAAAACATGCTCGCGATCGGCGCTCGCCAATCGTAAATAAGGTTTTTGCCCGAGGACTCTTCATGAAAAGGATGGACTCCGATATAGAGCGGCAGGTCGGATTTCGAGTTGTTTTCCGCAAAATCAATTCTTCCGAAATAGGGAGAGTCGACAAGTTTCCGTAATCGCTCACGCTTTTTTACCAGCGACTCGCCGGTCAACCCGGCAATGGCGATTGTTTGACGGACCGACGATTTTTCCGCGCCGTCCAACTCGTGAATGTTTTCCCAGAGATAGTTTTTGTTACTCTGCAAATTGTCGGAAGCTGTGGCGATACGTTTCTCAGATTCCCGAATTGCCTCACGGAGCTTCGAAAGAATGTCTTCAAGGTGTTTTTCTTCATCTATTGTAATTGTTTCTGTCATATTGCATCTTTCACGTAAAAGTACATTTGTCATGCGGCCACGTTCCAATCCACTTCGAGCAGGATCGCGTTTGAAGCAGGCTGTTTTCACAAAATATATGCGACAGCCCGGAAAGCTTCGGGGACTATGAAACGTAACGTAAAAACCTGAAATACGCTTGCAATCGGAGGCACAACTAACAAGGCAGACGATCATCAAGCAGGAATTGAGAGGCGCTCGCAATGGTTTTATCATTAAAATTCACCGACCCAAAATACTTCCTGGTCGAGCCATCAATCCAATTGCCGCGCTTCACAGGACAGGTCGCCGGAATAATCTGATTTGGGTATTTTTTTACGAGACAGCAGAAGATAAATGTACCAATCTATGTTCCCCTTCGTGCTCGT
>CAYOTW010000095.1:0-2447 GCA_964407005.1 Candidatus Woesearchaeota archaeon | reverse complement strand
TCCTCACAATTTGCATCTCCATCTTACAAAGATAGTTGTCGAAGCGAATTGTTCGCCCCCACTCTCGCTCCATTTCATTCCGCTCGCCTTAGTTAGTAAAATCTTCTCTTTTTTTGAGGAATTAAATACATGCTCAATTCTTGCTTCGTGTTTTTTGGAAGTAGTGATGCTCTCATTATTGATGTAGGGTTTTTTGAATTAGCAATTTTTATTTTGTTTTTCTTTGTGGTTGAAGATTAGTTAGATTTATTAATTATTGATTGTTTGAGTTTTTATGTTTGGAAAAAAAGGTGAGGTTGAGTGGGAGTTGAGTAAGATTATTATTGCTGTTGTAGTTTTGGTTTTGCTTGTTGCAGGGGTTTATTTTATTTATACTGGGAAATTTTTTGGAGATGGAGGGATTTTCGCTTCAATTAAAAAAGCTCTGAGGTTTGGATGAATTCTAGGGGTTCTAGTGAGTGGACTATTGGAAAGCTGACTGCTTTGATTTTGGTTGTTGCAGTTGTTTTGCTTGTGGTTTGGGGTTTGTCTTCTGGTTCTTTGTTTAAATTATTTGAGCAAGTGGGAGTGAAGGCAGATTATGCAGGTTCTTTTTTTTATGATTGGTTTGGGGAGGATGAAGAGATTGAAGAGACTAGATTGTGGAAGGGAAATCTTTCTGACGGAAGCGAGATTATTGTTGATATTGATTCTTATGACTATTGCAGGGCGCGTGTTTCTGGAATGGGAGATTTTAGGTTAAATGATGGTCGTTTAGAGAAGTGGGAGCAGAAGGTTTATGTTGGTAATCCCCTGAGGGTGGGCCCAAAATATTTTTGGCATTATGATTCTTTGGCTTCTAATTTTTTAGTTAGTCAGACTGGAGAGGGTGATATTTTTGGAACTAAGGATGATTTTAGGGGGAATATGTTAGATACGACGGGGAAGTATGTTGATGTTGATAGTTTTGTTAGTGGAGATAATTTAAAGAAGATTTCTATTAGTTATGGGTTGAGGGAATTAAGGAAAGGCGGAATGAAGATTGAATATGGCGGGGAGAAGTATGATTTGTATTTGATTTATCCTGTTGGACTTGTTTCTGATTTTGGAAGTGAGGATTATTGGTATGCTTATTCTCTTGATAAAAAAAATGATGAGAGAAGTTCTTTTATGGATAAAACAAATTTAGATGGAGGGAATAGAAATATAGAGGATGACTATTGGAGTGAAAAAGAGATTAGTGATTTTGATGATAGGAAAGGGAAGATTAAAGCTTTTGAGAATTCGTTTAGTAATCCTGCGAGTGTTAGTGTTTTGGGAAGAGAAGTTAGTTTGTTTGATGGGGTTTTTTGGAAAGATGTTGGAGAGAAATTTAAGATGCCGATGATTGGACTTGTTTTTGAAGGGGAGTATTATTTTGTTGACTCGTATGATGATATTTATGTTTCAGATGACAATCATGCTAGTTCTGAAGAGAAGGTTGAAGATGATGACGAGGATTATGTTTTTTATTATCCTAAAAATGCAAAGAAGCTTTTGAAGACTGCAGAAATTAAGGAGGTTCTTTTAGAAAAATGTTATTGAAAAAAGGAAGATTGGAAATAAATGAAGCCTTGGGATTGATTTTGGGAGTTGCAGTTGTTGCTTTGTTGATATTTTTTATTTGGCAGATTTTTGCTCCTGATTTTAGCGAGAGGGACGAGACTGCTGAGAGTTATTTGAATTCTTTAGAAGATTCTTTGAATTCTTTAGAATTTGGGGAAGTTGGAGATTTTTCTATTTGGGAAGGGGATTATTTTTTGATTTATTTTAATGGAAGTAAAAGGCATTTTAGAATTCCTAGTGATGTTGGTTTTGTAGATGAGGAGATGTATGCAAGGATTAATGAGAAGAAGGATAATAATTTGTGTGTTTGTTATATTGATTCTGGTGTTGATTGTGATGAGTGTGTTTCTTTGGATAGGGATGTTGTTTTGGTTACAAGGAAAGGCGATTTTTTTTATGGTGCAAAGATTAAAGAGGATAGTTGGATTCATTATGGCGAGGGAAGGTTGTTTTTTAAGAAAGGGGAGAAGTATTATTTTTCAAATAGTTTAGATAAGTTGGAGGGATTGGAATGAAAAAAGGACATGGAGGGATTGATAAGGTGATTAAGTTGATTATTTATTTAGGTTTGATTATTGCGGCGAGTTATGCTGTTTTTGTAATCTTTGGTTCTTATGCTTAATTTTTGTTAGGTTTTGTTGAAGGTTTTAATTTTTAATAATGGTTAGGATTTTTATCAAAAGAAATTTTTTTTAAATAGAAAAATTAAGTTAGTTGAAGATTTTGATGAGAGGAATTAAATGCCCACTCAATTCTCGCTATCGCTCGAAAACCCGCCCTATTTTATTGGCGTTTTCCTAGATTTAGTAATTCCTCTGGATTCTTTCTTTTTACAAAAAAGAAATTACCCCTAAGTAGAAAAA
>CAYOTW010000094.1:0-2466 GCA_964407005.1 Candidatus Woesearchaeota archaeon | reverse complement strand
GCTTCGCTTCGACCCAAATGCCCTTCGGGCACTTCGCTGTTGGCCGGGACGTTGGCTGCAATGCTTGGGGCACAAGACAGAAAACGCGCGCGAAGAATAGAACCATAGGAAACAAACGGAAGAAAGGATCAAGCGATGAAAGATGCAGAGAAAACAATTGGTGACATGATTGATGAGTCAACTGTCACAATCATAAGTTCAATTGATATTGATGGATTTCCAAACACAAAGGCAATGCTTCCAGCCAGAAAGCGAACAGGTATCAAGGAAATATATCTGACAACCAACACATCATCAATGCGGGTCAAGCAATATTCAGAAAATTCTAAGGCTTGCGTATATTTTTATGACAAGAGATTCTTCCGAGGTATTATGTTGAAAGGCAAGATGGAAGTTCTTCAGGATGCAAAATCAAAGAAGATGATTTGGAGAGATGGCGATGAAATGTATTATCCAAAAGGAGTGACCGATCCTGATTATTGTGTTTTAAAATTTATTGCGCAAGAAGGTAGATATTACAGCAATTTTAAATCTGAAACTTTTAATATTGATATATAATAAGAGAGCATCGAGCCCAGGAAGTGAAGGAGAATTGGAATGCAAAGAATTGCGATGCTTTTAAAGCTTAAGAGCGGAAAAAAAGGTGAGTATGTTGAGATACACAAGAATGTGGGACCTGAAATATTGAAAGCTTTAAAAGACTCCAACATTCATAATAATTCGACTTTTGTTAACGATAACTTACTATTTATGTATTTGGAATATAGTGGAAGTGATTTTTCCGCTGACTGGAAAATGTATGGAGAGAATCCAAAAGTTATAGAATGGTTTTCAATTCTAAAAAATTATCTTGAACCTTATGAACAGCCTGTTCCACCATTCAAATGGTCTGTATTGGAGGAGGCATTTCATCTGGATTAAGAATTAAAAAACGCATACAAAAAAGAATATTTATGAAGACGCGCGCGAAGACATAAGAGTGCCCCAAGCACAGACAGCCAACAGCGCCAGCACGCCATACCACATGTAAAGCTACGTTACGCTTCGCATTACAGGTGGTACAGCGCACGAGTGGCGCGGAACGTTGTTTGCAATATGTTTTGGGCGTGATTGTAGCAAGAATTCTTTATAGCCGCGGCAAGAGGAGAGAAAAAGGACGATGAATAAGCAAATACAAGCCCCAGTATTGTCATATACAATATGGTTCAGCCAAAGAACTGGTAGCACGCTACTATGCAAAGGCTTGGAATCTACAGGTGTTGCGGGCAAGCCGAATGAATGGCTGCATGAACACGAATCGTACAACTTGTATAAGAAATATGGAGTGGTTAATCCCATTCTGTTGCAACAAGAACTCTGGAAGAAGGGGCTAACTGAAAATGGCGTGTTTGGTCTGAAACTCTCTGCTTGTGAACCTCATAATGGAGAGATGTTAAAGACATTCAAACAATTTCCTGGATGCAAAAAAGAATTCAATAGACCACAGATTTGGGAAAACGCCTTCCCTAATCACAAGTACATCTGGATGACGAGAAGAAACAAGATTAGATTAGCTGTGTCTTGGTGGAAGGCGATAAAGACAAATGAATGGCATAGAAAGCATGGAACCAACCCATCTGAAAAGGATGTCAGAGATGAATACCTGTATGATGCTCTGAACCATCTATTCAATGAGGCTGCACTAAGGGAAGTCTTTACCCAAAAGTTTTTTATGAGGGAAACATCGTTCCTTATACCGTCGTCTATGAGGACTTTATAAAGGATTATGACAATACAATACTGTCAATAATCGAATGGCTTGGCATTGGTGTAGATGATCTAACCATCGGAAGACCGTATTATGAGAAATTGTCCGATGCAATCAACGAAGAGTGGGTTGAGAGGTTTGAAGCAGAGAGGAATCAGCGACTGGGAAAAGACTGAAGAACGAAGGATGCCGCGGTGAAGAAGGCACGCCCAAAACATACAGACAAACAACAGCGGCAAACCGCCATGTCACCTGTAAAGCTTCGCTCCGCTACGCATTACAGATGCCACAGCGGTTCTGCCGCAAAACGTTGTGCGCCATTGTGCCGTCTCTCCTTTGCTGATGAAAAATTAAAATGAAATGAACTGAAACAAGGTAGGTTCAGCGCGGTCATTTTGTTGAAGCTAAAAATGGAAGGGAACGAATTTGTAGGACAAAATGCCCCCGCTGAACATTTCTGACTCGTAGTCGCAAAGGAGAGCCGTCCCAACAGCGCACAACAAACCCACCGCGGCTCCGCTTCGCTTCGACCCAAATGCCTAGCGGCACTTCGCTGTGGGTCAAGCGTTGTGTGCAATTGCCGTTTGGGCATAAGACAATTCGCGCGAAGAATACCGCCGTCCATGGCGGTTTAGAAGAGAAAGAGAAAAATGAAACAGAATTACTTTCCTGAAAAATACGCCGGAGATTGCTGGGAGCAAAATGCAAAAGTTTGGTCA
>CAYOTW010000093.1:0-2485 GCA_964407005.1 Candidatus Woesearchaeota archaeon | reverse complement strand
AGTCGCCTCCTCAAACAGGCAGGCCCAAGCATCCTGGGGCCTCCGGCGGCGTCGCTGAACGGTCGCTTCAAGAAATGCCTGACAAAATCAGACTCTCAAAACCATAATGGAAAACCGAACTCATATTACCGCAGAGGACAACTGCAATCTCTGTTATGTTCAGGGCCTTTACTGCCAGACTAAAGTACAGAAAGGCACTGACGATGCTTCGACCAAAAGAAACTCCCTGTGGCCCAGATGGTACTCTGTCTACACTTCATACGATTCGTTCGACGCATTCTCCCCTGTCTGGTCAGTCGGAAACTGCTCCCGTGCTTTCTAATGCTTCGGTTGCGCCCGTTTCGGACAGGCAACGTCTCCTCCTCATACGCCGGCCTCGATATCGGCGGATGGCTAGTCCTTGCCGAATAAAGACTTCCCAACGGCCTTCCGGTTGTTGAATCACTCTATCAGAGACGCCAAGCTTGTCTTGGCGTACCAATGTTCCCACACATGCAGATGTGTGCGGCCTGCAAACGCGCTGAGTGCCTACGAGCACAGCGAGTCGGACACGAAGCGCACCCCCTTGGCTCAGCCGGGCATTTGCCGAAGGCCGAGGACGGCTGCAACAGCCGCCCGGAGCTGCATGTGTGTGTTGGCAGATGTTGGGGTGCCTTCCTCCGACTACTTGGCCGAGAGTTCTCCCAACTCCTTCACAATCTCTGAACCAGCTTGGCCGGGCTCAAATGTGAACGCATCCACTTCGTCGAAGTAGCCACACGAGATATTCGGGAAAGCAATCCCCGTCCTGAGTGATAGCATGAATGCGTACAGGAATACCTGAGTGGCGGCACATTTTTCATTATACGCGCCGGGTTTGTAGTCCCAAATCTCGATTCGGAATTTGCTGCCAGATCCCGGAACGTAGCGAACCAAGTCGATGTGACCGGTCAGCGATTCAGAGGTCTTGTAGACCTTCTCGTAATCTGAGAACTCATTTGACTCCGCCCAAAGAGGAACCTCCACGGCAATGGTCCTCTTGTCGCTGTCCAGGAAATACTTCTGTAGGTTCTCGTGCCGGTCTTTGACCGAATTGTACTCCCTGCTTCGCTTGGCCAAGTCGATGAGTTCGTGTTCCGTGTGATGTTTCAGTTTGACACCCAGCGCATTTTTGCACTTGGAACAAGAGAAACGAGAATTCTGGAAGATGTGATTCGGACAGTTCTCGAACGCGGAAGTCAGGAACTTCGAAAGCGTGGGATTCACGGCGTCCAAGCGGGGGTAGTGAACACGATACCTGTAGAACCATTGGTGTTTGAAAGAATGAGTGCGAATCGTGTCGAAACTGCGTGAGACGGAGGGGACAAACAAGCCGTGCTTTCGTTCCAGCGAGAAATGCTGGACGGAGGAGTATTTCTTCCGCGAAAGAACGCTTTTGACCGTCTTGGCTTGAGTCGAACTGTCCCTCTTTGGCCAGAAGGCTTCCCTCAGAGCATCCCGGACACTTTCTGGGGCTCCAGAATCAATAGCGACACACCTGAATTCGAGCATCGGGTTGAATTGTCGCCAACCTGGAATCCCACAGTCTTTGAGGGTCGCTGTCTTCTGTTTAACTTGGCCTATGCTGGATAGGCAATGAGCGGCACGACTGTGTTTCTGGGTGGTGATGGAGTTCAGGGCATCAACGGGAATGATGAAGAGATTTGGCTTCTTCATGGACTCCTGAAAGAGCGGAAGGAAGTATTCCTTGGCCTTGTCGAGATGGTCGAAAAGCGAGTCGACGCCAAGCGGAAGTTCCGGTTCATCAACTTCTGTTTCAAGAATGGATACGTCCCCGAAGCGCAGAGCCGTGTATAGCCTTCCCTGCGTCGTCTGGACTGTCCTCTTCACACAGTCGTTCCGAACATCCGTGAGTTCCAGAATGAGGATGCTGCGCCAGTTGTCGGCGAAGACGGTCTTGACATCTTCGGCCTTTGTCGACGTTGAACCGCGCGAAGGGGACTGAACCTGAAGTATCCAGTCAATGTTGTCGAGATTCCACCCTTCCTCATATGCCCGGTGCGTATTGTAGAGCAAATCTCCTTGCTCGAACTTACATGCAGCCACCGCGTCAGAGAACCCTTTGGGAACCGGCCAAGTGAACTGCTCCAAGTATTCCATTTCTCTATTCTCCTTATCTTTCAGGATTGCCAGTCAATCCGAAAACGGCACCCAAATTTACACCAACGGCTTGAATGCTGAACTGTTCTTCAGCTTCCAAGCCGTTGAACGATTCCATCGTGATCTTTCTGTCTCGAAATTAGCCCTATTTATGGACACCTCCAACGGCAGTAGTTTCGCAACCTGTCCCGGTTCTAACCGAGTAGTTCATTTGGGCGGGTGCGAGAGTGTTTTTTCATTCGGCGCTCGATGATTGTTGGTTTTTCGTGCCGGTCCGTGGGGGTGGTGGTAAAGAAAAGGAACCACAGAGAGCACGGAGAGCACAGAGAAATTCATAGTTTTTTTT
>CAYOTW010000092.1:742-2487 GCA_964407005.1 Candidatus Woesearchaeota archaeon | reverse complement strand
CTCAATTGTGATTTTTTCTTTGACATCGCTCACAGATGCGAGTATAAACTTTATCTAAATCATCTACTGAAAATAGATACCAACCACGAGGTATCAAATGAAAACAGCGGTTCATTACAATTTTGCATTACGCCCCGAACGGAACAAGCTGCCGGCGTGCCAGGTCGGCGGCAAGGGGCGGGGTAACGATTTTTCAGGGTGGCGGGTCACGGTCGATCGATGTCAGGTGACCTGCCGAAAGTGCCTCAAGGCGATGGGCGCCACGAAGAAACAACCTGTTTAAAGGAGACCGGAAATGCCTGATCATGCGCAGAACATATTTATCAATGTCGACGCATCACCGATGCGGTCGTTTCTGCACCTTTTCAAATGCGCGTTAAATCTTTCCGATCGATCTTTCGAGCGCAGCGAGCTCCCGCCTGACCTCGGACGCATCGAGAGCGATCACGGTGCCGCAGGCACAGGTGAACTGCGAATTGTTTTTTATCCATCCGATGCTTTTCTTCGTTGTGCGGCCGCAGTTTTCACAGGGGAGCTCGACTTCCGCGGAATCAAATAAACCACCCATACGCAACCTCCTTTAATTGTGAATTTTTAGCAATTAGAACCACCGATTCGGAGAATCGACATGACGGCTGAACAAATTCAAGAACTTTTACGAAAGCGCGGGGTCACGCAGAAGGCGATCGCGGAAAAATGTGGCGTGACCCCTATGGCGGTCTCCCTTGTGGTCCGCGGCCGGAGCGTATCCCGCAGGGTCATGCTGGAAGTCGCCATCGCGATCAAAAAGCGGGCATCCGAAGTATTTCCGGACCATTTCTAGTCCATGTCCGCACTTTCCGAAATAAACTTTATTTAGACTCAAACAGCAGGGCGCGTCAATGTCTAAATCACGAAAAAAAATAGATAGTAAAGATTTCAGGCAGCTGACTTTCGATGATCTACCGCAGAAAGTCGAATCGTACCTGGAGCGGAAAACCGAGATCCATAACGCCATCAACGAGCGCAGCCGCCCGCCTGCCCGGCACCTGGCCGAGGATTTCGACGAAGACGCCATCGAGCTTGCGGCCGCTGTCAAGCAGGCCATCCGCGAATCGGAAATGAGCCGCCGGGAGGTGGTCGACGCCATCAATACCCAGTACGGGTGGCCGACCATCGACCAGGCAGAGCAGATGTCCGAACGCCCGGAAAACCATCTTTCCCTGCACATGTTCAACCATTATTTATCCAAGCCGACCGAATACAAGATGCCGGGTGCGATCCTGTTCGGCATCGTCCGGGCAACCCGGTCCCTGGAGCCGATCCGGGCGATCGCGGCTTCGGTGGGCGGGGATGTGCTCTCCCGGGATGAAAAAGACGAACTGCTCCTGGGGAAGATGGAAAAGGCGGTTTACGAGATGAACCGGCTGTCCAGGGAGCTCAAGACCGGCAAGAGGAGCCGCCGATGACCCGGATCAGCAAGGCGGACGCCATGAAAAACGGCTACTGCCGCACCTGCGCATCCTGCGCGGACGGAAAACAATTCTGCGGATACGCGGACCTGTCCCAGGAGCCGCACGAGCGGCATCTGTGCTTACTGACACCGGAGGGGATGGCCCGGCGGTGGACGGAATACCAAACGGACGGCCGGGGCCGGCTGACCGATAAACTGCGATAACACCACAAACGACCAGAGGGGGCTTATGTCATCGGAACTGATTACCACTGCCAGCGGCGAGCGGCCGCTGTCGGTGCGGGAAAGCAAG
>CAYOTW010000092.1:0-732 GCA_964407005.1 Candidatus Woesearchaeota archaeon | reverse complement strand
ACGGTATACGATGAGATATTACGCGCCAGTAAAAAGGACCGGCAAACGCGGCCATCGCGCGATAAGACGGGCCAGGCGCAAACGACCCGTCGGCCACGGCGTCCAGGAGCGCATGCGCTTCCAGGCAATGCTGATATGCCGCCAGGGTCAGGACGCGGCGAAGGTCCGGGTCCTTCCACTTCTTCCGACGCATCCGTTCGGATGGCGTGGCAGCGACGAAATCGGCTACAATCGGCTCGTTTTTCTCACGCCAGCGATGCCACTCGGCAAAAGAGCACCCATTCAAACCCTCTCTCAATGCGACTACGTCATCTCCTGTTAAGGATTCAGCTAACTCCATTGCGAGTGCTTTACATCTTGAGGCGTAGAGTCCCAGGCCCATGGTATTTACCTCCATTGGTTACAAGATCAACGATATCTGCCGAAGCCGTGCGGGAGGCCGTTTACTCCCTGCTGGATGATCCGGAATTTAGCAGAATAGCAAAACAAAAGGAAGAAAGGGAGACGCAAAATCATGACAAATGAACTGATTACCACTGCCAGCGGCGAGCGGCCGCTGTCGGTGCGGGAAAGCAAGCGGCTGGAAGAGCTCGAAGCGATTATCGAGCGGAATTTCAAAGGATTTTACGCGGTCGGAAAAGCCTTGATGGAGATCCGGGGGTCTAAATTGTACCGGCAGGATTACAAGGATTATCCGGAATATCTCAAAAAAGTATGGGATATGGGGAAGGC
>CAYOTW010000091.1:0-2516 GCA_964407005.1 Candidatus Woesearchaeota archaeon | reverse complement strand
TGTTCAACGAAATTTCTAATTCTCCTAAAATCTCAAGTAAAACAAAATAGCTAAAATCTCTCTTAGCCATCCCCCGACCACCCGCCCCAGTTACGAGGTGCGCACCTGTCCTTCGGACAATTTGTGAAACTTCGTTTCAGATTTATTTAGAAATAGTCTTTTTTCCACCGCCCAAAAACTACATCTGCGGAATGCTTTCTAATTTCAAATATTTTTCAAAAGTTAAAATTTCCAAATCTCTAACTGGAAATTTCTCTTTGATTTTTTCAATCAAATCAACTAATTCTTTTTTGTTTTTTACCTCAACATCAATCTCAAAATCTAATTCATCAAGAGTTTCATCAATAAAGATTATTTTTTCATTTCCTTTACAAAAATTTTCTAACTCTTGATTTTTAGAACAATCATCTAAAATAAAATTTAACTTATAGTATTCATAACCAATTTTTTCTAAATTTAAATTTACCCTATATCCTTGAATTATTTGTTTTTTCTCTAACTCTTTAATTCTAAAGGCAATAGTTCTAACAGGAGTTTTTAATTTATCTGAAATTTCAACTAAGGGTATTCTTGCATTTTTCGCAAGGATGTTAAGAGTCTTAACATCTAAATCATCAAATTTTTCTGTTTTCTCTCCACCGATAATTTCAACCTTATCATAACTTTCTTTTTTAGAATTTAATATATATTTTCTTTTGAAATGTAAAACTCTTGAAAATATATGAACCTTCTCTTTCCAAAAGTGCTTTCTAAATTTTTTCTTAAATTCTAACCAAATTTCTCTGAATTGATAAATATCCTTTATCCAAGCCATAAAAACTAGATCATAATTTGTTTCAAATTTTCCAACAACTCCTACAGATTTGTTTTCCATAAGCCACCTAATTATTTCTTCTTCATCCTTTTTTGAACTTCTAAAGAATTTCAGATAAACTCTCATACTAAAATAACCCAATCTTGAACTATCAATAACAGAGTAATATCCTTCAATTACTCCTTCCTCAGTCATTCTTTTTATTTTGTAATTGACTGTATTTTTATTTAATCCAACTTTCTTCGCTATTTCTGAATTGCTTTGTCTTGCATTGTTATCTAATTCAGCCAAGATCTTTCTATCTTTCAAATCTAACTTAATTATATCTTTCATTTTAATCTAAAGGGCAACTATACTTTATAAATATTGCGTTATGCCCAATATTCAGACAAAAAGATTATTATATAGTGTCAAACTACTTAATAGTAACAAATAAATGAACAAAAATTCAAGAAAATGACAAACGAAACACAAAAACAAATTGAAAGAGAAAGAACGCTATTAGAAACAGATATAGTAGCAGAAGCGTTGAGAAGAGGACAACCTTTTTTGGAGCAATGGAAAACCCCTGAAGAAGTCGCCCACAAATTAGCAGGAGACATATTAATTACCAGAAAGAATGATTACTTAGAAGCTCTACCTCATTATGAGGCATTTGGAGAAGTTCCTGATGAAGTGGTAAGAGATAATCAGATTCTTTATTTAGGTTTAATTAATGATACTAAATATGCAGAAAAATTTCAAGGTTTAATAAAAAGATACGGCACAAGGTTTTCAGATGAAGATGTTAGGAGGAAGTTTATTCAAAAACTTCAAGATGTACATTCTTGTTTTTTGACTGGGCCCGCTAATGTAAGAACGTGTAAATCTCTTGTAAAATTAATAGAAGACGAAACAGGTGTTAAATTTGAGAGAAAACTTGTAAGGGAAGCTTATCTTGATGCTCTAAAGAGTGGCTTTGGATTGCCAGTAGAGCATATCTTTAGTAATTCTAATTGCGAAAGATTTAAGCCAAAGACTCAAGGAGAATATGATTTAGTAGGAAATTTTATAAGACAAAATGTAACTGCTAATAGCTTAGCCACTCCTAGGTATGTTCAGAATATTCCAATAATAACAGGAGTTTCTCCCAGTTATCAATTGCTACTTAATGTTGGAAGAGAAAAAGCAAAAGAAGTTGTTGAAGGTAAGTTACACCCAGATTATATGAGGGAATATATTGGAGCAGTAGAATCATTAGGGCATTCAGTTTTAGGAAAACATTTGTATGGATTAGCACACATAAAACGAAACAAACAAAATCCAATGGATGCACAATCAGATAGTCAAAAAACCAATAAGCAATCTTTTGTTAGAAAAGCTATAAAATATTTCTCTAAAGATTAGAAACCCCACCAAAAAGATTATTTCATCTTCTTTCTTAGAAAGAAAGAAGCAAAGAAGGGCGCGCACCTCAAATTTAATGGGATGGCCAAAAGCCCACCTGAACTAAGAGAGATTTTAGAAATATTATGACGGAGAATTAGAAACTCACGAGGTCGCTTCTTGCTCCGCTCGTGTTTTTGATAAATCAAAAATCGCTGAACAGGGGATAAAGAGAAAAATCTTTTTGCTTACGCAAATTTTCTTTTTGAAAACCAGATTTTTCCCAAATTCTTCTTCCAGCTCGAGCCTGTGAGGTTCCGCTCCAGTCTCGAGGTCA
>CAYOTW010000090.1:0-2577 GCA_964407005.1 Candidatus Woesearchaeota archaeon | reverse complement strand
TTGGGTCTTCTGATTATGAAACATTAAAAGTCAATATAGTAGCAGATAGAACAGTAGAATCTGCCCTTGATAGTTTAATGAATAAAGAAGATTATGATATAGGCGGTAAAGGTTATGTTGATAAAGCGGGAGCTTTAACAAATGGTACTACTATTGAAGATATAGACCATGAAGATGTTTCTAATTTAATAACCGATTATAATTCACATAAAATTGATTCATCTAAACATTTTTCAATAAATGATACAAGTGCTAATACTAACACAGTATATAGTTCTACAAAAGTAGAAAATAGAATTAGTAATCATAGTCATGAAGTTAGTAATTTAACTGATGTAAATATTACAGGTAGAGCTGATGGCGAAACTTTAATTTGGGATAATAGTAGTAGTAGTTATATTCACGGTGAAGCCGGTAAAGCTAATCTATCAGAACTTGATGATGTTTCTATTACAAGTATATTATCTGGTCAAACAGTTATTTGGGATAGTACTACATCTAAATTTAAAAACGGTGAAGCTGGTAAAGCTAATCTATCGGAGCTTGATGATGTAGATATTACAGGCAGAGCTGATGGAAATACTTTAGTTTGGAATGAAACTGAATCTAAATATGAACACGGGGTTTCATCAGCTTTAGAATATGTTAGATTAAGGAAGTATACTTTTACATCAGCTGATGTTACAAGTGCTGGAACAGACGGTTATTTAGATATAGATATTATAGACAATTCAAGTAATACTTTAGAAATTAGCGATAATATGACTAATAACGGTATTGAAATTATAATAGGTAGATTACATACTTTTCATGGAGATGTAACTAGTGGTGATGATTGGGAATTACAACAAGGTACAGCCTCTGTAGGTTATGCAAATGTATTAAGAATACATTCTGATTGGGTTGTAGAAGGTGAAATAATTACTGGATATGTAATAAAAGAAAAGGAATAATTTATGGGTATTAAAAAATTAAATTTGAAATATATTGATAGTATAAATAGTTTTACAGATTTACCTGATACACCAAATACTATGGAAGATAATAAATTAATTAAAGTTAATTCTGATGGGTCGGCTATTGAATTTGCTGATAATCCGGGATTATCTGATGAAATAGTAAATGAAGAAGATTATAAACTTGATTATATCACAGGTTTTGATATGGAATCTTTTTCTCCTGATACAAATGGTTATCATGAGAAAATAAAAATTAATAAAGGATTTGTTGAGATAGCTGAACCGGGCGATTTATCTACTAATGATTTTTGGAGCCAAAATAGTAAGATGATTGCAAACTATCCCTTAAGAAATGGACAAACTAGAGATATTTCAGGACATAAAAACAATGGTTATGTATTAATAAATAGAAGTTATGGAGCAGATTATCCTAATATATCTTATTATAAAAAAGATGGAAATGAGTTATTTTATCATACTGAATATGGTACGACAAACGATTTTTTAACTGAACCTTTATACGATAGAGATTATTATACTATTTTAGATAATAATAAATTAACTATATCTTGTAAAGTAAAATACTTCCAAAATGTTACAGATTTTAGGTATATATTTTGTGATGTTTTAAGAAATACTAATGATGGTAGAGACTATAGGATTTTTCAATTAGGTCAGAATGGAATGTCTCAACTTAGAGTTTATATTTTTAACGATTCTAATAATTGGTCTAATATTAGATTTGATATACCAGCTTCTTTAAATACAGGACAATGGTATCACTTTTATTTTGAAATAGATGCTGATGACGCTTCTAATACTTTTAAATTTTATGTAGATAATGTAGAACAGTCTCATACTATATATTCTGATTCAAGAGGTTCTAATACAAACTTATTAAAAGCTAATGACCCTTGGATATCAATACAGGGATTATTTTATAATGTGAGTAATTATATATGTCCTTGTATAGTTAAATCAGCTTTATATTTTAATAGAATTTTAACTTCTACTGAACGAAATTATATACATAATAACGAGTATTTAATTAGAGGTTTAAATACTTCTCCGAATTCTGATATTTATGAATTACCTAATGATGTAGAAATAGATACAGAAAATTTAACAAGCGGTGATTTTATAGATGACACTTTTACAACACCTTTAGAAAGTAGATGGTATTATATTTATGTTCAACCTTCTTCTGTTTTGGGTGAGTGCGAAATAAAACTTTCGGCTCATGCACCTATTAGAAATAGATTTAATGTTGAAAAAGAAGATAATAGAAATGAATCTTTATATCATCCTTATTTAAATGCAAGATGTATAGGGGTATTTAAATATGGTGATTGGGAGTCTACTACCATAATAGAGAAAGTATCAAAATTTAAAGCAGTTGATGGGTATTTTCAGATATCCAATACAATAAATAAAACTAAGACTTCAACTGTTTATACCACTTTTAATAATTCTAATTCAAAATTTTTACCGACAAATGTTTATTCTATTATATTAAGAGTATATTTTAATGCTTTAGTAGGGGTATCTGGAGGATTAAATAAATCATTTCATTATCAAAGACAATTACAAAGAGATGATGGAAATTTGAGTTATCGAA
>CAYOTW010000089.1:0-2647 GCA_964407005.1 Candidatus Woesearchaeota archaeon | reverse complement strand
TTGCGAGTTTTAATTCAAAGGGGCTTTGAAATTTTCCACATTAACTCAAAATATTTTTTATAGCCTTGTGCGATTTCGTTGTTTTTTATTAAGATTGCAATTGGTTCTGATGTCCAGAGTATGATTGCTGTTTTGTCTTGGTAGATATTTAGTGAAACAGGGTTGGAGTATTTTTTTGGAAGGTATTTTATTTCTGAAAAAGGAATTTTATTTTTTAGTTTTTGATTTGATATTATTTTTGTTTTAATTTTTTTCTTTTTTCTTTTTTTGTCATACCAGTGGAAATAGAATTCTAGAATTTCGTATGCTTTTGGACTGGCTCCTATAATGAGGATTTCTTTTGAGTTAAGTTGGTCTTCAAATATTGTTTTTAATCCTTCCTTGCCTTTGAAAAAGGTTGTTTCCTGCTTTTCCTTCACTTGGATGTATTGTTTTTTTAGGTCTTCTATAACTGAGGAGATTTGTTGTTCTTTTTCTTTTATTATTTTTAAAAGTCTTTCTGGAGGGGCTGCCTTGTAAATTTTTGTCTTGTTTTGTTTTATATAGCTTGCAAGACCTTTTTTTATTAATGCTTCTAATGCATCATAGATGTTTCTTCGATGTATTTTTGTTTTTTTGGAAAGCGTGCCAACTGTAGCTTGGCCTTCTTTAATAAGTTGTATATAGATTTGGCTTTGATTTTCAGTTAGTCCTGCGTGTCTTAATTTTTCTGGTTCCATTTATTTTAAAGTATATTTTTGTTTATATTATTTGTGGTGGTCTTTATAACCCCATATATTCATTAATGTTTTTGTTTTTATTGTATTAATTAAATATGGAGTTAAAATGGAAGAAAGAATAATTGAATTGGTTGCGACAGATAGGTTAGATGTTCCTGTCTCTAGTATGAGTGGAAAGTTGAAAAGACGGAAGCCTAAGTTGGCGAAGGCTCTTGAACTTTCTGAGGGCGATAGATTTGATGGTGAGAGAGCTTATGCAAGGGTTGAGTCTGATGAGAAGATGACTGCTCGCGGTATGAGGGATGGTATTGCTAAGTTTTCTGAAGAGTATCCTCGGCATGGAGATATTTTGCAGGGATATATTCAGGAAGAGAGAGTTAAGCGAGAGACTCGGCTTTATTTTGGAATGAATGAAGGTAGGCGGTTGAGTGCTGATGACTATCTTTCTGTTATGTCGGATTTGGGTTTTTCAGAGACAAGGGCGAGAAGTCTTTATTCTGAATTGATGGAAGTTAGTCGGAATCTGTCTAGAAAGCGAGACGAAGAGAGAAGTGTTTTGATTGGATGATCATTCAAATACTACAATATCTCGGGAGATGAATTGGTTTTCTCTTGATTCTTCTAAAGGGAAGTTTATTTCTTTTAATTTTTTTATTTTCAATCCAGTGAGTTTACATATTTTATTCATATCTACTTTTGCATATTTTGTCGAGGGCATTGTTATTGCAATTTTTGCATTTTCTTTTTGAAGGTTTTTTAGATTTTTTAATATCGGGATGATTAACTTTTCAAATTTTCCTATAATCTCTTCTGATTTTCTTTTGTTTGGTTTTTTTCTTATTATTTCTCCTAGATGAGGTTCTGTTGCAATTCCATTGAATTTTACATTTTTAAGTTGTTTTGAATCGTTTCTTTCTAGTTTGTAGGTCGCATTTATTTTGTATTTTTTTTCAAGCCATTTTATATTTCTTTTTGCATTTTCAATTGCTCTTGAATCCTTATCTACTCCCTGGACATTTATTCCCTTTACTAGGGCTTCTTGCAATATTACACCTATTCCGCAGAAAGGGTCGAGTAAAAGTTCGCCCTGTTTTGTTTGTGATAGGTTGATTAGAATTTTGGAGAGTCTTGGAGAGATTGCAAGTGATTCTCTTCTTACTGGTTTTTTCATATCTCTTTGTTTTACTTCATTATAATCATAGACTTGGCTTACAGTGCCATAGTAGATTTTGTCTTTTTTATAACAAAAAAGTTCATGGTCTGCTTTTGGGATTTTTATTGTTCTACCTTTTTGCGTTTTAATGTATTTGCCTGATCTTTTTATTAGGGCTTTTTTTCTATCTTGTTTGAATTTGTCTATTATAATTTCTTCGCCATGGTTGCCTAAAATTGTGTAGTTAAATTTTTCTTGAGGGACTAGTTCGTTTTTTGCTAAAAATATTTCAAACTCGTCTTCATTGCCTGTAAATTCAATATTTCCTATTTTTAGGACCCCTCCGAATTCTTGTACATTCATTTTAATGTCTTTATTTAATTTTAGAATTAAGATTGTTTTGTCTTCTATGATTTTTTCAAATTCTATTTCTCGATTTTCTAAATATGAATATATTTCTGCTTTTGATAGTTCCTGGTTTCTTCCTAATATAAAAAATTTCATATGCTTGAGTGTTAGAGAAGGTTTAAATAGTTGTTTAATTTTTTGATGGGATGAGTTATAGTTGTAAGCGAGACGGTTGTGAGGGAAAGTTAAGGCCGTTAGGGAAATATTTAGAATGTCCTTCTTGCCATGATACTTATAAAAGAGGTGACAAAGGAGTGAGAAAGATTCCTGGACCAAAAAAGAAATCTGTAGAGATTGTTCTTGGAAGGTGGAAAAAAAATTCTGATGATTCAAGATTGGAAGGTTTTGATGATGGCTTTTATGTTGC
>CAYOTW010000088.1:0-2671 GCA_964407005.1 Candidatus Woesearchaeota archaeon | reverse complement strand
AATTTTTTCAAACTATAGCCTGAATTTTTAAAATCATAATTATTTGTCTTTTAGTATATTGTTTTATTTTAATGAGTCATTTAATTCAATGTTAGGGTTAAGGTGTATGTCTTCTTCGGGCAATGGGATGAAATATGTATGGCCTTCAAATACATTATCAAAGCCTGTAACTTTAAGGTCATTTTCATAACGTTGTTGTTTGATTTTATCATAACATTGTAACCGGATAATGTCACTCCACCGTCCTTCTATCTCATGACAAAACTCCCATCCTCTTTCTTTAACTACCGAATCAGCAAAAGCAGCATTTGATAAACCGGGTGTTAAGTCATGTTTTGATTGTGCATTTAAAGGCAGATTATTTGCACGTCTGCGGACTTTGTTAATCGCTTCATAAGCCGAATTGTCAAGCGTACCGGATCGTGCCCTGGCTTCGGCATATGTCAACAGGACGTGAGCATATCTGAGCATGTGATAATAGTGAGGAGAATAAAAATTTTTATTATGATTGATGTAATTATCATAAGTCTGTTCTATATCAATACCATTGGAAGTATCTCTTGACAAATAAACTTCTATGTTTATTTCATCTAGTAAATATGGATATGGTAGTTTGTCAATTGAATATGATGAAGCATTATCAAAACCTGAAGCACTATTTATGACTTGTTTTTTGCCTGCCACAATACAGTAAAACAGATTACTTTGTGAATGACTCATATCCTCCCATACAAAGGTTTCTGTACCAGGGTTATTGTAGTAGACAAGATCTGAGCTTGAATATTCCCGTGGTTCAATATATTCAAGTTGTTCTGTATATTCGGATCCTTCCATTATTTTAGATAACTTATGGTACCAAAAGGTTATATGTTTTCTGTAGTTATTTGGGAAACATGCCATAAATGACCTTTCAGGCAAAAGATGGCCAAAAAAATGCGGATTTTCATAATATAATAACCATAAAGATTCTTTGTTATCATGTGCATTCCATTTCCATAGATTGGCAAAATCCTCAACCAGGCCTATCCCATATCTATCTTTGTTGTTAATAACTGAAAGCGCCGTTTCAGCAGCAAGTTGATATTTACTTTGGTCATTAACAGGATACCCGCCCATGGTTAAATAGACCTCTGCCAATAAGGCATTAGCTGTAGCAACATATGGAGTTTCCCCCTTTAACCTGGCATCCGGCCTGTTCTCAGGTAAATATTCCTGCGATTTAATCAGGTCCGATTCAATTTGGTTGTATATTTCGGTGTAAGTAGCCAAGGGGATGTTATAGTTTACGATCAAGTCAGTTACCAATGGTAAACGGCCAAAAACCCGGGTTAATTTATAATAATTATATGCCCTTAAAAAATAAGCTTCGCCCAGGCATGATTGTAATTGAACATCTATTTTATTGTTTTTAAAGGAATGTATAATTTTATTTGTCATTAGAATTGATTTATATATTAATCTATAAAAATCATTTGCTTGTTCAATGGATATTTCTCTCTCACTACATTTACACTCAGTTAAAGTATCATTAGACCCCGACCTTCTTAAATGCTCTAATAAATTAATATCATCACTTTTAGCAGATAAAATAAAATGATAATTTAAAGCTTCGGCTAATTTTTTATATGCAGCATTAATCCCTTCTGCCAAGTCATCTTCTGTATCCAGAATTTGATATTTGTTATCAGGCTGTTCAATAATACCTTTTTCGCAGCTTATCTGCCAAAGTGATAAGATTATTAATATGTTACAAATCTTTTTGTACATAATGATATAATTTTAAAATGTTAAGTCAATACCAAGAAAAACACTTTTGGGCGAAGGGTAAGCACCGAGGTCAATGGCATTATCAGAAAAAATGTTATCTGTGTAAATAGCTGCCTCGGGGTCGTAGCCCTTATAATGGGTTAATGTAAGCAGGTTCTCAAAGCTTAAAGAGACACTTACATTAACATGGCCCAATATTGGTTTTCGTAACTTATAGATAAAATTAAGCTGTTTTAACCGGATATAGCTTGCATCTTCCATAAAAAAAGATGATTCATAGAAATATTGATCCCTGTGGTAACTAAGCGAGTCATGCACAATGTTATAAACATCTTCATTTAATTGGGAATAATAAGTGCTGGCTCGTGTTGCATTAAACTTGTCAACGCCTATTACAGCTTGCCATATCATGTCTATAATAAAATTTTTATACTGAAAATTATGCTGCCAATGACAAATAAAGTCGGGTAGTGAATTTCCAATAACCACTTTATCATCTTCCGTGAGTTTAAGGTCATTTGTATCATTGTTAAGGTATTTTATTCCCCTGTGGTTGATATACCTGTTGTCATTAAAGAATCATCCGCGGGAGTCCATTCACCTTTATATTTATACCCGATTATATCACCCATTATTTTGTTTGGTGTGAGCATAAAATCTGGTACCAGGTATTCCTGGTAGTTAAAATTTAGTGTATCTTTAAGATCATGGACTTTAGTGATAATTTCATTGTTTTTGGAAAACCCGAATGAAGTGTACCATGAAAAATTATGGGTGTTAACAGGAATGGCTTCAACATTTAATTCCCATCCCTCGTTTATCATACTTCCCATATTTTGCATGAATGTTCCCCCACCGTAATACATTGGTATTTTACGGCGGATGATAAGGTCCCTGTTCAGGC
>CAYOTW010000087.1:0-2684 GCA_964407005.1 Candidatus Woesearchaeota archaeon | reverse complement strand
GATGAAAGCATTGCCAGGGACACTCGCGCTTGCTTCTGCCGGACAGCTTGATCTCGCGGAGTCGGCCGACATTGCAACTAATATTATGACCTCGATGTCCCTGAAGACATCCGATCTTGCTCACGTTAATGATGTCCTTGTTACTGCAGCGACTAAAGCGAATACCGATGTCCGTGAACTCGGTGAGGCTTATCAATTCGTAGGTGGAACTGCTTCGAATCTTGGCGTTTCGCTTGAGGACACAACTGCAATTCTTGCGAAAATGGCCGGTGCTGGTATTCGCGGATCGAAAGCCGGTCGACAGCTTATGAATGCTATGATTGAATTTTCCGAAACCGGTAAACCTATGTCAGCATTTAACGCCGAGATTGACCGACTTTTAAAAAATGGAGCGACTGCTCCGGAAATAATGAAGAAATTCGGGCGTACAGGTGGACAGGCAATTCTTGCAATGATGAAAGAAGGGTCTTCCGGAATAGAAACATTATCGGAGCAGATGAAAAATTCCGGCGGTATTTCAAAGCAGATCGCGCGAATAATGGAAAGCGGATTCGGCGGATCAATACGACGGGTTGCGTCCGCGCTTGAAGGCATGGCAATTACTATCGGCGAGACTCTGGCGCCGTTCATAATGAAGGCCGGAAATTTTATTATAAAATTGACAGAGAAATTTCAAGGTTTAAGCAAAGGAACGCAGAAAATTATTGTCGTAATTGGAGCGGTTGCCGCCGTGGTCGGACCGTTACTTGTTGTTGTCGGTGCGCTTGGGGCCGCGCTTTCTGCGGTTTCGCTTCCGGTTCTTGCTGTTGTGGCCGGGGTCGCGGCTCTTGCCGCCGGAATAGCGTTCCTTTTTGTTAAATGGGACAAAATAACCGGCTTTTTAAAAAATACATTTTTGGCGGTGATAGAGAAAATTTCTTCAGCCTGGAATGCTTTATGGTCCGGAATGAAAGAGGGATTTCTCGCTTTTTATAATGCGTTTATCGCGCCTGTAAAAAAAATATATGATTATATGTTTTTCTTTATGACTTGGCCGATACAGCTTGCTATGAATTGGGACAAAACAGTAAAAAAGATAAAAGCAGGATTAAATAAAATAATGGGGCCGCTTAAAAAGGTCGCCGGATTTTTAGGCTTTGGCGGCGGAGATGGAAAACAGGCAGCGGCAAAAAGTGCTGACGCCGCCGCTAAGTCTGCGGCGGATAAGATAGTCGTCGGCGGAGAAAAAAATAAAAACGAAGTCTCGGTAAAATTCGAGAATGCACCGTCCGGAATGCGCGCTGAAAGCAAACCCGGCGGGAATGGATTAAATCTTGAAACGAACTACGGGCCGCAGTTTGCGACGCCGTAAGATGGGAAAAAGATATGTCATGGAAAAATAATCTTCGTCCAGCTTCTTTCCGTGGAGCAGATTTTTTTATAGAGAGTGCAGAATCAACTTTCGGCCGGAAAACGGTTGAACATGAATTTCCGGGGAAATCTAATCCATACGTCGAAGACCTTGGCCGCGCTCCGCGCTCTTTCAAGATTGACGGTTATATTGTCGGCGATGATTATTTTGAAAAGAAAAACTCTTTAATTGAAGCGGCAGAAACGGCCGGACCCGGTGAACTGATACATCCTTATTATGGTAAAATACGCGGCAATTCAAAAATTTTAAGCATTCGCGAAACCACAAGCGAAGGCAGAATGGCAAGGATTTCTTTTGAATTTGTACAGGTCGAAAGGTCGGTTTTTCCTTCGATTATACAAGACATTACTGAAGAAATAGAATCTGCGGCGAACGAGACTCTTCAGATTTTGAAAGACGGCTTTTCTACCGCTTGGGACGTTGCCGGAAGTCCGCTAAATGTGATTAACGCGGCGAAGTCTTCGCTTGATTCCGCCATAAATTTTATCGGAAATGTAAAAAAAAATGCGAAGAAAACATTTAACTATCAGAATGAATTGAGAATCCTTAACGCGAGATTCGAAGACCTTGTTTTATCCGGCGCGGACCTTTCAGAATCATTAATAAATCTATTAAAGGCGGATAATAGCGAAAACGATTTTTCTGAATATTCCTTCCGCTCACGATTTTATGAAAATATAAATGCTACGGAATACGAAGGCGGCGGAACGTTTCAGTCTTCCGCTTCAAATTCGAACGATGATAACTTAAAAAACTTCATAATACAAACGTCCGCGGCGCTTTCAATCAAAAATATTGCGTCACTTAAAATTGTTTCGGTGAACGACGCGAAAATTCTGAAATCTATCTTGACGGATAAATTCGACAATATATTATACACGGCGTCCGATGATTCTTTTTTAAAACTGTCTGATCTTCTGGCTTTGGGGCAGCGTTCTATTGATGAAAGGTCGGAGAGATTGCCTTTCATAAAAGATATCTTTTTGTCTTCGACCTTGCCGTCTCTTTACCTGTCGTATGATTTTTATGAGGATTTAAGCCGGGAAACAGAAATCCTTTTAAGAAACAATGTTTTTCATCCGGGATTTATAAGCGGTCAGCCGCTGGAAATACTGTCAGAATGAATGATTTCATATTAAAATTAAATAACAAAAGGTTTTCCGGCTGGAAGTCGGTTTCATTTAAAAAGTCGATCGACAACATTGTCGGAGATTTTTCGCTTTCTGTTTTTGACCGGTGGAGTTCGGACGGTAAAGAATGGCCGATAAAAGTC